>NZ_JALKAS010000001.1:2234834-2554097 GCF_023015695.1 Jannaschia sp. S6380
GCGCGCCTCGCGCGTCGCCGAGGTCCTGAAGCTCCTCGATATCGACCGGCTGGCCACCCGATACCCCAACGAGATCTCGGGCGGGCAGCAGCAGCGCGTGGCCATCGCCCGGACCATCGCGCCCGAGCCGTCGGTCCTGCTGTTCGACGAGCCGCTGTCGAACCTGGATGCCAAGCTGCGGGTCGAGATGCGGACGGAACTCATGCGGCTGCACCGTGCGACGGGGGCGACGACGGTCTACGTCACCCACGACCAGATCGAGGCGATGACCATGGCCACCCATGTCGCCGTCATGAACGAGGGCCGCGTGCAACAGTTCGGCGCCCCCGCCGATCTGGTCGAGCGGCCGGAGACGGCCTTCGTCGCCACCTTCGTCGGCACGCCGCCGGGCAACATGGTTCCGGTCGTCAAGAACGGCACGGGCTACAGGGTCGGCGGGCAGCACATGCCGCTGACCCCACCCGCGGACGACTGCATGGCGATGTACCGCGCGGAAACCATGACGGTCGGTTCCGAGGAAGCCGAGACCACGCTGCCCATGGAACTGGTCGAGACGAGCGTCATCGCCGGGCGCACCATGGTCACCGGTCTTCGCGACGGCCTGCGGCTGACGGCCGTCGTCGATGACCCGCTCGCGGCCCGGATCGGGGAAACGGTCCAGTTCTGCCTGCCGGCCCGACCCGACGGCTGGTTCGGCCCCGACGGCGAGAGGATCGGCTGATGCGCCTGCTGCTGGTTCGTCACGGACAATCGGAATGGAACGCCGCACGGCGCCTGCAGGGCCAGGCCGACATCGCCCTGTCGCGCCTGGGTGCCGCACAGGCGGATGCCCTGCGCCCCGTGATCGCCGAGATCGCGCCCTGCCGCACCGTCTCCTCCGACCTGGAGCGGGTCCACGAAACCGCCCGTCGCATCGGCGCGACGGCGCCGCGCCTGACCCGCGACTTGCGCGAGATCGACGTGGGCGACTGGACGGGTCGCGCCATCGACGACATCCGGGCCGAGGACGAGGACGCCTATCAGGGCTGGCGGGCCGGCACCGCCGCGCCCCCGGGCGGCGAGAACTGGACGGCCTTCGTCGACCGGGTGTCCGGCGTGATCGAGCGAGAGCGCCGCGTTCCATGCCGAAACCTGCTCGTGGTCTGCCATGGCGGCGTGATCCGGGCGATCCTGCAACGGTATCTCGGGCTCGACCCCGCGCATATCATTCCGGTGGCCCCCGCGAGCCTCAGTGCATTGCGCCTCGGGAACGGCAAGCCCCCGCGGCTGGAATTGTTCAACCACCTGCCCCGTGGCCTGGAATTCGGCGCACCGGACTAGAGGTCGCTCAGCCTGCCGTCAGCCGGTTTTTTCGCCGAAGTCGCGCGCCATCTTCAGCACGCGGCGACGCGGCAGGAACGGCACCATCCAGTTCAGCATGAACCGCAAGCGGCGGTCGCTGATGACCAGCAGCTCTCCTCGCGTCATGGCGTCGTATCCGATCCGCGCGACATCCGAGGCCTGCGCGACGCCCTGTTGCACGCCCTTCATGTCCGCCATGTCGGCGCGCTCGAAGAATTCGGTGGCGACCGCACCCGGCGCCAGCACCGTGACGGTGACACCGGCGTCGGCCACCTCCTCGGCGATGGCTTGGCTGAAGGAATTCACGAACGCCTTGGAGGCGTGGTAGGTCGCCTGCAGCGGCCCGGGGATCATGCCGGCGGTGGAGCCCACGTTCAGGATGCGCCCCGCGCCGCGCGCCACCATGTCGGGCAGCACCAGCCGCGTCAGCGTCATCAGCGATTTCACGTTGAGTTCGACGATGGAAAGCGCGCGGTTGAGGTCCAGCTCGTGGAACGCACCGTGATGGCTGAAGCCGGCATTGTTGATCAGGACGTCCACCGGCAGCCCGGCAGCCCGCACCCGCGCGTGAAGCTCACGCGTCCCCTCCACGCTGCCTAAGTCGGCCGCGAAGACATGCGCCGTGATTCCGTGGGCCTGTTCGAGTTCGGCCTTCAACTCCCGCAACACGTCCTCGCAGCGGGCGACGAGAATGACGTCGCCACCCCGCGCGGCGTGAATGCGGGCCAGCTCCTTGCCGATCCCGGCGGAGGCACCCGTGATAAGGGCGGCTTCGCGTGCCATGACGTTCTCCTTGCCTCTATGTCGTCGACTGCTTACTCAAGTCGACGTCCGCTTACATATGCAGAACATTCAAGTCAACGACTGCTTACTAAATGAGTTGGAGGGTTCGTGACCCGACCAGAAACCGCCAATAGGCCGCGTCCCCGCGATGCCGAGGCCACCCGTGCGGCCATCCTCGATGCCGCACAGCGGCTTTTCACGCAGCGCGGGTACGACGGTGTCGGTACGCGCGAGATTGCGTCCCTCGCCGGGTGCAACGTCGCCCTGGTCAGCCGCTATTTCGGCCCGAAATCCGATCTGTTCCGCGCGGCCCTGAAGGGGTGCGTCGATTTCGACCCGCTGCTCGCGCTACCCCGCGAGCGCTTCGCCGAGGCGCTCGCGGATCATATCCTGGCCAAGCGCAAATCGCCTGATGCGGCCGATCCCATGTTCGCCGCCCTGCGTTCGTCGACCTCGCCCGATGCGACGCGAATCGTGCGCGAGGAACTCAGCGATCGGCTGACACGGTTGCTGACCGACTATCTGGCAGGAGAGCCCGCCGCCGAGGAAAAGGCCGCGCTTCTGCTCGGTCTGATGGCCGGGATGGACGTGGGCCGTCATCTGATCGGCAATCCGGCGCTGCAACCGAACCGCGACGACGATCTGCGCCCCCGGCTGGTGGCGGCGATCCGGGCCGTCTTGCAGGACGGGCCGGAGGGGCCCGGCGGTTGAGCGGTGCACCCGTTCGCCGCGGGCCGTTCTCAGGCCGCCGGAACCCCACCCCGAAGGACCGTGGCCATGCGCCCCGCGTCGATGTTGCCGCCGCACAGGATCACGGCGACATTCCGGCCCGACATGGCGTCCCGCTCCTGCATCAAGCCGGCCAGCGGGGCCGCGCCCGCGCCCTCCGCCGCGTTGTGCGTTGCGGTCCAGTAAAGGCGGATCGCCTCCGCCACCTCCGCATCCGACACCGATATGATCCGCGCGGCGCCCTTGGAATAGATGTCGAAGGCGGCCTGCACCGGCATCCGAACGGCCATCCCGTCGGCGAAGGTGTCCGCCGAATTGGTCTCGACCAGGTGCCCGGCTTCGACCGACAACTTGGCGCACATCGCGTTCTCGGACACGACGCCCACGATCTCGGCCCGGTGGTCCAGCGCATCCCGCGCGGCGATGCAGCCGCAGATGCCCGAGCCGCAGCCGATGGGCACATACAGCACCTCGATCTCCGGATGCGCCGACAGAAGTTCCCCGCCATAGGTCGCCACGCCGCGCACCAACTCGCGGTGGAAGGGCGGCACGATGGTCAGCCCCTCCGCTTCGGCCACGCGGAACGCCTCCTCCCGCGCGACGTCGAAATCGGCGCCATGCACCCGCAGGTCGGCCCCCCAGGCCTTCATCGCCGCGTTCTTCTCGGGCGAGTTGCCCTCGGGCACGTAGACCACGGCCCGCAGGCCGGCCGCCACCGCCGCGCGCGCCTGGCTCTGGCCGTGATTGCCGCGCGTGGCCGTGACGATGCCGGGGCTTTCGGGATGGGACCGGCGCAGCCAGTCGATGAAGGTCACGCCGCCCCGCACCTTGAAGGCGCCGGTGGGCAGGTGGTTCTCGTGTTTCACGATCACCCGCGCGCCGGTGGCGGCATCCAGCAGGGGCCAGTTCAGTTGCGGCGAAGCGGGCACCGTCCGGTGCACCAGGTCCGCCGCCGCGGCGAGTTCATTCAGGTCGAACATCCCATCTTCCTCTGGCCGGAAATACCTCGGGGGTGCGGGGGCTGGCCCCCGCGCGTCATATCAGGAACAGCGTGATCGCCGGAAACGCCACCAGGATCGCCACGCGCACGATGTCGGAGCCGACGAAGAACATCACCGCGCGATAGGTCTGCAGCATCGGGGTGCCCCGATCCATCGCGTTGATGACGAACAGGTTCATGCCCACCGGCGGCGTGATCAGCCCGACCTCGACCACGATCAGGACGAGGATGCCGAACCAGATCGCCACATGCTCCGCCGACATGCCGAAATCGAGCGCCGAGATGACGGGAAAGAAGATCGGGACCGTCAGGAGGATCATCGACAGCGAGTCCATCAGGCAGCCGAAGATCAGGTAGAAGACGAGGATCACGACCAGCACGGTGATCGGCGCGAAGCCTTGGCCCACGACCCATTGCGACATCTCCTGCGGAACCTGGGTCAGGGCGAGGAAGCCGTTGTAGATCGCGGCCCCCAGCACGATGAAGAAGATCATCGCCGAGGATTTCGCGGTGACGAGGAAGCTCTCGATCAGGGTCCGGCCGTTCAGCCCCCCGTTCAGGAGCGCGATCAGCCCGGTGCCGAGCGCGCCGACTGCGGCCCCCTCGGTGGGCGTGAAGATGCCGCCATAGATGCCGCCCACGACCGCGACGAAGACCAGCAGCACCGGCCAGACCGCCGCCAGCAGACGGAAGCGTTCGCCCATCGGGATCGCATCGCGCGTGCCCGCCGCTCCGGGGTTCAGCCGCACATAGACCGAGATCGCGATGACATAGCCGAGTGCCGCCAGAAGCCCCGGCAGGAAGGCCGCGAGGAACAGCTTGGCGATGTTCTGTTCGGTCAGGATGGCATAGATCACCAGCACGACCGAAGGCGGAATCAGGATGCCCAGCGTCCCCCCCGCCGCCAGCGTCGCGGTCGAGAAGCCGCCGTCATAGCCGTAGCGCCGCAATTCCGGCAGGGCCACGCGGCCCATGGTGGCGGCGGTGGCCAGCGACGAGCCGCAGATCGCGCCGAACCCCGCGCAGGCGCCGATGGCCGCCATCGCGACCCCCCCGCGCCGGTGGCCCAGGAACCCTTCGGCCGCGCGGAACAGGGCCTGGCTCATGCCGCCCAGCGTCGCGAAATGCCCCATCAGGAGGAACATCGGCACGATGGAAAGGGAGTAGGAGGAGAAGGTCGAATAGGTCTCGTTTTTCAACCGCGACAGCGCGACGAGGTTGCCGCCCGTCACGAGGTACAGGCCGACAATCCCCGTCAGGAACATCGCCAGCCCGATCGGCACGCGCAGGAAGATCAGGATCAGCAGCGCCGGGAAGCTGGTCAGGCCGATTTCGAGGTTGGTCAATGCGACGCCCCCCCGGGCGCGAGGATCGGCGCGCCGGTGACCAGCTCCACGATCCGCACGAGCGCGACATAGACCGCGACCAGCGCCGCCACGACCGCGCCCGACAGCGCCGCCGCATAGGCCCACCAGATCGGGAACTGGATCAGGTAGGTCGTCTCGCCATAGGCCATCTTGGCCTGCGTCCCCTGGCCCAGCTGCCAGGCGATCAGCACCATGACCGCCGCGAACAGCGCCGACCAGAGAACGGCCAGCACGCGGTTCGCCCGCACACCCAGGGCGTTCGTGAAGATGTCGACCGAGGCATGCCCGTCACGCAGCTGCGTGATCGGCAGGAAGGCGAAGATGGTGAAGGCCATCCCTGCCTCGACCAGCTCGAAATCGCCGTTGATCGGCCCAATTCCCGTGGCTTCGGCCACGCCGCCCAGGCCCGCGGAGTGCAGCCAACCGTTCAGGAACCGGCCCAGGACGGACAGGCAAGTCATCACGATCAGCGCGGTCAGGACCAGACCGCCGAGGATCGCCATGACCCGCGCGAGCGCCTCGATGATGCGGCTCAGCATGTGCCCGTCCCCCATGCGACGGGGCCGCGCGACATCCGCGCGGCCCCCCGCTTCGCCTTATGACGTCAGCCCTCGTAGGCGTCCATCAGTTCGCGGGCCTGGTCGATCAGGGCCTGCCCGTCGATGCCCTTGCCGTCCATCTCGGCGACCCAGGCGTCATAGACGGGCTGCGCCGCGTCGACCCATTCCTGCGCCTCCTCCTCGGTCAGCGTCAGGATGGTGTTGCCCGCATCCACCGCCAGTTGGCGCGACGGCCCGTCGGCGGCCGCCTGGGTGGACCCGGCGAAGACCGAGAACTCCAGCCCCGAATTGTCGTCGATCACCTGTTTCAGATCGTCGGGCAGGCTCTCGTACTTCGCCTTGTTCATCGCCAGAACGAAGGTCACCGTGTAAAGCATGTTGCCGTCGAACTCGGTGTGGTAGGTCACCAGTTCCGGCACCTTCAGCGCCTCGGTCACCTCCCACGGCATGGTGGTCGCATCGATGACCCCCTTCGATAGTGCCTCGGGCACCGCCGGGATCGGCATGCCGACCGGCGTGGCGCCCAGCGTCTCCAGAAGCTGGTTCACCATGCGCGACGCACCGCGGACCTTGACGCCCTGCAGGTCGGCCGGCGTGCGGATCTCTTTGTCGGCATGGATCAGGCCCTGGCCGTGGACCCAGGCGCCCAGCAGGTGGACGTTCGAGAACTCCTCCTGCATCTCGGACTCGTACATCTGCCAATAGGCACTGCTGGCGGCGCCGGCATCGGACACCATGAACGGCAGTTCAAACACCTCGGTGCGCGGATAGCGGCCGGGGGTGTAGCCGACGACGGTCCAGACCACGTCGGCCACGCCGTCGATCGCCTGATCCATCAGTTCCGGGGGCGTGCCGCCCAGCTGCATCGACGGGAAGCGCTCTACCGAGATGCGGCCCTCGCTCGCCTCCTCGACATTGTCGGCCCAGACGTCGAGGATCTGGACCGGCACGTTGGCCTGCGCGGGCAGGAACTGGTGCAGCTTCAGCGTCACCTCCTGCGCAAGCACGGGCAGCGCGGCCAGGCCGAGCGCGGCGCCGCCCAGAAGTCCGGTCAGCATACGGCGGTTCATCATTGTGTTCATCCTCCCTGAACGAATGTCGCGGGGACGACTCCCCCCGTCCTCCGCCCGCGACATCAGCATGAAAACCGGATCATTGCAAAAACAAAACCGTCCAAGCGGTCGAATATATGGGCCTCAGCGCCGGCCTTCGCGCAGCCAGGCGCAGGTCGCGAACCCCGCCGCCAGAAGCAGGAACAGCCAGGCCGGCACCAGCGACAGGATGCGGATATCGGCGGTCAGATAGGCGTCGCGCGGCGTCCAGCCGATCCAGCCGCGCCCGGCGGCGCGCCGCCCCTCGCGCACGGAGCGCAGGTCGGGCGCGCCGTCCTCGACGGCGATGGCGCCACCCTCCCGCGCGTCGATCGCATCGGTCAGGACGGCGTCGGTGGCGATCGTCTCCACGAATTCGCGGGGTGCGGCGGGGCCGAGGCCGATCACCGTGCTGCGCTCGCCCTCCGTCAGTCGGTAAAGTCCCTGCTCCGCCCCATCAAGGCGTCCGACGAAGCGGCCGGGCGCCTCCTCCTCCAGCGTCAGTTGGCTCTCGGTCCCGTCCGGCGCCGTGACCGTCACCGCGCCTGGCGCGTCGCCCAGCGTGCGACGGGTCACCGTGATCTCCTGCCCAAGCGCGGTCGCGGTCAGGGCCTCCTCCTCCAGCTCGGGCTCCTGCATCAGCCAGTGGGCCAGACGGCGCAGAAGCTCGGCCTGCGGCCCACCGCCCTCGAACCCGCGATCCCAGAGCCAGGCGTGATCCGATCCCAGCAACGCGACGCGCCCCGCCTTGACCCGGTTGAGGATCAGGAGCGGTTCCGCATCGGCGCCGTCCATGACGGTCTGCGTGTCGGGCAGGGTCTCGACCTGCACCTGACGGAACCAGCGGCCCCAGGGCGCGCCGTCCTCGCCGTAATCGTCGGGCAGGCCCTCGGTCACCGGATGCTTGGCCCCAAGGTCCGAGATCGCGGGCAGAAACCCCTCGTCAAGCACGATGGCCGTGGGCCGCGCGGGCAGGATCGGCGCCAGCGGCGAACGATAGATGCTGTCGGCGGACGCGAAATCGGGCCCCGCCGCGACCAGCAGCGCGCCGCCCTGTTCGACGTATTGGCGGACATTGTCGAGGTAGATCGACGGCAGGATGCCGCGCCGCTGGTAGCGGTCGAAGATGATCAGGTCGAACTCGTCGATCTTGTCGGAGAAGAGCTCGCGCGTCGGAAAGGCGATCAGGCTCAGCTCCGTCACGGGAACGCCATCCTGCTTGCCCGGCGGCCGCAGGATGGTGAAATGGACGAGGTCGACCGCCGAATCCGCCTTGAGCAGGTTGCGCCAGGTCCGCTGCCCCGGATGCGGCTCTCCCGAGACCAGAAGCACGCGCAGGCGGTCGCGCACGCCGTTGATCTGGACGATCGCGGCATTGTTGCGGTCGGTCAGCTCGCCCTCGGCCTCCGGCACGCGGAACTCGATCACGTTGCGGCCGCCATGCGGCAGGACCACGGGCAGTTGCAGATCCTCGCCCACCGGGATGCGATAGGCACGTGGCTGGCCGCCATCGATGGCCAGGACGATATCGGCGGTGTCGGCGATTCCGTCGGGTACGTCGCCCTGATCCTCGATCCGCAGGGTGATCGTGAATTCCTCGTCGAGGATCGCGAAGCTGGGCGCGTTCGACACGATCAGGCGCCGGTCCCAGTCGGTGTCGCGCCCGGTCCGCAACAGATGCAGCGGCGCCGGCAGATCGGGCGCGGCACCCGCGTCATGCACCCGCCCGTCCGAGATGACGACGGCCCCGGCGACACGGTCGCGCGGCACCTCGGCCAGCATCTCCGACAGGGCGGCCATGACCAGCGTTCCCTCGTCGCCCTCGCCGTCGACCACGCGCGCGACGCGGGTGTCGAGCCCATCGGCCCGCGCCTCGTCCAACAGGTCGGCCAGGGCGGCCTCGGTCTGGTCGCGGCGGTCGGAGAGGCCCTGGCTCGCGCTCTCGTCCACCGCGATCAGCAGGATGTCGGACAGTGGCTCCCGATCCTCGGTCTGCAGGCTCGGGTCCAGCAACGCCGCGGCCAGCACGCCCACGCCCAGCGCGCGCAGCCACCAGCCCGGCAGGCCCCGGAACGCCGCCAGGAGGCAGGCCAGCAGCGCGATGGCGACCAGCCCCGCGATCAGGGGCCATGGCAGCATCGGGTCGAGGATGATCTGGCGCGTCATGTCAGTTCCCCAGCCGGTCGAGCAGGGCGGGCACGTGCACCTGGTCGGATTTGTAGTTGCCCGACAGGACGTGCATCACAAGGTTCACGCCGAAGCGATAGGCGATCTCGCGCTGCTGTTCGCCGGCATAGCCGCGGCCCACGGGCAGGAGCGCGCGGCCGCCCTGATCGACGGCCCAGGCGGCAGCCCAGTCGTTGGCGCCGATCACCACAGGCGTCACGCCGTCGTTCAGGTTGCGGAAGGGCATGCCCTCCACCGCCTCCTCGGGCGGGGCGGCCTCGATCCAGACGTCGCGCGAATTGTAGCGGCCCGGGTAATCCTGAAGCAGATAGAAGGCGCGCGTCATGACGTGATCGTCGGGCAGCGGCTCCAGCGGCGGGATATCGAGCGGCGCGGCCAGATCGCGCAGGCGCTGCGAGGCGGGCGAGGAGGAGCCGAAGCCGCCCAGATCGGCGTCGCGGGTGTCGAACACGATCATGCCGCCGCCGCGAAGGTAGCGGTTCAGGCGCGCATAGGCCTCGTCCGACGGCGTCGGCTGCGCCTCGGTCACGGGCCAGTAGAGGAGCGGATAGAAGGCCAGCTCGTCCGTTTCCAGATCGACGCCGCGCGGCGCCTCCGGCTCGACCGAGGTGCGCTGTGTCAGGACGGTGGACAGCCCGCGAAGCCCGGCCTCGGATACCTCGTCGAGGGAAGGATCACCGGTGCGGACATAGGCCAGCGCGACCTCGGACGGGACGCCGGCATTGCCGTCCTGCGCGCGCGCCTCGGGCGGCGTCGACAGGAGCATCAGGCCCGCCAGCATCGCGACCGCCCCCCGCCGCAGCCGTCCGCCCAACCAGAGCGACGCGATCGCATCGAGCGTCAGCAGCAACAGCGCCGCCGCCAGCAGCCAGGGCGTCAGGTTCGTCTCGGCCTCGCGCGTCAGCCCCTCAATCGCGGTGCCGGCGGGCCAGGTCGCGGTGGCCAGCGTGGCGCCGGAGGCGAGGACGTTGACGGCCAGGCTCTGCCCCGGCCCCTCGTAGACGCCCGGCGGCAGGTCGGGGGACGGCACCGGGTCGACGATGCTCTCGCCTGGAATGCCGGCCAAAGTGCCCGCGTCGCGCGCCGTGCCGAACCCGTCGAGGACGACGCGCGGCACCCAGGTCGTGCCCTCCAGCGCCTCGGCCGAAAGCGCCGCGGGACGGGTGGAGACGGCCAGCCGTTCCAGCATCTGCACGAACAGGCCCGAAAGCGGCAGGTTCGACCATTCGGCATTGGCGGTCACATGGAACAGCACGACCTGCCCCTGCCCCACCGGCTTGCGCGTCACCAGCGGCGTGCCGTCGGCCAGCGCGGCCAGCGTGCGGTCGGCCAGCGTCGGGTCGGGCTGCGCGACGATCTGGCTGGTCACCGAAACCTCGCCGGTGACGTCGAGGCCGAAGAAGGGCGACGCCTCGTCGAACGGGCGCAATATCTTGGGTTCCCCCCAGGACAGCGCGCCCCCCACCGTGCGCCCACCCGAGCGCAGGCGGACCGGCATCAGCGGATCTTCCTCCGCACGCGAGATGTCGGAGGCGGCGAGGCGCGGTCCGGCGAAGCGCAAAAGGAGTCCCCCGCCGTCGACCCATTCGGTGACGTCCTGCGTCTCGGCCGGGGACAGGCGGGCGACGTCGGCCATGACCAGAACGTCCGGGTTCGCCGGCAGGAGCGTGGCCAGATCGCCCTCGATCAGATCGGCCGTCGGCTCCAGCGCGCGGCGCAGGTAGTAGAGCGGCGAGAGCAGGTCCTGCGACTCATCTTCGGCCTGCGTCAGGAGCGCGACCTCGCGCCGGGCGAGGCTGTCGTCAGTCAGGCTGATCGCGCCGGCGCTCCGCTCGCCCGCGATCTCGAACCGGGCGACGCGGTTGCGCAGCTCGGGCGGCAGGGACAGCTGCACCTCCGCCGCGTCCGCGCCGGCCTCGAACGTTGCGGTGGCGACGCCAAGCTGTGTCAGCGCGCCGTTCGGGCCGGGGCCGATGGCGCGCAGGTCGACGCCGCGCGCGGTCGTGTCTCCGGCGCGGACGGCCCGTAGGGTGATCAGTCCGTCCGCATAGGTCGCGGGCGTCAGGCCCAGAACGGGGCGCGTGCTTTCGATCACGCGGGCGGGCAGGGCATCGCGCCCGTCGCGGGCCAGGCCGTCGGAGACCCAGACGACCTCCGCCCCGTCCAGATCCAGCTCGGACAGTCCGGCATAGTCCGGCGCCCAGGCGCGCGGTGTGACGGAAGGCAGACGCTCCACCCAGGCGGCGGCAGATTGCCACGGGATCTCGTCGGGCAGCGGGTCGGTCAGGGGCAGCACGGCGGCCAGACGCCCGGCGCGGGCGGCATCGCGCAGCATCTGTTCCACCTTGGCGGTGCGCGCGGGCCAGTCGCGGGCAGAAGCCCAGCTCGCATCCATCACGATGAGCAGCGGGCCGGCGCCGGTGCCCGCCTGACGCGGGTTCAGGACCGGCCCGGCGAACCCCACGATCACCGCCGCGAGCGCCAGCATCCGCAGCGCCAGGAGCCACCATGGCGTCGTCGCGGTCTGGCTTTCGTCGTCCTTCAGGCCGAGCAGCAGCACGATGCCCGGAAACCGCCGCCGGATCGGTGCGGGCGGCACCGCGCGCAGCAGCCACCACAGGATCGGCAGCAGCAACAGCCCCAACAGCAGGAGCGGCGCGGTGAAGGCCAGCGCGCTCACCGTCCGCGTTCCAGCACGGTGTAGAGCGACAGGAGCGCCGCCTCGGCCGATGCATCGGTATGGTGCAGATGGAACCGCCAGCCGGTTCGGGCGCACAGGTCGCGCAGCGCCGCGCGCCGCGTCGCCAGCCGGTCGAGGTAGTCCTCGCGCAGGCGCCCGGCCTTCAGCGTCTCGAACCGGACGGCGCCGGACATGCTCTCGAACACGGTGCGGCCGTCATAGGGGAACGCCTCCTCCTCGGGGTCGAGGATCTGGACCAGCACGCCGCGCACGCCCCGGTCGGCGGCGGCGGTCAGCGCCTCGGCCACCGGCTCAGGCGGGCCCAGGAAGTCCGACAGAAACACCGCGCGCGATCCCATCGGCATCACCCGGGGACGCGGCGCGCCGTAATCGGGCACCTCGCCCCCCTCCATCAGCGCGTCGGCCATGCGGATCAACTGCGCACGCCCGCCGCGCGGCGGCTCGGGCAGCGCGGCGAGGCCGGTCCGCTCGCCGGCCTTCACGGCCAGCACGGCAAGCGCCAGCGCCAACGTCTGCGCCCGGCGCAGCTTGGACGGGCGTCCGGCGGCGGCGAAGGACATCGATGCCGCGTCGTCGACCCACAGCATCAGTGTCTGCGCCGCCTGCCACTCGGTCTCGCGCACGTAGTGCGCGTCGCCGCGCGCCGATTGCCGCCAGTCGATGGCGCGGCGCGCATCGCCCGGCTGCGCCGACCGGAACTGCCAGAATGCGTCGCCGGGACCGGCCCGCTTGCGGCCATGTTCGCCGAGAAGGATCGTCGCGGCCAGCCGCTCGGCCGACATCAGAAGGCCCGGCAGCCCGGCGGCGATGCCCTCGGACCGGGCGCGCAGGGTCGCCGGCGTATGGAGCGTCTCGCCCGCCAAACCGTCTAGGCCGCCCGTTCGACGCGGGTGACGCGGGCCGTGACCTCGTCGATCACCTCGTCCAGCACGACCCCCTCGGCGCGCGCGGCGAAGGACAGCGCCATGCGGTGCCCCAGAACGGGCCGCGCGAGGCGGGACACGTCGGAGGCGTCGGGCGCCAGCCGTCCCTCCAACAGGGCCTGGGCGCGCGCCAGCAACATCAGCGCCTGCGCGGCGCGGGGTCCGGGGCCCCAGGCGACGTGACGGCGCACGGCATCCGGCGCGTCCGTCCCATCCGGCCGGCAGGCCCGCACCAGGTCGAGGATCAGGTCCACCACGCTGTCGCCCACCGGCATCCGCCGCACAACACCCTGCGCGGCGATCAGGGCGGCGGGATCGAAGACCGCCAGCGCTTCGGCCTCGGTCGCGCCGGTGGTGGCCAGCACGATGTCGCGTTCGGTGTCGCGGTCGGGATAGGCCACGTCGATCTTGACGAGGAACCGGTCCAGCTGCGCCTCGGGCAGGGGATAGGTCCCCTCCTGCTCGATCGGATTCTGCGTGGCCAGCACGTGGAACGGGGCGGGCAGCCTGCGGGTCTGGCCGGCCACGGTCACCTCGCGCTCCTGCATGGCCTGCAGAAGCGCCGATTGGGTGCGGGGACTGGCGCGGTTGATCTCGTCGGCCATCAGCAGCTGGGCGAAGATCGGCCCCTCGATATAGCGGAACGCGCGGCTGCCATCGGGGCCGGTCTCCAGCACTTCGGAGCCCAGGATGTCGGCGGGCATCAGATCGGGCGTGAACTGGATGCGGCTGCCCTGCAGGCCCATCACCGTGGCCAGCGTCTCGACCAGCCGCGTCTTGCCAAGACCGGGCAGACCCATCAGCAGTGCGTGCCCCCCCGACAGCATCGCCGCCAGCGAAAGCTCCACCACGCGGTCCTGGCCGATGATGCGGGTGGCGACGGCCTGCCGCGCCTCGCCCAGCCTGAGGCCCAGGCTCTCGATTTCGGCTAGAAGATCATCGGCCATTGCATTGCTCCCGCCCGGGTTGTCTGTTGATCTTAGGTATGGCTGACGGATCGGGGGGCAAAGGGCAATGGGCGGACAAGATCGCGTGACCTCCTCGGCGGCGTTCCTGCAATCGGCGCAGGCCGCCGCTGGCAAGAGCGCCAAGGGGCCGCCGCCGGTGCATCTGTGGGACCCGCCCTATTGCGGCGAGATCGACATCACCATCAAGCGCGACGGCACCTGGATCCATGAGGGCACGCCGATCGGGCGGCCCGCGCTCGTGCGACTCTTCGCCTCGATCCTGAAGAAGGAGGGGGACCGGCATTTCCTGGTCACCCCGGTCGAGAAGGTGGGCCTCACCGTCGAAGACACGCCTTTCGTCGCCATCGACTTCGAGGTGGCCGACGGCGTCGTCACCTTCGAGACCAATGTCGGCGACCGCGTGGCGGCCGGACCCGAACACCCGATCCGCGTCGATCTAGCCGAAGACGGCGAACCCGCCCCCTATGTCGAAGTGCGTCGGGGTCTGGAGGCGTTGATCGACCGCAAGTCCTTCTACCGCCTGGTGGAGCTGGGCGAGCGGTCCGGGGGCCAGTTCGGCATCCGATCCGGCGGCACGTTCTTCGCGATCATCGACGCCGACGCCCTGGGCTAGTCTCGGCCAGGCGCTTCAGGATCGGCAGCAGGCGGTCCAGCGTGCGGGTCTTGCCGTGGCTGCGCCGCGCCGGGTCGGCGGGCACGGTGGACAGGATGCGTAGAAGTTCCGCCCGGACCAGCAGGTCCAGCGCCGGGTCGTCCATGGGCAGCAGGTCGTAGCCGCGCATGAAGGCCGCCAGCGTCTCGGGCGGGATGGGATGCTCCGCCGATATCTCGTCGGGAAAATGGAACAGCGTGGTGAAATCCGTCAGCAGTTTCGCCACGTCGATGGCCACGGGGCGCCAACCATGCGGGTAGAGGTCGAAACCCCAGGTGCCGCCGGCCTCGCCGCGGATGAAATTGCCCAGATGCGCGTCGCCATGCGGCAGGGCATAAGGCACGTCGAACGGCCCGTCCGCGGCCAGCTGCCCCGCGCGCCGACGCAGGTCGGCGGCGAGGCCCAGGAACAGCGGGCGCGCGGCGACACGTTCCGTCCGGGCGCGCACCGCCTCAGCCTTCTGGCGCCATTGCTGCACGGCGCCGCGCGGGTGGAACGGCGCCCGCCCCGGGTCGCCCGATCGATGCAGCGCCGCCAGCCATCGTCCCGTCCCCGTGAGCAGGGTCAGGCGTTCCCCATGCCAGGTCCGCCGCATCGCCTGCGACATCCGCAGGCCCGGAATGTAGCGGGTCGCGCAGGCCATCCCCGCGTCGTCGCGCCACAGCACCTCGGGCATGCCCAGGTCGCGCGAACGGGGGAAGGCGTCATAGGCGGCGGCATTGCGCGCGACGTCGGAGGCGAACTCCGCAGGATTGGCGGGTCGAAGCTGGGCCTTGACCACCATCGACGGCAACCCCGCGCGATCGAGACGCAGGACGGCCCGCACCAGCTGGTCATCATCGTGTAGGCCCAGCCTGGTCATGGACCAGCCGTCCGGCGGCAGGTCCAGCGCCGCAATCGCGCGATGCGCCATCGCGGTGACGCGGGCCAGCGGATCGCCGCGTCCCGTTCCGGTGATCCCCTCGCCGTCCATCGCGCGACTGTTCCAGAGGCGCGCGCGCCCCGCAAGACGCCCCCGAGACGTCAGCCGCGATGCGTGCCGCGGGGCGGGTAATCCTTGTCGGCGATGAAGTCGAGTTTCGACAGCAGCAGCTTCAGGTCGGGCCGAACGAAGGGCGCGCTCGACATCTCGGCCATGTATAGGGTGCCGTCGGGCTTCACGAGGAACAGGCCCGGTTCCGCGAACACGTCCGGCTCCTTCTCGCTCCGCGCCGCCGAGAGGTAGAGGCCCCAGGCCCGCGCCTGATCCTCGGTCAGCGAATGCGCCATCGGGATGGGCTCCAGCCCCCATTCCTCATGCGCCTCCCTGGCCCGCTCCTCGGCGTCCATCGAGACGTTGACGACCTCCACTCCCTTCGACAGGAAATCGTCGTACATGCCCCGCAGGTCCGACAGGTACGCCTTGCAGATCGGGCAGTGCAGGCCGCGATAGAACACGATCATGGTAAAGGCGCCGGGCGATTGGTCGGCCAGGTCCCATTCGGCACCGATGATCAGTTCCAGATGCAGATCGGGCGCGCGCCGGCCGGGCAGCGGCATGGTGGCGGTATCGGACATGGTCTTCTCCTGATGGGTCCCCCGACAACTGGGGCGGTCAGGACCCGGTTCCACCCCGGAACGGGCTGGGGCGAAGGCCGCGACCGGCACTTTCGACCACATCGGCGATGCGCTTCGCCCGTGTGGGCGCGGTCTTGGCAGATTTGATCCAGCCCAGCGTGCCGCGCGTCACGCTGCGCGGCCAATCGTCCCACACGGCACGCAGATCGCCCAGGGCCGCGTCCAGGTCCTCGGGCACGATGCCGGCCTCGACATCGTCGAGGAAGGCCCACATGCCGTTGGCCCGCGCCGCCGCGATCCTGGCCTCGCCCGCGGGCGTCATCGCGCCCGTCGCGCGCGCCTTCGCGACCAGGCGCTTGTTCACCGCCGACCAGGTCGAGGTCTCGCGACGCGGCGCGACCCGGTGTGCCGAGCGATCCGCGTCGACCCGCCGCACGACGGCATCGACCCAGCCCCAGCACAGCAGTTCCTCCACGACCTCGCCCCATGGCAGGTGATCGGGGTGATGCGCCTTGTAGGTGGCCAGCCAGATCGATCCCGACCGGTCGTGGTTCCGTGCCAGCCATTCGCGCAACTCGGCCCGCGAGGCGACGGTGAGGTCGGGAAAATCCGTCATATCGCCTGCCAAGTGCCCGGCGCCAGCCCGTCCAGCGTCCAGTCACCCACTTGCCAGCGGACCAGGCGCAGCACCGGCAGGCCGACATGGGCGCACATGCGCCGGACCTGACGGTTGCGCCCCTCGGTGATGGTCAGGCGCAGCCAGGCGTCCGGCACCGTCTTGCGCATCCGCACCGGCGGGTCGCGCGGCCAGAGCCAGTCGGGCGCGTCGACGGCGGCGACCTCCGCCGGCCGGGTTGCGCCGTCTTTCAGCGTCACGCCGCCGCGCAATGCCTCCAGCGCGCTCGGTTGGGGCCGGCCCTCCACCTGCGCGAGATAGGTCTTGGGCGTCCGCCGCGCCGGGTCGGTGAGCCGCGCCTGCATCCGCCCGTCATCGGTCAGGATCAGCAGGCCCTCGCTGTCGCGATCCAACCGTCCGGCGGCATAGACGCCGGCGACGTCGATCCAGCGTTTCAGGCCGGGCCATTTCCCCTCGTCTGTGAACTGGCTCAGCACGTTCATCGGCTTGTTGAACGCGATCAGCATATCCGTGGCTCCGGGACGGGACGGCTGCGGGGAGGGGCGTCGCGCAGAACGATGACGTCCGGCCCGTGTCGTCCCGCCGGGGGCGTCACGCCCCCGGACCCCCGTGAGGTATTTGCGCCAGAGGAAGGGCAAGGACGTCGCGACCCCCTGCGGCATCCGAGGCGCGCGGTCGCGTCGTGGCGAGGGCGTCCGCATCGTCCCGATCCATCGCGCGGTCCGGCATCAATGCGCCTCCGCCCAGGTCCGGCCCTGCCCCGCATCGACCACCAGCGGCACCGATAGGTCGACGACCGGCATGTTCGCCCCCTCCATCACGTCGCGCGCGCGGTCGATCAGGGCGTCGACATCCGCCTCGGCCACCTCGAACAGCAATTCGTCGTGGACCTGCAGCAGCATCTTCGCGTCCAGCCCTACGATCGCGTCCTCCATCCGCACCATCGCGCGGCGGATGACGTCGGCGGCCGTGCCCTGGATCGGGGCGTTGATCGCGGCGCGCTTGGCGAACCCCGCACCGGGGCCGCGCGCGTTGATCTCCGGCGTGTGGATGCGGCGGCCGAACAGGGTCTCGACGCGGTCGTGCTTCTTCGCGAAGGCCACCGTGTCGTCCATATAGGCGCGGATGCCGGGGAACCGCTCGAAATAGGTGTCGATGAAGGCCTGCGCCTCGGCCCGCGGGATCCGCAGGTTGCGGGCAAGGCCGAACCCGCTGATGCCGTAGATCACGCCGAAATTGATCGCCTTGGCCTGGCGGCGCACCTCGGGCGTCATCTGGTCCAGCGGCACGCCGAACATCTGGCTCGCCGTGATCGCGTGGATGTCCTGGCCTTCGCGGAACGCCTGCTTCAGCTCGTCGATGCCGGCGACATGCGCCAGGATGCGCAGCTCGATCTGCGAATAGTCGAGCGACACCAGCACCCGCCCCTCGGGAGCCACGAAGGCCTCGCGGATACGGCGCCCCTCCTCGGTCCGGACGGGGATGTTCTGCAGGTTCGGATCGGTCGAGGCGAGGCGACCGGTGTTCGCGCCCGCGATCGAATAGGACGTGTGGACGCGCCCCGTATTGGGGTGGATATGCACCTGCAGCGCGTCCGTATAGGTGGACTTCAGCTTCGATATCTGCCGCCAGTCCAGGATCAGGCGGGGCAGGTCGTGCTCGGTCGCCAGATCCTCCAGCACGTCGGCCCCGGTGCCCCAGGCGCCGGTCTTGGTCTTCTTGCCGCCGGCCAGACCCAGCTCGCCGAACAGGATCTCGCCCAGTTGCGAGGGCGATCCGACGTTGAAGGGGCGGCCTGCCTTGGCGTGGATGTCCTCCTCTAGCGCCGCCATCTTCTGCGCGAAGGCGCCCGACATCCGGCTCAGCACGTCGCGGTCGACCTCGACCCCCGCCATCTCCATCCGCGCCAGCACCGGGACGAGCGGGCGCTCAAGTGTCTCGTAGACCTGCGTGACACGCGCGGAATGCAGGCGCGGCTTGAACAGGCGGTGCAGGCGCAGCGTCACGTCCGCATCTTCGGCGGCATAGGGCGCGGCGCGGTCGATCTCGACCCGGTCGAAGGTGACCTGAGACTTGCCCGACCCGATCAGCGTCTTGATCGGGATCGGCTGATGGTTCAGGTAGCGATCCGCCAGCGTGTCCATGCCATGCGCGTGCAACCCGCCATGCTGCGCGTAGGACAGAAGCATCGTGTCGTCCAGCGGGCCGACCTCGATCCCCTCGCGGGCAAAGATCTTGAAGTCGTACTTCATGTTCTGCCCGACCTTCAGGATCGCCGGATCCTCCAGCATCGGCTTCAGCATCGCCAGTGCCTCAACCTTCGGCATCTGCCCCTCGGCCAGCGTCTCCGCATCGAACAGGTCGCCGCCGCCGGACCGATGCATCAACGGGACGTAGCAGGCGGCGCCCGGTTCGGTTGCGAGCGATATACCCACCAGTTCGGCACGCATCTCGTCCAGCGAGGTCGTCTCGGTGTCGATGGCCACGATGCCCGCAGCGGCGATCCGGTCCAGCCAGATCTGCAGCGCGGCCGCGCCCCGCACGATTTCGTAGGACGCGTGATCGATCGGCGCATCCTCGGATGCCGCGGGGGCATCCGCGACGGGCGCGGCCTCGGCCATGGCGGGCGGCTCGCGGTCGAAGCGCGCGGCGATCTTGCGCGTGAGCGTGCGGAACTCCATCCGGTTGAGGAAGTCCAGGAGCACGTCCGGCTCCGCGTCCCGTATCTCCAGATCATCCAGCCCGAAGGTCAGCGGGCTGTCGCAATCCAGCTCCACCAGGCGCTTCGACAGCTCGATCTGCGCGCGATGCTCGATCAGGGTCTGGCGACGCTTGGGCTGCTTGATCTCCTCGGCCCGATCCAGCAACTCCTCCAGCGAGCCGTATTCCTCGATCAGCTGCGACGCGGTCTTGATGCCGATGCCCGGCGCGCCCGGCACGTTGTCGACGCTGTCGCCGGCCAGGGCCTGCACGTCGACCACGCGGTCGGGATCGACGCCGAACTTCTGGCGCACGCCGTCCACATCGATGCGGACGTTCTTCATCGGGTCCAGCATCTCCACCCCGTCGCCGACGAGCTGCATCAGGTCCTTGTCGGAGGACACGATGGTGACGCGCCCGCCGGCATCGCGCGCGCGGCAGGACAGGGTGGCGATGATGTCGTCGGCCTCCCACCCCTCCATCTCCTCACAGGCGATGTTGAAGGCGACCGTCGCCTCGCGCGTCAGCGGGATCTGCGGGCGCAGATCCTCGGGCATCTCGGACCGGTTCGCCTTGTAGAGGTCGTACATGTCGTTGCGGAACGTGTGGCTGCCCTTGTCGAAGATGACGGCGACATGGGTGGCGGCGTCGGGGCCGGTGTTCCCCTCGACATACTTGTCCAGCATGTTGCAGAACCCCGCGACCGCCCCGATGGGCAGTCCGTCGGACTTGCGCGCCAAGGGCGGCAGCGCATGGAACGCCCGAAAGATGAAGGCCGAGCCGTCGATGAGATGCAGATGGCAGCCCTTGCCGAATTCCATGGTCGCGTCCTTTCGGGCAGGTTCGGCCCGTCATGCCACGGACGAAACGGCGGCGCCACAGGGCCGGGCACCGTTCAGTCCTTCAGCGCGATCGCCGTGGCCAGGGCCATGTAGCCGTAGAGCGTCCCGTCCTCGGCCCGCCGCTCGAACTCGGCGCGCATGGCCTCGGCCAGGGCCGGCCCGATCTGGCCCTCCGCGACCATTGCGGCGGTGGTCTGATCCACCCAGGTGGCCAGTCCCTTGCCGCCAGTCATGACCCGGCTGTCGACGGTGAAGTCCGAAAGGGTCAGCCCGGCCTCGGCGATCAGCGCGCGCAGGCGGCCCACCAGATGCGGATCGGTCACGAAATCCCGTACGAAGCGGCGGGCGCAGGCATCCAGCGGATCGTCCGCGAACCCGGCCAGCGTCGCCTTGGAGAAATCGGCATCGCAGACCACCAGCATGCCCCCGGGCCGCAACACGCGGCGGGCCTCGGACAGCAATGTCCCGGGATCGGGCACATGGGTCAGGACGGTGTGCATCACCACCGTATCGGCCGCACCGTCCGCCAGCGGCAGGGCGGCGCCGGAGGCCACTTCGAAGCGAAGGTTGGCGAGGTCGCCGACGCGGGCCCGCGCCTCGCGCACGAACCCCTCGGACGGGTCGAACCCAATCACGTCGGACGGGGCGGCGGCCTTGGCGATGCGCCGGCTGACCGCGCCCGCCCCGGCGCCCACCTCCACCGTCAGCCCGCCGTCGCGAAAGGTCATCTTCGACAGATAGGCCGCGACGATCCGTTCCATCGCCGGCTCCGCCTGCCGGGCATCCATCGTGTCTGCGAAGACGCCGATGAACTCGGCCCCCGCAGCGTCCACGTCCTGAAAGGGATCCGCCATCGGGGCCTCGCATTTACGTTAGGTCAACCACGCTAGAGAGGCAGGCGGCGGTCGTCAAACCGGCATCATCCGGGCGAACCGGTCAGACGATCCGCGTGGCCACCATGTGCCAGGTGATCGCGACGAAATACACGACCGATGCGGCGACGACGAAGCCGTGCCAGATCGCGTTGTGAAAGCGCATCCGCTCCAGCATCAGGAACGGCGTTCCCAGCGAGTAGAGGACGCCCCCCGCCAGCATCAGCCCGAAGACCGGCCAGGAGGTCGTCGCGATGACCTCGCCGCCGCCCACCAGGACCGCCCAGCCCATGCCCAGCCCGATCCCCACCGACAGGAGCGTCGAGCGGCGCTGCCGCAGGAAGGCGGTCGCGGTGGCCACGACGGCGACCGTCCACATCGCGCCCAGGAAGATCGCGCCCGTCCCCGAAAGCAGCGCGAAGGGCGTCACCGTGCCCGCGATCTTGAGGTAGATGGCCGACAGGTCCAGCCGCCGCAGACGGTCCTTCAGGTCGGGATTGTGAATATGGTTGTAGGCCAGCGAAGCCGACAGCATCGCGATCAGCGTCGCGCCATAGATCGAAACCGCAAGGATGCCGAGCGCGTCCCCCCGGAGCGTCGCCGTCAGCGTAATCAGGACCGGAACCGCGATCACGGCCAGCATCAGCCCGGCCAGATGGACGACGGCATCGCTGATCAGTTCCGCCCGGTCATAGGGGCGGGGGCCGATCGGCAAGGGTTCGGGTCCGGTATGGGTCATGTCGCCAGTCTAGCAGAGGATCGGATACCTGAAAGTAACGACGCCGTTGGTCCGCCGTTCCGTCATCGCCTAAAGATGAAGGGATACGGACAAGCGAACCGCCTGCGGCGTCGGCGTCCAGGCGCCGAAGCGCAGGCCGGCGGCGCGCAGCATCTCTCCGATCCAGACGTTGCAGGTACGCAGGAGATGGAACCGTCCATGCGCCGCAACGAAGGCGTCGGTCCGCGTGAAGCCCGGATGATCCAGCACCGGCCCGCCCTGCATGCCCGCAATGGCGGCCAGCAGGCGTTCGTATTGCGCGCCGCTCAGGCGCAGGCGCAGCGTCGCGGGGTCGTCGAAGGCCGGCCAGACATCGATGCGCAGCACCGATCCGTCGCCGGTGATCGCGCGCAAGACCGGCCCCGCGCCGATATCGGCATAGCGCCCCGTGCTGGTATAGAAATCATGCGCGCCCCAACCGACCAGGATCCAGGCCACCGCCGGGTCGTCGAGCGGCACGCCGGCCCGGCGCGCGAAACCCAGCGCCGCGCGCGTCTCGGGCGTGGCGGGAAGCAGGAAGTCGTAGTGGATCGCCGTCCCGACAAGACCGATCTCGACCTCCTCGCCGGGCGGTTCGCCCGCCACGGGGATCGCCGCGCCGAGCAGCCCCGCCATAAGCCAGACCGCGACAGCCCCGGGAAGCAACAGGAGCCAACGCAGATACCTCACGGACGACCGACGGTCGGGGCGTCTGCCCATGTTCGAGGAAGGATCGCGCGGATTCATCCGACCGCACCAGCAGGCAATCGCCGCCCGAACGCAACCCCGGACGGGCCGCGCCACGCCGGGCTAGCCGCCCGCGTCACCGAACCCCGCCGCCGCGAAATAGCGCGCGATGCACCGGTCCACGTGGTGCGCGATCAGGTCCTCGGGCCCCGTAGGCACATCGTCGAACCCGAGATCGGTGAAGAACTGCGACACCAGCGGCGCCGGCAAATCCAATGCAGACAGGTTTCCCAGAAGGCGGTCCAGCGCGGTCGCGACCTGCGCGTCGGACCAATAGTATCGGACCCGGTCGGAATAGCTGAACAGCTTCTGGCGCGCGATTTCCGCCGCGTCGCCGCGATAATAGGCCGACCAGTGGCGGTCGTCCTCGCGCATCCGGCGGTCGAGCGTATCGCGAAGGCCGGAAGGGCGGTCGACGGTCAGCGCATCCTCGATCCGCGACAGGGCGATGACCGCCTCGCGGAAACGGAACGTCAGTTCGGGGCCGACCTTCAGGAAGAAGAAGTGGTCGCCCACCAATGCGCGCAACAGGCGAGTCGGCTGGTAGTCTGTCGAATGCGCCTCGAAGGTCAGACCGTCCGTCCGCAAGATGGCCGCGCTCAGATCGCGGGTCGCCTCGGGCGTATAATCATAGACACGGGAATGGCCGAAATCGACGCCCGGCTGCGTCACGACCGACACGATGCGCCCCCAGGCCGCCTGAAGGCCGCGCGATGCGAAGGCCGCGCGATGCGTCTCGATCGTCTCCTCCAGCCGGGCCACGGTGGTCACGTCCAGCGCGTCCGGCTCCTCCGTCTCACCGCCGGGGATCGGCACCTCCGTCCCGATGACATAGATCAGGCGGTCCGGATCGGGGGCATGACGCTCGGCCACCGCGCAGAGTTCGGCCGCCCGCGTCGCGATGGTCTCGAAGGACGGCGGCCGCTCCCCACCCAGCGCCATGCTGGCGTCCAGATGGATCTTGGTAAAGCCCGCCTCGACATAGAGGCGGACCAGCTCGCCCGCCCGCGCCATCGCCTCCGCCGCCGGGGCGTCGCGCCAGGGGTTCGGCCCCAGATGGTCGCCCCCGAGGATCAGCCGGTCCATCGGCGCACCCACCGCATGTGCCATCCCGGTCAGCCATGACATGAAGCCCGCGGGATCCATCCCGGTATAGCCCCCGTCCTGGTTGACCTGGTTGCTGGTCGCTTCGATCACGGTGGGCGCCCCGGTCCGGGCGGCATGGGCCAGGATCGCGCGCAGGACATGCCCGTTCGCGGTGCAGAAGCTGGGCAGGCCGATCGCTTCGCCGGCACGGTTGCGCGCGATCATGTCGCGGATGTCGATCACGAGCCGCCCCCGTGCGCGGTCAGGAAGGCGTCGATTTCGGCGGGCGTGGAATTGCCTTCCATCGGCCCGCGCCGCGTGACCGCGATCGCCCCGGCGGCGTTCGCCCGGACCGCCGCCTGTCGCACCGACGCGCCCCGCGTCAGCGCGGCCAGGAACGTCCCGCAGAAGCAGTCGCCCGCGCCGGTCGGATCGACCTCCTCCACCGGATGTCCGGCCAGGTCGTGACGCCCCTCCGGGCCGGCGACCGTCGCGCCTTGCGCGCCACGTTTCAGGACCACGATATCGGCGCCCGAAGTCAGGATGGCCTCCATGGCCTCGGCCTCGGGCAGGTCGGGAAACAGGAAGGCCAGGTCGCCAATGCTGGGCAGCAGGATGCGGGCGCGGGCCATGACGTGGTCGAGCGCCGCCCGTGCCTCGGCGTCGCGCATCAGTTCGGGCCGGGCGTTCGGGTCGCAGGACACCGCGCCGCCCGCCGCGAGGACCGTATCGACCGCCGACAGGATCGCCGTGCGCAGCGGCGCGCGGCCCAGCGACGCGGCCGAGACATGCAACAGCGTGGGCCGGGCCGTCAGCGCCGCATCGGGGACATGCAGCCGCTCCGCCGCGGTGCCCGCCAGATGGAAGATGAAGTCGCGGCGCCCATCCCGGTAGTAGGACACGAAGGCCGTCCCGGTCGGCAGGTCCGGGGCGGTGGTCACAGCGTCCAGATCGACGCCGTCCGCGCGCAGGCGCGACAGAACCGCGCGGCCGAACCCGTCGGCGCCGACGCCACCGATCATCCTGCTCCGCGCCCCCTGGCGGGCGGCCTGGTCGGCGAAGATGGCAGGCGCGCCGCTGGGATAGGGGCCGGAATAGGGACCGATCCGCTCCAGCCCGCAATCGCGGACATGCGACACGAACTCGACCAGGATCTCGCCGATCGCGAGCAGGGCGTGATTACGGAACACGGCACTCCTCCCTTGCCAACAGGGTCGAGCTATAGGCATAGTTTTATCGCATGTCAAAATTCGACCTCTCGAGGCCGGATCATGTTCAGGGAGAGAAAAATGGGGCAGGACGGCGGAAAGGAACCGAACAAGCCGCGCATCCGAACGATGGAGGAGCTTTCGGTCGCGATCGGCGTCTCGCGTCCCACGCTGTCGCGCTATTTCCAGGACCCGGGCGCCGTCAGCCGCAGCTCCGCCGAGAAGATCCGCGGTGGACTGGACCGGGTCGAATACGTCCCCAATTTCTTCGCCACGCGGATGAACCGCAAGTCCACGGGCATCATCGGCGTCCTCATCCCCTATTTGAACGACCTGTTCTTCACCAAGTTGCTGGAGGCGGTGGAGCGGGCCGCGATGGAGGCCGGCTACACCGTCATCACCCAATGCTCCCACTCCGACGCCCGGATCGAGGCGCGTGCGGCCGAGACCTTCATGTCGATGAGCGTGGATGGCGCGCTGGTGGCACCGCTGGGCAACCACAGCGATCTGAAGGTTCACGAACGGCTGAATTCCCGACTTCCATTCGTGCTGGTCGATTCGCGGCCCGACTCGCTGTCGAATGTCGATTTCGTCGGCACCGATCATGCGCAAAGTACGGGTTTGATTACGGATTACCTGTGTCAGCGCGGCGATCCGCCGATCTTCCTGGCGATGCCGCGCGTCAACTTCAACGCGCTGGAGCGCGAGAACGCCTATGTCGCGCGGATGGAGGCCGCAGGGCATCCGCCCGTGGTCATCGGCACCGACGCCGTCGACGAGACCTGGCATTTCGAGGCCCATGGCGAGGCCGTGCTGGACGCCTGCTTCTCGCGCGGGGCGCACACGCGCGCCTCGATCCTCTGCGCCAACGACCGGCTGGCCATCGGGGCGTTGCGGGCGGCGGCGAGGCACGGGCTGGAGGCCGGCGCCACGCGGCATGGCGGCCTGCGGATCGCCGGGCATGACGACTATCCGCTCTGCCCCTTCCTGACGCCGTCGCTGACCACCGTCGCCCAGGACGTGGACGCAATCGGACGGGCCGCCGTCAGCCGTCTCGTTCACAAGATACGCGCGGAAGATGCCCCGTCGCAGCAGACCGTTCAGCTGTTCCCCGGGGCAATGAAAGTGCGGGAATCCGCCTGACGGGGGCGGATTGTTCCACCACGACCCTCCAGGAGACCAATAAATTCTTGACGCGAGGTAATCTCGCCGCGTATTGGTGAACGCGCGTAAAATTCTGCGCCAACACTGATGGGAGGAACATCATGACTGCCAAGCGCACCCTTACGGGATCCGTGGCGACACTGGCCATCGCGGCCGCCCTGCCCGCCGCCGCGATCGCCGAGGAAATCACGATCGCCACCGTGAACAACGGTGACATGATCATCATGCAGGAACTGTCTTCGCAATGGGAGGAGCAGACCGGCAACACGATCAACTGGGTCGTGCTCGAAGAAAACGTGCTGCGTCAGCGCGTCACCACCGACATCGCCACCGGGGGCGGCCAGTACGACATCCTGACCATCGGCTCCTACGAAGCGCCGATCTGGGGTGCGCAGGGCTGGCTGGAGCCGCTCGATTCGATCGAGGGCTACGACTACGACGACCTGATCCCCGCCGTGAAGGCCGGCCTGAGCCATGACGGCACGCTCTACGCGCTGCCCTTCTATGCCGAATCGTCCTTTACGATGTACCGCACCGACCTGTTCGAGGAGGCCGGGTTGGAGATGCCCGACCAGCCGACCTATGCGCAGATCGAGGAATTCGCCGCCGCCCTGACCGACAAGGAGAACGAGCAGTACGGCATCTGTCTGCGCGGCAAGCCCGGCTGGGGCGAGAACATGGCGTTCTTCTCGACGCTGGTGAACACCAATGGCGGCCGCTGGTTCGACGAGAACTGGGTCCCCCAGCTCGATCAGCCGGAATGGGCCGACGCGCTCGACTACTACTTGAACCTGATGACGAATTACGGCCCCCCGGGTGCGACCGCGAACGGCTATAACGAGAACCAGGCCCTGTTCCAGACCGGCAAATGCGCCATGTGGATCGACGCCACCTCGGCGGCCGGCCGCGTGTTCGATCCCGAACAGTCCGACGTCGCCGACCGCATCGACTTCACCGCCGCGCCGGTGGCCGATGTCGACAAGGGCAACGCCTGGTTCTGGTCTTGGTCGCTGGCCGTGCCGACCAGCACGCAGAAGGCCGACGTGGCCAAGGACTTCCTTTCCTGGGCGACCAGCGCCGACTACGTCAACATGGTGGGTGAGGCCAAGGGCTGGGTCGCGGTTCCGCCGGGCACCCGCGTCTCGACCTACGAGAACCAGAACTACATCGATGCGGCGCCCTTCGCCGAGACGGTCCTGAGCTCGATCCAAGCCGCCGATCCTTCGGACGCCACGGCCGATCCGGTCCCCTATACCGGCATCCAGTACGTCGCGATCCCCGAGTTCCAGGGCATCGGCACGACGGTGGGCCAGAACATCTCGGCCGCGCTGGCCGGGAACATGACCGCCGAGGAGGCGCTGGCCGCCTCACAGCAGTCGACCGTCGAGGAAATGGAGGACGCGGGCTACAACTGAGCCCCGCGCCTCCGGCGGGGCCTTCGGGCCCCGCCACGATCCGCCGAACCCCGCCCGATCCCGTCCCGTCGCGACCCTAGCGCAAGGATTCCCCGTCATGGCCACCGCCCATTCCCGCGCCGCCGCCCGCTGGATGATCGCCCCGGCGACGACCCTCCTGCTTGCCTGGATGCTGATCCCGCTGTGCATGACGCTCTATTATTCGTTCCGTCGCTACCGTCTGCTTACGCCGGAGCGTCAGGGCTGGGTCGGCTTCCGCAACTACGAACGGTTCCTGGGCAACCAGGCCTTCCAGGAGGCGTTCGTGAACACGCTCGTCCTCGTGCTGGGCGTTCTGATCATCACCGTGGTGCTGGGTATCCTGCTGGCGATCCTGCTGGATCAGCCGATGTGGGGCCAGGGCATCATGCGGATCCTGGTGATCGCACCGTTCTTCGTCATGCCGACCGTCTCGGCGCTGGTGTGGAAGAATATGTTCCTGAACCCGGTGAACGGCCTCTTCGCGCATGCGGCCGAGGCGGTCGGGCTGCAACCCTACGACTTCCTGGCGCAGGCGCCGCTGATGTCGATCATCGGCATCGTCAGTTGGCAGTGGCTGCCCTTCGCGACGCTGATCCTGCTGACCGCGATCCAGTCGCTCGACAGCGAGCAGATGGAGGCCGCCGAGATGGACGGCGCCGGGCCGATCTCGCGCTTCTTCTATATCACGCTGCCGCATCTCAGCCGGGCGATCACCGTGGTGATCCTCATCCAGACGATCTTCCTTCTGTCGATCTTCGCCGAGATCCTGGTGACCACGAATGGCGGCCCGGGGACCGCGTCGACGAACCTGACCTATCTCGTCTACGCCGAGAGCCTATTGAATTTCGACGTGGGCGAAGGCTCCGCCGGGGGCGTGATCGCCATCATCCTGGCCAACATCGTCGCGATCTTCCTGATGCGCGCCATCGGCAAGAACCTGGACGCTTGAGGAGGGACCGCAGATGGCACGCGCAATCACCACCCGCCGCAAGGTCTTCAACACCGCCCTGGCCGGCGTCCTGGGCCTGGCGATCTTCTTCCCGATCCTCTGGACGGTCCTGACCTCGTTCAAGAGCGAGGCGCAGGCCATCGCCGACCCGCCGATCTGGTTCTTCTTCGACTGGACGACCGAAAACTACGGCATCGTGCAGGCCCGGTCGGACTATTTCCGGTTCTTCTGGAACAGCGTCATCATCTCCTTCGGCTCGACCCTCCTGGGCCTCGCGATCGCGATCCCGGCCGCCTGGTCGATGGCCTTCGTGCCCGGCAAGCGCACGCGCGACGTGCTGATGTGGATGCTGTCGACCAAGATGCTGCCGGCCGTGGGCGTGCTGGTGCCGATCTACCTGATCTTCCGCAACCTCGGCGTGCTCGACAACGTCTGGGCACTGGTCTTCGTGCTGATGATGATCAACCTGCCGATCATCATCTGGATGCTCTACACCTACTTCAAGGAGATCCCCGGCGAGATTTTGGAGGCCGCGCGCATGGACGGCGCGTCCTTGCGCAACGAGGTCCTCTACGTGCTCACGCCGATGGCGGTGCCGGGCATCGCCTCGACGCTGCTGCTCAACGTCATCCTGGCCTGGAACGAGGCGTTCTGGACACTGAACCTGACGGCCGCCAATTCGGCCCCGCTGACGGCCTTCATCGCCAGCTATTCCAGCCCCGAGGGTTTGTTCTACGCCAAGCTCAGCGCCGCCTCGACCATGGCGATCGCGCCGATCCTGATCATGGGCTGGTTCAGCCAGAAGCAACTCGTCCGCGGCCTCACCTTCGGTGCCGTGAAATAAGGGAGGTCGCCCCCGTGGGACGCATCACGCTCGAGAACGTGCAGAAGAAATTCGGCGAGGTGGAGGTCATTCCGCCCCTCGACCTGACCATCGAGGACGGCGAGTTCGTGGTCTTCGTCGGCCCCTCGGGCTGCGGCAAGTCGACCCTCCTGCGCCTGATCGCGGGGCTGGAGGATGTCACCGCCGGCGAGATCCGCATCAACGGCAAGCCCGCCACCGCCCTGCCGCCGGCCAAGCGCGGTCTCGCCATGGTGTTCCAGAGCTACGCACTCTACCCGCATATGTCGGTGCGCAAGAACATCGCCTTCCCGATGAAGATGGCCGGCATGCCCGCCGAGGAGCAGGAGGCCCGCATCCGCAAGGCCGCCGAGGCGCTGAACCTGACTGACTATCTCGACCGCCGTCCGGGGCAGCTTTCGGGCGGGCAGCGTCAGCGGGTGGCCATCGGTCGCGCCATCGTGCGCGAGCCCGATGCCTTCCTTTTCGACGAACCCCTGTCCAACCTCGACGCCGCGCTGCGTGTCGGCATGCGGCTGGAGATATCGGAACTGCATTCCCGCCTCGACACCACGATGATCTACGTGACCCACGACCAGGTCGAGGCGATGACGATGGCCGACAAGATCGTCGTCCTGCGGGCCGGCAACATCGAACAGGTGGGCTCGCCGCTCGACCTCTACCGCAGTCCGCGCAATGTCTTCGTGGCGGGCTTCATCGGCAGCCCCAAGATGAACCTGATGACCGGCGCCCCGGCCGCCGCGCACGGCGCCCACACCATCGGCGTCCGACCCGAACATCTCGACGTCGTGCCCGAGGGCGGCAGCTTCACCGGCAAGATCGGCGTCTCGGAGCATCTGGGCTCCGACACTTTCTTCCACGTCCATTTGCCCGAGATGGAGGAGCCGATGACCGTCCGCGCCGGCGGCGAGGTCGGACTGCGTCACGGCGACACGATCCACCTGAAGCCGCAGGCCGACAAGATCCACCGCTTCGACGCGCGGGGTCTGCGCCTGCCATGAAACGCCTTGATGGGAAATCCGCGTTGATCACGGGGGCCGCCCGCGGTATCGGGACAGGCTTCGCCGAGGCCTACTTGCGTGAGGGCGCGACGGTAGCCATCGCGGATATCGACCTGGACGCGGCGCGTGCCACCGCGGAGGCGCTGGGCGACGGGGCCCATGCGGTCCACCTCGACGTCACCGCGCAGGACAGCATCGACGCCGCCATCGCCGCCACGGTCGAGACGGCCGGAAAGCTCGACATCCTGATCAACAACGCCGCGCTCTTCGATGCCGACCGGACCATCGACATCACCCGCGAAAGCTACGACCGGCTCTATGCCGTCAACGTGGCGGGCACGCTGTTCACCATGCAGGCGGCGGCGCGGCAGATGATCGCGCAGGGCCATGGCGGCAAGATCATCAACATGGCGAGCCAGGCCGGTCGGCGCGGCGAGGCGCTGGTCCTCGTCTACTGCTCGACCAAGGCGGCGGTGATCTCGATGACGCAATCGGCCGGGCTCGACCTGATCCGGCATGGCATCAACGTCAATGCCATCGCGCCGGGCGTCGTCGACGGCGCCCACTGGGAACATGTCGACGCCACCTTCGCCCGCCTGGAAGGCAAACCCATCGGCCAGAAACGCGCCGAGGTGGAGGCGGGCGTTCCCGCCGGCCGCTACGCCGTGCCCGCCGATCTGGCCGGCATGGCCGTCTTTCTCGCCTCGTCCGAGGCCGACTACATCGTCTCGCAAACCTACAATGTCGATGGCGGCCAATGGATGAGTTGACGCGCAACGCACGCGGGCCGGACGGGTCCGCGCCCGAACCGCTGTCGCTGGACGGCCTCGCCCGGCTGCCCGACACCATTGCCGTGCCGAGTTATGACCGCGCCGACCTGTCGCCCGGCATCGTCCATATCGGGCTGGGCAACTTTCACCGCGCCCACCAGGCCTGGTACACGCACCGCCTGATGCAGGACGGTCGGGCGCGGGACTGGGCGATCCTGGGCGCGGGCGTGCGGCCCGCCGACGCCGATCAGCGCGCGGCGCTTCTGGCGCAGGATTGCCTGACCACCCTGATCGAGCTGGACCCCGACGGACGATCGGCCGAGGTGACGGGCGCGATGATCGACTTTCTGCCGGTCGAGCCCGACAACGCCGCCCTGATCGCGCGCATGGCCGACCCCGAGATCCGCATCGTGTCGCTGACCGTGACCGAAGGCGGCTATTTCCGCACCGGCGATGGCGGCTTCGACGAGGATCACGACGACATCCGCCACGACGCGGCCGATCCCGACCGGCCGCGCACCGCCTTCGGCGCCATGGTCGCCGCGCTGGCCCGGCGCCGCGCCGCCGGGCACGGGCCCTTCACCTGCCAGTCCTGCGACAACCTGCAGGGCAACGGCGACATCCTGCGCCGCACGGTTACCGGCCTCGCCCGGCTGCACGACGCGGACCTTGCCGGCTGGATCGACGCCAACTGCACCTTTCCGAACGCCATGGTCGACTGCATCGTCCCGGCCACCGGCGAAGCGGAGCGCGCGTTGGCCCGGGATTTCGGCGTCGCGGATCGCGCGCCCGTCACGCATGAGCCGTTCCGGCAATGGGTGATGGAAGACCGCTTCTGCGCCGGCCGCCCCGACTGGGATCAGGCCGGCGCCACTTTCACCGACGATGTCCACGCCTACGAGGCGATGAAGCTGCGGCTCCTGAACGCCGGACATCAGATCCTGGCCAATCCGGGCGAGGTGCTGGGCCTTGCCACCATTGCCGACTGCATGGCCCATGACGCGGTCGGACCGCTGTTCCGCATTGTCGCCAGCCGGGAGATCGCGCCCCATGTCGCGGCCGTGCCCGGCATGACCCCCGCCGCCTATATCAAACTGACGGCGGACCGCTTCGCCAACCCCCAGATCCGCGACACCACCCGGCGCGTGGCGTTCGACGGCTCGGCCCGTCACCCGGGTTTCCTGCTGCCCGTCATCCGCGACGCGCTGGCCGCCGATGCCCCCATCGCCGGCCTGGCCCTGGTCGAGGCGGCCTGGGCGCGCATGTGTGCGGGCTTGCGCGAGGACGGAACGGAAATCGCGCCCAACGACCCGCATTGGTCGCGCCTGCAGGCAACCGCCCAGGCGGCCCGCGACCAGCCGGCCGCCTGGCTCGCGCAGCGCGACATCTATGGCGACCTGGCCGGCGAGCCGCGTCTGGAGGAGGCGTTCGCGCCCTGGCTTGCGATGATCTGGTCGGACGGCATGGAGGCCGCGATCGCGCACTACCTGCGGACGTCCGCGCCCCCGGCCTGACCCCCGCGCCGCTCCCGCCTAATGGGTCCAGGAGCCCCGGCGGTTGGTCGCGAAATTCTCGCCATAGCCGCCGGCGCGGATGTTGGCCTTGCGCCCCTGTGGGCGAAGCACGACGAAGTCGATGCCCCTGTCGCGGGCGTAGTCCTCGGCCTCTTCCTGCGTCTCGAACTGGAGGCGGACCTGCGCCTGCGTGTCGCGCGATCCGGTCCAGCCGGTCAGCGGGTCGATCTCGCGCGGGGCCTCGGGCACGAATTCCAGAACCCAGTCGCGGGTATTGGCCGTGCCGGACGACATGGCGGTGCGGGCGGGCTTGAAGATGCGGGCGCGCATGGTGAGCTCCGGTTCGGGGGTGTGACGGTCCGGCCCAGATAGCCGCGCGGGCCCGCCGGGGGCAAGGGCCCGCGCGGCCACCCTGCCATAGGCGGGCCGCGGGACGGGTTGAAGAACGTCCCCGGAACGTCACATGTATAGCCCTGCCCGTCCCGAGCCCCGAGATCCCCATGGCGCACAACAACACCAACCGCCCCAAGGGCGAGACGCTGACCCTGCCGCCCCGCGACGACGACGCGACCGGGCACCTGCCGATGATGCAGCGCCCCGCCGCCGCGCGCCCGAAGCTGGAGGGCGGCAAGCGGTTCCGCATGGCGACCGACTTCAAGCCCGCCGGCGACCAGCCCACCGCCATCGTCGAGCTGTCCCAGGGCATCGATGACGGCGACCGCGACCAGGTCCTGCTGGGTGCGACCGGGACCGGCAAGACCTTCACCATGGCCAAGGTCATCGAGGAGACGCAGCGCCCCGCGATCATCCTGGCGCCGAACAAGACGCTGGCGGCGCAGCTTTACGGCGAGTTCAAGGGCTTCTTCCCGGACAACGCAGTCGAATATTTCGTCAGCTACTACGACTACTACCAGCCCGAGGCCTACGTCCCCCGGTCGGACACCTTCATCGAAAAGGAATCCCAGATCAACGAGCAGATCGACCGGATGCGCCACTCGGCCACCCGCGCGCTGCTGGAACGCGACGACGTCATCATCGTGGCGTCGGTCTCCTGCATCTACGGCATCGGCTCGGTCGAGACCTACGGCGCCATGACCCAGGACCTGATCGCGGGCAGCGAATACGACCAGCGCCGCGTCATGGCCGATCTGGTGGCCCAGCAATACCGCCGCAACGACGCCGCCTTCGCCCGCGGCTCCTTCCGGGTTCGCGGCGATTCGGTCGAGATCTGGCCCGCCCACCTAGAGGACCGCGCATGGCGGCTGTCCTTCTTCGGCGAGGAACTGGAGTCGATCACCGAATTCGACCCGCTGACGGGCGCCAAGACCGGCACCTACGACAAGATCCGCATCTACGCCAACAGCCACTACGTCACGCCGCGCCCGACGATGCAGCAGGCGATCAAGGGCATCAAGGCGGAGCTTCAGATCCGCCTCGACCAGCTGGTGGGCGAGGGCAAGCTCCTCGAGGCGCAGCGGTTGGAGCAGCGCACCAATTTCGACCTGGAGATGCTGGAAGCGACCGGCGTCTGCAACGGGATCGAGAACTACAGCCGCTACCTGACAGGCCGCGCGCCGGGCGAACCGCCGCCCACGCTCTTCGAATACATCCCCGACAACGCCATCGTCTTCGCCGACGAAAGCCACGTCTCGGTTCCCCAGATCGGCGGCATGTACAAGGGCGACTTCCGCCGCAAGATGACGCTGGCCGAACACGGCTTCCGCCTGCCGTCCTGCATGGACAACCGCCCCCTCAAATTCGAGGAATGGGACGCGATGCGCCCGCAATCGGTCTTCGTCTCCGCCACCCCCCAGGCGTGGGAGCTGGAGCAGACCGGCGGCGTCTTCACCGAACAGGTCATCCGCCCCACGGGCCTGCTGGACCCGCCGGTGGAGATCCGTCCCGTCGACATGCAGGTGGACGACCTGCTGGACGAGATCCGCCGCGTCTCCGCCGACGGCTATCGCACGCTCTGCACCACGTTGACCAAGCGCATGGCCGAGGACTTGACCGAATACCTGCACGAACAGGGCATCAAGGTCCGCTACATGCACAGCGACATCGACACGATCGAGCGGATCGAGATCCTGCGCGACCTCCGCCTCGGCGCCTTCGACGTGCTTGTCGGGATCAACCTGTTGCGCGAGGGGCTCGACATTCCCGAATGCGGGCTGGTCGCGATCCTGGACGCCGACAAGGAGGGGTTCCTGCGCTCCGAGACGTCGCTTGTGCAGACCATCGGCCGCGCCGCCCGGAACGAGAAGGGCCGCGTCATCATGTATGCCGACCGCATCACCGGCTCGATGGAACGCGCGATCGGCGAGACAAACCGCCGCCGCGCCAAGCAGCAGGCCTACAACGAGGAACACGGCATTACCCCCGCGACGGTCAAGAAGAACGTCGAGGACATCCTGGCCGGTCTCTACCAGGGCGACGTCGATATGAACCGCGTCACGGCCAAGGTCGACAAGCCCATGGCCGGCGCCAACCTGCAGGCCCATCTCGACGCCCTGCGCACCCAGATGCGCAAGGCCGCCGAGAACCTGGAATTCGAGGAAGCCGCCCGCCTGCGCGACGAGGTCAAGCGCCTGGAACAGGTCGACCTCCTGGTGTCCGACGACCCGCTGGCGCGCCAATCGGCGGTCGCCCAGGCGGTAGAGGATGCGCGCAAGGCCGAGGGGCGGAGTACCGCGGGGCGACCGGGGCAGCGCGGGGGGAACGTGAAGCGGCGGAAGAAGGGGGGGCGTTAAGGCTTGCCATATAAGGTCCCGACTTGACCGGTAGAGGATTAACAAAGTGGGCCTCCGGGTCTAGTAATGGCACCGGAGGGCCTGATGCCACTTGATATTAACATTCTCGGCGAAGGCGTTTACACGCCGCGCGAAGTTGCACGCCTTATCGGCTCGACGCCGCAAGATGTTCTTAGGTGGACGAGGGGCAGCGGCCCAAACCCACCGCTATGGAACGCGTATTATCAGCCTCTGGACGACACAACCGAACTAAGCTTTCTCGATCTCATTGAGTTGCGAGTAGTGAAAGCCCTTCGAGCGGCAGGGCTTTCGATGCAGAGCATTCGCTTCGCGATAAATCTGGCTAAGGAGCGCTATGGAATTAGCAGGCCACTTTCTACTGCTGGATTTAGAACGGATGGCGCAGAAATTCTGATAGACGCGATCGAAAACGACGGAGAGTATTTAAGCCTCTCAAAGAAGAACCCCGGCCAGAAGGTCTTCTCGAAAGTTGTCGGCCAATCACTTGTCGATTTGGAATATGATGGAGATCAAGTGGCGCGCTGGCGACCGGGATTTGCATCAGGCGTTGTTGTAGACCCCAAAAGGTATTTTGGGGATCCACTCCTAGACGATTTTGGAATCTCAACAAAAGTGATCTCGGATGAGTTTGAATTGACTGGAAGCGTACAGAAACTTTCAGATCTATACGAAATTCCAGAGAAAGCAGTCCGCAATGCTATCAATTTTGAAGAAGCGCTTGAGAAGCCATAGAACTCTGGGTTGATGGCGAAGGTTCTTTTCGATCACAACATGCCGCCAGCGCTCGCCAGAGGTCTTCACGAGATCATCTCCAAGGATGGGCACGAAGCGTTTGCCCTGCGGGACAAATTCCGGCCTGATATACTAGATGTCGAATATTTCGATATACTTGGACGAGAGCGCGGATGGATAGTAATATCAAAGGACTTAGCAAACTCGAAAAAGAAGGCTGAGCGTGCTGCAATTATGAGGAATAGGATCATCGCATTTTACCTCTCTCCAGCGCTCCAACGGAAGCCTGTCACAAAGCAAGCAGCGTCCGTGCTGTGGCATTGGGAAGGAATTCTTGAGATGGCCCGCCTCAACGACCGTGGTCTGTTTCAACTTTCTGAAAATAAGGGGAAGTTTCGGCCACTGTAATTGCGATCGGATACGCCTCCGAGGACGTTTTCGCGTAGATCGCCGCCCCGGAACCATCCTCACACCCCCTCGTTTCTCCCCCGACCAATCAAAAGGAGAAACCTCATGGAATACGGCATCATCGGCCTGCTGATCCTCGCGGCCAACATCTACGCGATCTACCATGTGATCACCTCCGGCGCGTCGACCATGGCGAAAGTCCTCTGGACGCTGGGCATCCTGATCTTCCCCGTCCTGGGCGTCATCGCCTGGTTCATCGCAGGCTCCAAGGGCCACGCGACGGCCTGATCGCCCGACGGAGGCAAGATCGGCCGCCCGGGGGCCCGCAGCCTCGGGCGGTCGCGCTAACTTCTCCGCCCGCTGACCGCCCGCACCAATCCCACCACCACCGCCGCACCCACGGCCCCCACGATCACCACGAGCAGCAACCCGCCCGCCGCCAGCACCGTCACGCCCAGCGCTACGAGGATGAACGGCGTGGCCATCGCCGCCACGGCGCCCAGGATCGCGTAGGGCGCCTTGCCCCGCCCCGTCAGCGCGCCGGCCAGCCAGCCGATCACCAGGCCGACCAGCGCCAGGATGATCAATGCGGCCACCCCCAGACCTTCGAAGAACGCTTCCATCTTCCGACCTCGCTCCGTCTCTGTTCCGTGGGATCCTAGCGTATATGGCGGCGGTGGCATCCCTCATGTTCGGCGTTGACGGATTAACCGTTGCTTAACCATGGTTGCGCCATGACCGCGGGATGCGCGTCCTGCTCCTGCTTCTCGCCCTTCTCGCGACCCCCGCCACCGCCGGCCCATGGCCGCGGGCGAAGGGGGACGTCTATGCCCTGTTGAGCCATCAGGGCGGCCGCGAAGGCTGGACTGGCGCGTATTTCGAATGGGGCGGTGCCCGCAACCTGACCTTCGGCCTCGACCTTGGCGGTCATGTCGTGGGCCTGCCCCGGCTGATGCGGACCGGGTACTCGGACATCGCCGTCGACGGGCGCGTCCGGTCCTTCCTGCGGGTCCCCGTGCCGCTGCCCGAAGGCGCGCATGTGCCGAACTGGTTCGATCCCTGGCTCGCCGCGGTCGAGCTTAGCCTCGGGCGCGACTATCTCGAGGACAGCACCCAGGCGGATCGGGTCGGTGTCGGCCTCACCATCGGACGCGGCTTCGACGGGCCCATGGGGGAGGGCTGGATCACGCTCGATCTGCACGGCTCGACCACGCGCGAGGACCGGACCCGCGAACAGGCCGGCTTCGTGGTCGGGATCAAGCCGCGCGAGAACCTGGCCGTCGAACTGGCCGCCTTCGGCGAACGCGAGGACGACACGCATTACCAGTACGGCCCCACGATCCAGTACGGCTTCGGCGCGTTCGGCGAGGGGCGGCTGGGTGTCGCGCGCGCCTCGGACGGGGGGACGCGCTGGACGCTGGGCTGGTCGCGAACGTTCTGACCGCGCGCGGGAGTTCAGTCGCCGGACGGCTCGATCGTCTCGAGGATCTGCGTGGCCCAGTCGCCGATGACGGGGATGAAGTTGATCTGGCTCAGCGACCAGACGACCACCGACAGCAGCAGCGACGCGCCCAGGACGGTCCCCAGACCGAACGCCAGGCCGCGATAGAGCTGAAACAGGATCAGGCGCGGAATCGAGTTGTGCACCTGGATCCACCGGTGGCGGTTCATCCGGGCCAACTCGCGCCGCAGGCCGGCGATCTCTTCGTGGATCTCGTCGGAATTCATAGCGCGATACCTAGCAGCTTGGCCGCCTGTCACAAGGTGCCGCGCAGGGCCTGATAGGCGGCGGCGGTCGCGGCGTTGGCCAGGTTCAGCGACCTGATATGGTCCGAGCGCATCGGCAGCCGCGTCAGCCGGCCCTCATGTCCGGCCAGAAGGGCGGGGGGCAGACCGACGGTCTCCTGCCCGAAGACGAGGTGGAAATCCTCGGGATAGTCCTGGTCGTAGAAGCTGGTCGCGCCGAACTCCTCGAACAAGAACAACGCCTCGGGGCGGGGCGCGCGACGCGACAGGAACTGCGCCCAGTCGTCGTATTCATGCAGCCGGACGTGCTTCCAGTAATCAAGCCCGGCCCGCCGCACGTTCCGGTCGGTGATCGCGAAGCCGTAGGGCCGGATCAGGCAGAGATCGAGGTCGAGGGCGACGCAGGTCCGCCCCACGGCGCCGGTGTTGCCCGCGATCTCGGGCTGGACCAGGACGATCGCGGGGCGCGTCACGCGTGGACGGCCGCCCAGCGCTCGATCAGGTCGAACTGCAGCGACCGCGCCGTCCGGGCCCAGCCGCGCCCGCCCTGGGGTCGTTCGCGTTCGGCCACGGACAGGCGCGCGCGCCGGTCGGTATCGGCGACGAAGGTCGCGAAGGCGAGGCTGCGGCCGGAGCGCGCGTCGAAGTAACCGGCAAGCCCCGAGACGAAATTGAGCGTGCCGGTCTTGGCCTGCACGGTCTGGCGCGGCGGGCCGTCCAGCGTCAGTTCCTTGAGGAGCGGGCGCAGGCGGGTCATCGCGCCCGCCGCCGTCAACAGCCGAACCATGTCGGCCGCCGCGACGCGCGTCGTCCCGTTCAGTCCGGAATGATCGTCGAAATCCGGCTGCCGCCCGCCGGTGCGCTGCGCGACCCAGGCGGACATGGTCGCCGCGGACCCCCCGAGGGACCGGGGCGGCCCCGTCAGGCGCGTGGTCGCGGTCGCGCCGATGACTTCGGCCACGAGATTGGTGGAATAGCGCAGCATGGACGCGACGATCCGGTTCAGCGGCGCGCTTTGCGTGATGGCGATCGTCGTGCCCTGCCCGCGGCCGGGCTGGGCGGCGGGCGCGGTGATGCCATTCGACCGCAGCATGGTGCGCAGGACGTCGCCCGCATAGCGATCGGGGTTTCGCACCGGCAGCCACCGCGATCCGCTGCCGCCAAGCTGCCCGCGCGCAACCGTCCAGTCGTCGACATCGCCCGCGCGCGCGTAGGTATAGACCGGCAGCGTGCGGTCGGCGATGCGCATCCGGCTGGTGGACACGCCCGGGCGGAACCGCTCGGTGCGCGCCTGCAGGGCGGTGTCATAGGCGTTCCCCTGACGCTTCCAGGAAAAGTGGACGCGGTTGAAGTTCAGGTTCACGCCACCCACGGCCGGGTTGTAGCCGACATGATCCGGCTGGGTCGGGTCGATCCGGTCGATCACGGGCAGGGCCGAGCCGTCGACCAGGAGGCGACCCGCCACCTCGCGCAGGCCGGAGGCCTTGGCCTGACCGGCCAGGTCGTGCAGGCCATCGGTGTCCAGCGCCGGGTCGCCGCCGCCCACGAGCACCAGATCGCCGTCGAGCCGGCCGTTCACGATCGGCCCCGTCGCCACCAGCCGCGTCTGGAAGCGGAAGTCGGCGCCCAGCGTCTCCAACGCATAGAGCCCCGTGACGGCCTTGGCGACCGAGGCCGGCGGGAGCGGGCGGATGGGATTGTAGGTCTCCAGAACCTCACCGGTGCGGGCATCCGCGACCATGAACCCGACGCGCCCGCCCAGGCCCGCCGAGGCGATCAGGCGTTCGGCATCTGGCGCCGACCGCGCCAGCGCGTCCGCGGGCTTCGCCGCCGGTCGCAACGATGTCTCCGGCGCGTTCGCACAGGCCGGCAGGGCCGCCGTGGACAGGGCGCCCGATAGAAAGAAACGTCGTCGCATTCGTGAACCTCCGCAACTGAAGCGTTGATGCAATGCCGCCCGGGCATTGTGAAGCCCATCCGCATCTGTCCCTGCCCCGAGCGAGGTGCTAGGCGGGCGCGATGACCCGCGAAACGCTCGGATCGGTGGCACTGATGTTCGTCGCCATGTCGCTGATCCCGCTGGGGGATACGGCGGGGAAGCTGCTGACCGGGACGCATGGTGCCTCGCCGTTCTTCGTGGCCTTCAGCCGCTTCGCGGTCGGAGCGGCCATGATCGGCGCGATCCTGGGCGGGCGCGTCCATTGGCCGCTCTACCGCGACTGGCGGATCTGGTTCCGGGCCGGCCTGATCGCGGCGGGCATCGCCTGCATCCTGACGGCGCTCAGGACGGAGGACCTGGCCACCGTCTTCGGCGCGTTCTTCGTCGGTCCGATCTTCAGCTACCTCCTTTCGATCCGGTTCCTGGGCGAACGGGTGACGTCCCTTCAATCGGTTCTGCTGGCGTTGGGGTTCTGCGGCGTGCTCCTGGTGGTGCGTCCGGGTTTCGGGATGACGACGGGCTTGGCCTTCGCGGTTCTGGCCGGGCTTTTCTACGGTGCGTTCCTGACGACCTCGCGCTGGCTGGCGGACCTCGCTCCGCCCCGGCAGCTGATGCTGACGCAGACGGCGCTGGGGACGCTTCTGCTCGCGCCGCTGGGCCTGCTGGAGATCCCGGCCTTCTCGGCGCCCGTCACGGGGCTGGTCCTGCTCTCTGGGCTCGCCTCGGCCAGCGGCAACCTCCTGCTGGTTCTGGCCTATCGACGCACCCGTGCGACGATCCTGGCGCCATTCGTCTATTTTCAACTGATCTCGGCCACGACGTTGGGCTGGCTGGTCTTCGGGACGTTCCCGGACGCGCTCGCCCTGACGGGGCTTGCCATCCTGATCGCGGCGGGGCTGGGCACCGTCCTTCTGCGGCGCGGCTAGTCCCAGCCGCCGGCGCGACGGATCCGGGTGGAAGAGGCGTCATGCATCGGCATGTCGAGGAAGGTCCAGGCCGGCGGGTCGCGTCGCCCCAGACCCCGTGCCGCCCAGACCGGGACATAGGCCCGGCGAAGCCGTTCGGCCGCCGGCGAATGGCGCGCGGGTCCGCGCTGGTCGGGCCGTGCCAGGACGGCGACCGGGACGCGGGCGAAGATCTCGGTCCAGTCCCGCCAAAGATGCACCTGCGCCATGTTGTCCGCGCCCATCAACCAAACCAGGCGAACGCCGGGCAGCCGATTTTGCAGCGCGGCGATCGTGCGCGCGGTGTGCCGTGTCCCGAGCCGCGCCTCAACATCCGTGACCGCCACGCGCGGGTCCTGCATGACCGCGCGCGCCCGTGCCATCCGCCGGTCGAGCGACACAGGTCCCCGCGCCTTGAGCGGGTTGCCTGGCGAGACGAGCCACCAGACACGGTCGAGATCGAGGCGCTTCAGGGCCTCGCGTGTGATGTGCGCATGCCCCGCATGCGCCGGGTCGAACGACCCGCCCAGAAGGCCGATGACCATTCCGGGCCGGGTTGGGGGGAAGCCGTGGCGCATGACGACAGGCATGCCCCGGCGCCCTGACCGAGGCAAGCGCCCCGCACCGGATGGCCTGACGGGCCCGGGGCGTGTATTTCCGTGGCTGACGTCCCGCGCGCGTTCGCGCGGATGGGGGGCAGATGCCATGAAGGACATCATCGAGGTCCTACTGCGGTCCTTGCGAGGATATTTCCCGATCCTGCTGGCGCTCGTCACCGGCCCCAAGACCACGGTCCTGTCGCGCCTCTATGGGCGGGTGGACCTGTCACGCTTTCGTTCCGCCCCAAGTGCTCGTTTAGGCCGCATTGCGGCTGGGTGCGACATTGCTGCGCGGCCACTACGACAGGGCGCCGCCGCCGCTGCTCTGACATCGACAGGCTTTGTTGAACCCGGACGCACGGCGCAGTAATGACCCGCTCGACCCGAGACACCAACGCGCAGGAGCGGACGAATGGCAGCCTATCAATACGTCTACCACATGGACGGCGTGTCCAAGACCTATCCGGGCGGCAAGAAGGTGTTCGAAAACATCCGCCTGTCGTTCCTGCCCGGCGTCAAGATCGGCGTCGTCGGCGTCAACGGCACCGGAAAGTCGTCCCTGATGCGGATCATGGCCGGGCAGGACAAGGACTTCCAGGGCGAGGCCTGGGCCGCGGAGGGTGCCAAGGTCGGCTATCTGCCGCAGGAGCCGCAGCTCGACGAGAGCCTCACCGTGCGCGAGAACGTCATGCAGGGCGTCGCGGCCAAGCAGGCGATCCTCGACCGCTACAACGAGTTGGCGATGAACTACTCGGACGAGACCGCCGAGGAGATGGCGAAGCTCCAGGACGAAATCGACAGCCAGGACCTGTGGGACCTCGACAGCCGTGTGGACATCGCGCTCGAGGCGCTGCGCTGCCCGCCCGACGACGCGTCCCCTGCGAACCTTTCGGGCGGCGAACGGCGGCGCGTGGCGCTCTGCAAGCTTCTGCTCGAAGCGCCCGACATGCTGCTGCTGGACGAGCCGACCAACCACCTGGATGCCGAGACGATCGCTTGGCTGCAGAAGCACCTGATCGACTACAAGGGCACGATCCTGATCGTGACCCACGACCGCTATTTCCTCGACGACATCACCAGCTGGATCCTGGAGCTGGAGCGCGGACGCGGCATCCCCTACGAGGGCAACTACTCCGCCTGGGTGGAGCAGAAGGCCAAGCGGCTGGAGCAGGAGGCCAAGGAGGACAAGTCCCGCAAGCGCACGCTGGAGCGCGAACTGGCCTGGATGCGCTCAGGCGCCAAAGCCCGGCAGACCAAGTCCAAGGCCCGGATCGCCGCTTATCACGAGATGGCCGACCGCTCCGAGAAGGAGCTGATCGGCAAGGCGCAGATCATCATCCCGAACGGCCCGCGTTTGGGTCAGAAGGTGATCGAGGCAGAGGGCCTGACAAAGGCCTATGGCGACAAGCTGCTGTTCGAGAACCTGAGCTTCTCGCTGCCGCCGGGCGGCATCGTCGGCGTGATCGGCCCGAACGGCGCCGGCAAGTCGACGCTGTTCCGCATGCTGACCGGACAGGAGCAGCCCGACAGCGGCAAGGTCGAATACGGCGACACGGTCAAGCTGAGCTATGTCGACCAGTCGCGCGACGACCTGAACCCCGACGACAATGTCTGGCAGGCGATCTCCGGCGGGGCCGAACTGATCAAGCTGGGCGACGCCGAAGTGGCCAGCCGGGCCTATTGCGGGGCCTTCAACTTCAAGGGGGCCGACCAGCAGAAGAAGGTCGGCATCCTGTCGGGCGGCGAGCGCAACCGCGTGCACATGGCGCGCCTGCTCAAGGATGGCGGCAACGTGCTGCTGCTCGACGAGCCGACGAACGACCTCGACGTGGAGACGCTGCGGGCGCTCGAGGACGCGATCGCCGAGTTCGCCGGCTGTGCCGTCGTCATCAGCCACGACCGCTTCTTCCTGGACCGGCTCTGCACGCATATCCTCGCCTTCGAGGGCAACGCGCATGTCGAGTGGTTCGAGGGCAACTTCGAAGCCTACGAGGAGGACAAGGCCCGCCGCCTGGGGCCGGACGCGCTGGAGCCGAAGCGGGTGAAATACAAGAAGTTCACGCGCTAGCGATACGCGCCCGTGGGGCAGGTCGTCAGGCCGCCTGCCCCTCGAGCTGGCGCAGCGCGCGGTGAACGGCGCGCATCTGCGGCCCCGGCAGGGTGCGCAGCAGCGCGGCCTGATCCAGCGACCGACGCCCAATCAACGTCCGCGCGATGATGGCCGGGTGTTCGCCGCGCAGGTGATCGCGGTCGAGGCGCGTCTCGATGATCTCGCCGACCTCCACCCGCGGGAGAACGAATTTCGCGACATCCGTCCGCCCCGCCCCGGAAGTCGGTGCCTGCGATGCAGCGGCCGGCTTGTCGGGGACCCGCACCTCCGCGCCCGACGAGCCGGTCTCGGGCATGGTCAGGGTCGGGGCGCCATGTGTGAAAAGGCGCGGCGCGGGTTTCGCCGGCCGGGCCTGCGGCGAAGCATCGGCCCGCCCGCGCTCGATCGTCTCGACCAAATCCCGCGCCCAGTCGCGCAGCCGCTCGGGCGGCACGTCGGCGGGGACGTCGCCGCGCCCCTCGATCATCGAAAGCAGGGCGCGGGCCTTCCGGGCGGTCCCGGTCGAGGGCCGGTCGCCGTCGGGGGCGTGAAATTCGGGCATGCGGGCGGTGCTTGGCATGGAGAAATCCCCTTAGAGATAGCTTCGGACGAGCGCGCCGGACACGAGGGTCCAGCCGTCGACCACAACAAAGAAGGCAAGCTTGAACGGCAGCGACACGATCGCGGGCGGAACCATCATCATGCCCATCGACATCAGGACGGCGGCAGCGACCATGTCGATGATCAGAAACGGCATGAAGACCAGAAAGCCGATCTGGAACGCGCGGCTGATCTCGGACAGCAGGAAGGACGGCACGAGGACCGAAAGCGCCCCGGGCTCCGCCGCGGGCCGCAGGTCCTGCAGATGGGCCAAGGTGTCGCCATCGACACGCGCGGCCATGAAGGCGCGGAACGGCTCTACCGCGGCGGGAACGGCCAGGGCGGCATCCATCTCGCCCCGCGTCAGCGGGCCGATCCCCGCCTCCCAGGCCGCGGTCGCGACGGGCTCCATCACGAAATAGGTCAGAAACAGCGCGAGGCTGATGATCAGCATGTTGGGCGGTGACGCCTGCAGGCCGATGGCCTGTCGCATGATCGACAGCACGGTGACGATGAACGGAAAGCACGTCACCGTCACCGCGATGCCCGGAGCCAGGCTGAGAACCGTCAGAAGCGCGATCAGCTGGACGGTCCGCAGCGTCAGAGACCCCTCACCGCCCAGGTCGATGGCGAGTTCCTGCGCGACGGCCGCGCCGGGCAGCGCGAGGATCAGCAGGACCGGAAGGAGAAGGCGCGCGATCACGCGGCCCCGTCGGTCTCTGCGACCTCGGTCAGGCGCACGGCCAGGCGACCGGACGTATCGCCCTCGACCGCCTGCAGCTCGCCGCGCGCGATCAGGCGGTCCCCGGCATAGAGCTCCACCGGATCCGACATCGACCGGTCCAGCGGCAGGACGGCGTCGCGCTTCAGCGACAGAAGTTCCGATACGGTGGGATGCGCGCGCCCGACCGAGATCGTGATTTCCACCGGCACGCGCGACAGCGCCGTCTGAGCGTCTTGAGTTCCGTCAGCCAATTCAGGCCCCCTTTGGTTGCTGTGCCACGGCGCCTTCCGCCGGGCGGGTCGTTGCAAGAAATGCTTCGAGCGCGTCGTCGAGCGCGGTCAGCGCCGCCTCCAGGTCGATGCGCCGCTCTCCGCCCGGCCAGCGGATCTGGGCCTGACCCAGCGACAGCGCCGCCTCGGGCAGCACGCGGGCGCGGTCGGATCCGATACCGGACCGCTCGACCAGCGCCGAGAGAGCGGCGGCCTCCTCGGGCGCCACGAACACCTCCGCCGGTCCGGGCGTGTCCGCCAGGATCCGGCGAAGGTCCTGCATCACGATCGGCAGCAGCGCACGCTGCGCCGAGGCGGGAAGCAGGCGATCGAAGATGTCACGCAGGGCGGGCCCCAAGCTTTCCAGAACGGAGGCGATGGCCGCCTGCCGATCCAGACCCATCGTCGTCAGCCGGGCGCCCAGCTCCTCGCCGATGCGCCCATGTTCTGCCGTCAGGCGCGCCACCGCGTCTTCCCAGCCCGCATTGTAGCCCTCGTCGTAGCGATCATCGGCGCGGGTCGCCACGTCGGCTGCCGGAGAGGCGCGGACCTCGGCCGTCCCGGCGGCGAAATCCTCAAGCGCGAGCGGGCTCAACGCGTTTCTCCGGCAGGCTCGTCCATCCATCCGCGCAGGACCTCGATGGTTTCCTCGCGACGATCCGCGATCAACTGCCGGAGGCGGTCCACCGGATCATCCGCATCGGCCTGTCCGCCGTCCCCGGCGTCCCCGAGCCCGGGCAGATCGCCGCGATCCGTGCTTGCGGGGAGGTTGGCGGGAATTGCCGCGGCGGCTGGCTCCGGCTGGGGCAGTTCCCGCGGCTTCGTGTCCAACTCCGACCCGGCCGATCCGATGGCCATCTCAGGGGACGGCAGAGACGCGACGAGCCCCTTGGACAGCAGCGGCCTGACAAGGAACACCAGGCAGGCAATTCCGAGACCCGCCAGCGAAAGCGCGGTCACCATCTGCGCGATCTGCCCCCCGCTGAACCGTGGCAGCGACAAGGTCGGCGCCGCGGCCGGGTCGGCGGGCAGCTCGAACTCCATGCTGCGGACGGTCACGGTATCGCCGCGGTCCTCGCGGAATCCGACGGCGGACCGGACCAGGTCGCGCAGCACTTCCAGTTCGGCATCGGACCGCGGCGTCCAGGCCATCGATCCATCCTCGCCCTCGGACCGCTCTCCGTCGACCAGCACGGCCACGGTCAGCCGCTCGATCGCGCCCGGCTCCTTCTGGATCTGGCGCTCCGTAGCCGAAAAGTCGTAATTCACGCGCTCCCGCGTCTCCGCGCTCGTGCTGCGGCTGCCGCCCTCCTCGGCCGCATCGCCGTCGGGCAGGTTGCTGGCCACCGTCACGCCGGCGCCGGCGCCGCCCTGGTCGGAGGCGTTGCGCTCCTCGGTATCGGTGCTGATCACGACACGGCTTTCGGGGTCCAGGACCCGCTCGGTGATCGTCTCGCGGTCCTTGCGCGTCTCGAGTGCCAGTTCGACGACGTAACGTCCCTGCCCGACCCGGGCCGCCAGCAGGTTCTCCACCGCGGCGCGCATCTCGACCATGCGGGTGTCGCGGGCCTCGTCCTCCGTTTGCGACAGGCCACTGCCCACCACCCGCCCCGTGGCCGCGTCGATGACGGCGACGTCCTCGGCCGCGAGGTTCCGTACCGCCCCGGCGACCAGCGTCTGGACCGCCCGGGCCAATGAGGCATCGACCGCCCCCGATTTCATCTGCAGCGTGACGGCGGCCGTGGCGCTGCGATCGCGCGAGAACGGCGACGAATCGGCCGTGGCCAAATGGACGCGCGCCGTCCGAATTCCCGGCGACGCCAGGATCGTGCGCGTCAATTCGCCCTCACGCGCGCGCCAATAGGCCGCATCGAACATCTGCGACGTGGTGCCGAAGCCCGTCAGCCCGTCAAGGATCTCGTAGCCCGCACCGTCCGTCCGGGGCAGCCCCTCGCCGGCAAGCCGCATCCGCAAATCGTCGCGCATCGCGCCGTCGACATGGATCGAATCACCGCGAACCTCATAGGTCGCCCCCATCCCGTCGAGGCTGGCCACGACCTCGGCCGCCGCCGACGGCTCCAACCCGGCGAACAGCAGCTCCATACGCGGCGCGGTCGCCAAGCGGGCCAAGCCCAAAACGGCTGCGAACGTGACCAGGGTCGCCACCGACAGGATCGCGAGACGGCGCTTGTTCATGCCCTGCCAGGCGGTAGTCAGATTCTCCACTTGCGTCCTCCGGGATGCGACCCGCCCGTTCTGGGCGTCGACGGCGAGGATTCCGCAATTCCATTAACAATCGGTTAGTCACCAGCAGGTTAGGACCGGCTCGGAAATCGAGAGGATCCGACCATGTCCGAAACAGACGAATCTGCCCCGGCGGACGATGCGGCCCCGCGCAGCAAATCGGGCCTAATGACGTGGATCCTGACCGCCTTGGTCGCCATCGCAACCGCCGGGGGGGGATTCGCCGCCGCGCGGATGGGGGTCGCGGATCGCCTGCTCGCCGGCGGATCCGATGTGGAGGAGCACGGCGAGCACCTGCCCGATCTTCCGCAATTTCTCGAGCTCGAGCCGATCGTGATCTCGGTCGGCGATGCGCGGTCGGTCCGACAGCTGCGCTTCCGCGCCTTCCTGGAGGTTGCGCCCGATGCACCGACCGATGTCGCAGCGCTTCAGCCGCGCATTCTTGACGTCTTCGCGGCCTATCTGCGGGCCGTGCCCATCGAACAGCTGGAGGATCCGACCGCGCTCCTGAGGCTCCGGGCCCAGATGCTGCGCCGCGTCCAGCTCCTGGCCGGTCCGGATGCGGTCGGCGATCTCCTCATCATCGACTTCGTGATCACCTGACATGACATATCTTCCGCTTCTCTCCGACCTCCTGCTCGTCTGCGCGACGGTCGCCGTCGCCATCTGGTGCCGCGCGCTCAGCCGGCGACCCGACGATACCAGCTCCGACGACCTGGCCTCTGCCGCGACCATCGCGGCGCTCGCGAAGCAGGTGGAGGACCTGCAAGCCGCAATCCGCGCAAATGCGTCCGAAGAAGACGATCACGCCGCCCGCCTCCGGGCCGAAACGGACCGCGCCGATGACCGGATCGGGCGGATGGAGATGCTACTGAGCAGCCTCGAATCGCTGGAGGAGGACGCGACGGCACGCCTGATGGAGACGCCGGACGAGGTCGACGCGGCACCCCGGATGCCCAGCTTTCGGGACCTTCGCGTGGCACAGGTCGGGGGTGGACAGGCATGACGACGTTCGGCTTCAGGCGCATCGCCGCCACGCTTCTGATCGCCGCGCTCGTCGTCTCGGCCCTGACGCGAATCGTCTCGGCGGGCCTCTCCGGCCTTCCGGGCGACGGATCGCCGGAGCCGGACGACATCGCCACCCTCCTCTGCCCGCCCTCCGAGGAGGTCGCCCTCCTGCTCGACCAGATCGCGGACCGCGACGCCGAGCTGCGCGACCGGGAAACCGCGCTCGCCCTTCGCGAACAGGATCTCCGCGTGGCCCGGCAGGAGGCGGAAGCCCAGCTTCTCCGCCTCGCTGCCGCCGAGGACCGGCTCGCCGCCCGGATGCAGCAGTCCAGCACCGCCGCCGAAGGGGACGTGGAGCGGTTGGTCGCGGTCTATGAGGGCATGAAGCCCAAGGATGCGGCGACCCTTTTCGAGACGATGGAGCCGGGGTTCGCGGCCGGGTTCCTGGCGCGCATGCGTCCGGACGCGGCGGCGAACCTCTTTTCGAACCTCACGCCCGAAAAGGCCTACGCGCTCAGCGTGACGATGGCCGGGCGCAACGCGAATGCGGCAACGGAGTAGATCATGGTCGGACTGGCGGGAATCGTCTGTATCTTCGTGATGGTCTTCGGCGGCTATCTCATGGCCGGCGGAAAGATGGCGATCATCCTCAAGACGCTGCCTTACGAGCTGACGATGATCGGCGGCGCGGCCGTCGGCGCGTTTCTCGTCGGCAACAGCATCTCCGAGGTCAAGCACACGCTCAAGGACATCGGAAAGGTCTTCAAGGGTCCGAGATGGAAGGCCGATGACTACCGCGACCTGCTCTGCCTGCTCTACGAACTCGTGCGGCTGGGCCGGCAGAACGCCGTCGCGCTCGAAGAACATATCGAGGCGCCCGAGGCCTCGGACATCTTCGGTGCCTATCCCCGTATCGTCGCCGACGCCGAGGCGGTCGCAATGATCTGCGACACGCTGCGCGCCATCTCCATGAACTACGACGACCCCCATCAGGTCGAAGAGGTGCTGGCCACGCGGATGGAGGAAAACTTCAACCATTCGATGCATTCGAGCCATGCCCTGCAATCCATGGCCGACAGCCTCCCGGCGCTGGGCATCGTCGCGGCGGTCCTCGGCGTCATCAAGACGATGGGATCGATCGACCAGCCGCCCGAGGTCCTGGGCAAGCTGATCGGGGGGGCGCTCGTCGGGACCTTCCTGGGCGTATTTCTCGCCTACGGGATCGTCGGCCCGTTCGCCATTCGCCTGAAGGCCATCAACGAACAGGACGCGCATTTCTACACGCTGATCCAGGAGGTTCTCGTGGCGAACCTCCACAACCACGCGACCAATATCTGCATCGAGGTCGGGCGCCAGACGACACCGACGCACATGCGCCCCAGCTATTCCGCCCTGGAAGAGGCCCTGAAGTCGCGGAAGGCCGCATGACCGTGTTGCGCATCTGGCTCGCCAGCCTGTTTCTGGCTCTGGCGGCTCCGGCGGGCGCGACTCCGATCCCGGTCCTGTCTGGCGAACATGCCGATTTCAGTCGTCTGGTCTTCGCCCAGTCCGCCCCGCGGATCTGGACGATATCCGGCCTAGGCACCCGTGAGGTCCGGATCGCGTTCCGCGGACCGCCACCGGACCTCGATCTCGGGAACGTCTTCGACCGTATCCCACGCACGCGACTGCGCGACATCGGCGCGACCGGCCCGACACTTCGGTTGGCGCTGGGCTGCGCCTGCGACGTCGATGTCAGACAGATCGCTTCCGGTCACATCGTGATCGACCTGCGCGATCCGCCGCCCGAACGGGTCGACGAGATCGCGCGCGGCCCCGGCCTCTGGCCCCTTGCACCTCATCCCTTCGCGTTAAGGGGCTTCGCGGCCGAAACGATCCCGGCCGACTTGACCAGGATCGGTCCGCTCGCCGCGGCCGACGCAGCGGCCGCCGACCTTCAGGTGCGTCTTCACCCCGCCCGCAGCATACCCCTCCTTCCCGACCCGCAGCGCGACCGCCCGGAACGGGTGCAAGGCCTTGCCTGCCCGCATGAGGCTTTCGCGGAACAGGTCCTGCAGGACGACCCCGCCGAGGCCATGTCGAAACTCCGGGGCCAGGCCGCAGCGCTTATCGACGCGAACGGACGCGATGAGGGTCGGGGCTGGCAGGATGCCGTGCGTCTCCGGCTGGTCGCCGGACTGGGTACCGAAGCCATCCATGTCGCCCGAACGATCGGCGACCCCGATCCTTCGGTTCTCGCCATGGGGGCGGCGCTGGACGATCTGCCCCGCTTTCCGTCCCTGACGCTCGACCCGGCCTGCGGACCGGCCACGACGCTACTAGCTCTCCTGGATGCCGCGTCGCTGGACGATTGGGCGCGGGTCGATTCGACGGCGTTGATCCGGTTCGTGGACGCGCTGCCACCGCTTCGATGGCAAGATATCGAACCGCGACTGCGCGGCCGGTTGGCGCGTGCGGATCGCGCCCACCTTCTCGACGGCCTGCATCCCGCAGTGCCCTCTCGGACGGAACCGGCGCCGGACGAAGCCGAACGTCTCGCCGCAAGAACCGACTTTGACGCCGTTTTGGCAACGACCGAAATCCTGCGTCAACATCGCAAGGACGGCCGGCCCGTCGATGAGTTGCACCTGGTGAATGCGCTGGCACTCCGCGGCTCCGTGCCGGAAGGTCCGGAGAGGACCGAGCTCGATCTGGCCCTGGCAGGCGCGCTTGTCGTCTCGCGTCATCCCGCCGACGCGCTGCGACTGGTCGACGAAAGTGCCGTCGGTGCCGACCTGGTGCTCCACGCGGCGCTAACGGAACTTCCGGCGACGGCCGCGGTCGAGTTCATCGCACGGCTTCGGCCATATCTTTCACGGGAAGAAAGACGCGACCCCCGGATCGCAGCTCTCTTCGAAGCAGTCGGACTGCCCGGGGCAGCGTCGCGTTTTGCCGGCGGGGGTGCGGCGGAGCAGCCCCGGACCCCGTCCGAGATGACGCCCGAGCCGTGGTTGACGCGAGACCTCGGGACCGTGGCCGATGACCCCGAAGAGCGGCCCGCCCGCCGCGCGTTCGCGCGCCTCGTCGTCGCGAAGAACCTCTCCGTCCCGCCAACGGGCGACCTGGCCCGTGCCGAACGTGACCTGGATGACAGCCGTGCCCTGCGTACTTCCCTGGAACGACTGATCATGCCGGAGGAGCCATCGTAACGGGGCATTAACCACGGGCGGACTAGATCGATTCCATCAGGAGCAAGGCACGGGATTCCCTGCGATGAGATCGATCTTCCAACCGACCGTCCTTCTGGCGGTCGCCCTGATGGCCGTCATCCTGATGATGATCCTGCCGATGCCCTCCTGGGTCCTCGATATCGGCCTGGCGACGAGTTTCGCCCTCGCCATCCTGATCTTCACGACCACGCTCTTCATTGAACGCCCGCTCGACTTCTCGGCCTTCCCGACGATCCTGCTCGCATCGCTGATGCTGCGACTGTCGCTCAACGTCTCCTCCACCAAGCTTATCATCGGCGAGGGCCATACCGGAACGGATGCCGCCGGAAAGGTGATCGAGGGATTCGCCAGTTTCGTGATGGGTGGCAGCATCGCGCTCGGCCTGGTCGTCTTCGGCGTGCTGCTGATCGTGAATTTCATGGTCATCACCAAGGGCGCCACGCGCATGGCCGAGGTCGGCGCACGGTTCGCGCTCGACGGGATGCCCGGCAAGCAGCTCGCCATCGACAGCGACATGTCGGCGGGCGCCATCGACCATGCCGAGGCCAAGCGCCGCCGCGAAACGGACCTCGCCGAGACGACCTTCTTCGGATCACTCGACGGCGCCTCGAAATTCGTGAAGGGGGACGCGGTCGCTGGTCTTCTGATCACGCTTCTGAACTTGGTCGTCGGCCTGTCGGCGGGGATGATCGCCCACGGCATGCCCATCGGACAGGCCATCGAGACCTACGCGATCCTCACGGTCGGGGACGGGCTCGTCTCGCAGATCCCCGCCGTGATCATATCCATCGCATCGGGCCTCCTGCTCGCACGGGGCGGCGGAACCGGCGTCGTCGATATCGAGATCGTCGCCCAGATCGGCCGGCGGCCCGCCGCCTTGGCGACTGTTGCGGCGATCATGTTGGTCTTCGCCTTGGTTCCCGGCCTGCCCTTCCTGCCCTTCACGATCGGCGCCGCGATCCTGGGCGGCGCGGCCTGGCTGCGTCATCGCCGCAGCCAGACGACCGCGACCCAGGACATGCCAAACGACGCGGGCCCCGCGCCGCAGCGAGAGATCGGCGACGTCCTGACGCTCGACGATATCTGCGTGGAGTTCGCGCTCGATCTCGTCGACCTCGCCCTCGACCCCTCGAACGGACTCGAATCCCGCATCGGGGGCTTGCGAGACCACATCGCCGAGCGTTTCGGCATCATCCTTCCCGAGATCCGGCTGACTGACAACCAGGGCCTGCCGAGCAGCACCTACATCATCCGTATCCAGGGCGTCGAAACGGCGCGGGATCGGCTGGAGCGGGACCACGTCCTCGTGCTGACTGGCGCGGGCACGCCCGAACACCTGCCGGGCCGCGCGGTGAAAGAGCCGGTCTACGGCGCGCCCGCGAAATGGATTCCGGCGGATGCCGCTGCCGAACTGATCGGAGAGACCATCGTGACCCCGGGCGAGGTCCTCGCGACGCACCTGCTGGAAGTGATCAAGTCGAACTTCCCAAGGCTTCTGGGGCTGAAGGGGCTGCATCGCTTGCTGGACGCCTTCACCAAGGTCTCCTCACCGGAGCGGTCCGTCGCCAACCGCCGCCTGCTGGACGATGTCATCCCCTCTAAGGTCCAGCCCGAGCTTCTGCTTTCCGTGCTGCGCCTTCTGCTTGCGGAACGTGTGTCGGTGCGGAACCTTCCGGTGATCCTGGAGGCCATCGCCGAGCGGCGAGACATGGGTCTGACGCCCGAGGAGGTCGGCGAGCATGTTCGCCACCGCCTGGCCGAGCAGATCACGGCCGAGTTCCGCCGTGCCGACGGCACCCTGCCCGTCCTGCAGCTTTCGCCCGATTGGGAGGTGGCGTTCGATCGCCATCAACTGGAAGGGGCGAACGGCCGCGCGGACATCGCCTTGCCGCCGGACATGTTCCAGAAGCTCGCCATGGGCCTCGCCGAAGGGGTCGGTCGTGCGGCGGAACAGGGCAACCACGTCGCTGTGGTGACGTCCGCGCGGCGCCGCCGTTTCGTCCGCGAGGTGATGGCCGCCCGCGGCCTGCCCAACCCGGTCATCGCATATGAGGAGATCGGCGCGACCACGCCCCCCGCGATCCTGGGGTCCGTCGCCGCATGATCGCGGCGATGCTGGAGCTTCAGGCCGCCGCCGCGCCGATCTTTGTGGGCCTCTTCGCCTTCTTCCTTCGTGTCGGCGGCCTGCTGCTGCTGCTGCCGGGCCTCGGGGATCGGCTGATCCCGATGCGCATCCGCCTGATGGCCGGGCTGGCCTTGGCCGCGGCCGTCGCCCCGACGATATCGACACCGCCGGATCTGACGCCGGGGCTGATCGCCTCCGAGATCGCGATCGGCTTCGCGTTCGGCGCCGTCCTGCGGTTCGTCGCCGCCGCGCTGACGATGGCCGGGATGATGGCCGCGCAGCTGACCTCGCTTTCGCAGCTTTTCGGCGGGGCTGAGCCATCGTCGGCAATGGGCAATGTCCTGAACCTCGCGGGGCTCGCGCTGATCATGGCATCCGGCCTGCCGCTGATGACGGTCGAGATGCTGATCCGGAGCTACGACGTCTTGCCGATGGGAGCCGTCATGCCCGGCGGTGACCTGGCCGCCTGGGGTGTGGCACGGGCCGGCCAGGCCTTTGCACTGGCCTTCGCGATGGCCGCGCCTTTCGCACTGGCCGCGCTCCTCTACAATGCGGCGATGGGGGTCATCAACCGTGCCATGCCGCAACTGATGGTGGCCCTGGTGGGGGCGCCGGCCATCACCGGCGCGAGCGCCGTCCTTCTGTTCCTCGCGGCGCCGCTGATGCTGTCGGTCTGGAAGACGGCCATGGTCGCGGCACTTGGCGACCCCGTCGGCGGGGGCCTGCCATGAGCGGGGAGGATGGCGCCGAACGCAGCCATGAGGCAACCCCCCAGAAGCTGGAACGCGCGCGGCAGAAAGGCGAGATCGTCAAGTCGCAGGATCTCGCGACATGGGGAGGCTATCTGGGCGCCCTGCTCGGCATGACGCTGCTCGCACCGTTCGTGGGCGCCCAGCTGCGCGACCTCGGCGGCACCCTGCTCGAGCAGAGCGATCTGCTCGCCGCACCGCTGCGGAGCGGCGGATCGGGCCCGACCGGACCGATCCTGGCCCGGTCGCTGTCGGCGGTGGGATTGCTGGTCCTGCCGATGGCGGGCCTGGTGATCGCCGTGCTCGTCGCGCAGCGTGCGATCGTCGTCGCGCCGTCCAAGCTCGCCCCAAAACTGTCGCGCATATCCCTGGTTTCGAATGCGAAGAACAAGTTCGGCCCCTCGGGCCTGTTCGAGTTCGCCAAGTCGGCCGTCAAGATGATCGCGTTCTGCATCCTTCTGGCTTGGTTCCTGGTGGGCCATGCCGACCGGATGGTCGCCGCGGCCGCCGGCGATCCGCGGGCCATCGTCGGAACGATGGCCGGCATGCTGACGGAGTTCGCCGTCGCGGTTGTCCTCCTCTCGGGGGCGGTGGCGGCCATCGACTACGCATGGCAGCGCCATGCCCATCTCAGCAAGAACCGGATGACGCGCCAAGAGGTCCTGGACGAGATGAAGCAATCCGACGGCGACCCGCACATGAAGGGAAAACGTCGCGAGAAGGCGCAGGAAATCGCGTTGAACAAGATGATCCACGACGTGCCCGACGCGACCGTGGTTCTGGTGAACCCGACGCACTACGCCGTCGCGCTGAAATGGTCGCCCAGCGATCCGACGCCGCCGGTCTGCCTTGCCAAGGGGGTTGACAATATGGCGCACCGGATCCGCGAGGCCGCGACCGAGGCCGGCGTTCCGATCTACAGCGACCCGCCCGCCGCCCGCGCGTTGCATGCGACGGTGGAGGTCGGCGACCCGATCGCGCGGGAACATTTCGCCGCCGTCGCCGCCGCCGTGCGCTTCGCCCGCAGTCTGACCGGCGAGGATGCCCCGTGACACGCGACCGGCTGGACGAACTGCGCGATCTCGCCACCCTGCGAAAGGACCGCTCGGCCGCGAGGCTGGCAAAATATCAGGGCCTGATTGATGGGCTGGAGGAGAAGGTGCGCGCGCTGCGCGACGCCCGGCCGCCGGCCCCGGAATCCGTCGCCGAGGCGGCCGCACGCGATCGCTGGAGTCGGTGGCGCGGGCAACAGCTCATGGTGTTGAACCAGCAGATCGCACAGCTCAATGCCCTCGCCCAGCCGCATCGCGAGGCGCATGCGCGCGATCACGCGCGTGAGATCGTGGTCGACACGTTGCGCAAACGTCGCGGCTGAGTATCGCGACCCGGCTCCTGAGGGATCAGGTCGCCTGTCGCGCCATCGAGACGAGGAGAATCCGCGCGGTCTCGTCCGACAATTCGCGGACAAGCACCTCGTCGAGCCGTGAGCGCAGCCGCTTCAGAACCTGCGGCGTCGTGAAGTCACCGTCGAACCCGCCCAGGCTGGCATGCAGGAACAACGCCTGATTCAGCCCGTCCCGCAACAGCGGCTCGCGCAGCAGAATGTCATCCTTGGCGGTGTGTCCGGCCTTCGCCCCCAATGTCAGGATCACGTGGCCCCAGACCTGGCCGTCCCGCAAGACCGGCACGATGAAGCCGTCGCGGAAGGTGACGAATGCCTCCTTCTCTGGCGCGGCCGGCTCCGGCCTGGGCGCGGCGTCCTCGACCGCCTCGGCCGGGGCCGGGCGCAGCAGGTGCCCGGCCGCGCCGCCGCCAAGGGCCGCGACCAGGATGACCGCGATGGGGATCAGCTTCGCCATCGTCAGAACGGCAGCAGGATGTCGGCCACCTGCTGTCCATAGCGCGGCTGCTGCACATCGGTGATCTGGCCCCGGCCCCCGTAGGAGATCCGCGCGGCGGCGATCTTGTCATACGTGATCTCATTCTGGCGAGAGATATCCTCGGGCCGGACATATCCGGTCACGAGCATCTCGCGCAGTTCGAAGTTGACGCGCACTTCCTGACGGCCTTCGATACGCAGCACGCCGTTGGGTTGGACTTCGACCACGGTCGCGGCCACGCGCAGCGTCAGCCGCTCCTTCCGGCGGACGCCGCCGGACCCCTTGGACGCGCTCTTGGACGAGGTCCCGACCGCGTTCGCGAGGCTGGACCCGGCGGGCAGCTCGTCCTGAAGGCTCTGCGGCAGGCCCAGGAATTCGGGCACCTGCATCGACTCCGAACCGCTTCGGGATCGGTTCGTCGCATTGTCGATCTCGGCACGCTCGTCGATCTCGACCACGACGGTCAGGATGTCGCCCTGCTCTCCGGCCCGCCGGTCGCCCAGCAGCGACTGCCGGTCGCCGGCCCAGAGCGACGCCGCGCGAACCGGATCGCGCACCGCCAGGATGTCGACCGGCGCCGGCATGGCCATGGCCCGGCTTTCGGCGCTGGCGGCGACCGGCGTCAGATCCGGAGCCTGGCCCACATCGGCGACGCGCCCGCAGGCGGAGAGGGTCAGAAGGGCCGCGGCGGCGGCGATCGCGATACGAGACATGGGTTCTCCGCTGGGAAAGTGTGAGTTCAGTTGACCACGACCGCGCCGGTCTCGGTCGCGATGCCGGTCAGCGTGGCGCGCGACGACAGGTTCATAACGCGAACGGGTTCCCCCGCGCCGGCACGGCCGAGCGCCCGCCCCTCGAGGGTGATCGTCAGTCCGCCACGGCGAAAGAGCAGCGGCACGATGGCGTTCCGTTCGATGACCGTCGGCAGGCCGACGTCGCGGGCCAGGATCGCGCGCCCGGGGTACAGGTTCACCCGCGCTTCCAATCCGATGACATCACGGGGGTCCGCGAACCCGTCCTCCGTCTCCGTCTCCGCGAAGGTCAGGTCGTCGGCCGTCAGCGCGGTCCCGGCGCGCACGGCGTGGATCACGGTCACGGATTCCGCGGCAAGCGGGTGGGCGACCAGGGCCAGGAGGAACGCCAGACGGATCATCGGATCTGCGTCGTGGCCGACATCATCTGATCGGCCGCGGTGATGACCTTGGCGTTCATCTCGTAGCCGCGCTGCGCCTCGATCAGATCGGTGATCTCGCGCACGGCGTCGACGGAACTGTCTTCGAGATAACCCTGACGGAAGAAGCCGAGCCCGTCCTCGCCTGGGAAACCGGCGATCGGGGCTCCGGAGGCGCCCGTCTCGGAATAGAGGTTCGAGCCCAGCGCCTCGAGGCCCTTCTCGTTGCTGAACCCCGCCAGCGACAACTGCCCCAGCAGTTCCGGCTCCGTCCGGTCGACGAAATAGGCATAGACCTCGCCCTCGGGGTTGATCGAGATGGACCGCGTATCGTCCGGAATGGTGATGTCCGGCACGACCGGATGGCCGTCCGACGTCACCAACAGGCCATCGCCCGTCCGCTTGAGCGCACCGTCGCGCGTATAAGCGGCCGCGCCCGACGGCAGCGTCACCTCGAGATAGCCCCGCCCCTCGATGGCGAGGTCGAGATCGCCGCCCGTCTGGCTGAGCGCGCCCTGCGCCACCTCCATCGCCACAGCCGTGGGCCGGACGCCGAGGCCAAGCTGGACGCCGGCCGGAACCAGCGCCCCGGTCGAAGACGCGATCGTCCCGGCGCGCGTGACTTGCTGATAATGCAGATCGGCGAATTCCGCCCGCCGCGCGTTGTAGCCGGTGGTGTTCATGTTCGCGAGGTTGTTGGAGATCACCTCGACCCGGGTCTGCTGGGCGGCCATTCCGGTGGCCGCGATGCTCAGTGCACGCATGTCTCGCGTCTCCTCATTGATCCAAAAGCCGGAGCATCGAGCGCATCCGGTCGTCTTCACGGTCCATGAATCCCTGCCCCATCTTGTAGGCGTTCTGGACGGTCACCATCCGCGCGATCTCCGTGACGGGATCGACGTTGGATGCTTCCAGGAATCCCTGCCGCACCTGTGGCGCGTCCACCGGGCGATAGGCTTCGGCTTGGAACGTCGTCGCTGCCTGCCGGCGCATCGCCCCCGGGTCCTCCGGGACGACGACGGCGAGCTTGGCGATCGGCTGGCCATCCGACGACACGGTGCCGTCGGGCGCGATGCCGACCTTCTCCGGTCCGCCCGGCAGGACCAAGGGCGCGCCGCCCTCGTCCAGTACGGGATGTCCTTCCGGTGTCACCAATGTGCCGTCAGCCCCCGCGGTGAAGGCACCGGCCCGTGTCAGACGGGGCTCGCCCTCGACCTCGACCAGAAAATAGCCCTCGCCCTCGATGGCGATGTCGAAGGTGCCGCCGGTCTGCTCCAGGCCACCCTGTTCGAACCGGGTCTGACGGCCCGTCGCACTGGCGAAGGAGATCGAGGGCGCGTCCCGCCCGGTTCGCACGACGTGTTCCGAAAAGATCAGCCCTTCGGCGCGGTATCCCGTGGTGTTCGCATTCGCGATGTTCTGCGCGATCACGTCCATCTCCCGCAGGAGGCCGGACTGGCGCGCCAGCGTCGGATAGAGCCCGTCGGTCATGTCAGTACCCCTGTATGATCGGGATGAGCGTGTCGGTGAAATACCGGCCGAGCGTCAGCGTCATGAAGCCCATGCAGGCCCAGAAGACGCCAAGTATGGCCGCCATCTTCGGCACGAAGGTCAGCGTCATCTCCTGGATGGAGGTCAGCGCCTGCAGCAGGCCGATGGCCAGGCCGACCGCCAGCGCCACCGCGAGGATCGGCGCGGAAGTCAGGACGGCGATCCAGAGACCCTGCCGCAGCACGTCGTAGAAAAGGAGATCCGACATCGGCCCCGCCTCAGACGGGCATTCGCAGGATTTCCTGATACGCCTCGACCACGCGGTCGCGGATCGTGACCACCGTGTCGATGGCAAGCTGTCCTTCGGCAAGTGCGGTCACCAGGGCGTGCGGATCGGCGCCGCCGGTCACGGCCGCTTCGGCCTGTCGTTCCGCCTGCCGCAGCGTTTCGACGAACCCCGAGGCTGCCTCTGCCGTCGGGCCCGTCTTGGGCGCGGGCATGCCGCCCAGTCCGCCTGCGATCGCTGAAAGGTCCATTCTGGCCTCCTGTTTATGGTCTCGTGGTTCGTGGGAAAACTATCGCTTGAGAATATCGAAGAGCTGGCTGGACATGCGGCGCACCTGCTCGAACATCTTCAGGTTCGCTTCATAGCTCCGCTGCGCTTCGCGCGCGTCGGCAAGCTCCGTCACCAGCTCGACATTGGATCCGTCATGGTATCCGTCTTCGTTCGCCATCGGATGCGCCGGGTCGTGAACCTGCGGAAGCGCCGCCTGCGACAGCCGGACGGGGCCGGCCTCGATCGCGCCGCTGCGCCGGCCGCCCTCGACGGTTTCGCGGAATTCAATCGTCTTCCGGCGGTAACCGGGCGTGTCCACGTTGGCGATATTCTCCGAGATATGGCGCAGCCGCTGACCCTGGCCACGCATGCCGGAAGACAGAACCGTCAGGGCGCTCGAAAATTCGGCCATGTTCAGCCCCGACCCAATCCGGCGCGCATCATACCCAGCGCGCTCCGATACACCGTGAGGGCACGATCGTGGTGGCGTGCGGCCTCGATCCCCCGCAGGACCTGATCCTCCAGCGAGACGGTATTGCCGTTCGGGTCGGCGGGCACGTCATGCAGGATCCGGGGGCGCGCCGTGCCCTCGGGGCCGGTCAGGTGCCGCGCATGCGTCCGGCGCAGGGCCAATCCGTCATCGGGGGAAAAGGTGGCCATGTCGCGGGCGCGATAGCCGGGGGTGTCGGCATTCGCCACGTTGGTGGCGATCACAGCCTGTCGCGTCGCCGCTTGGCGGGCCATGCCGGCCGCAAGGCGCATGATCTCGGGCATTTCGTTCACTGGGCAACTCCTTCGTCGTCCGTGAAACGAAGCCTTAAGACTGATTCCTTTAGAAATCGTTTCGTACAGCCCCGGCCGGAGACCGAAACATGACCGACACTCTCGACATCCCGGTGGCCGACCCGTTCGCGACCCTTCGCGCTCAGGTGAACCTGATCGAGTCAAGCTTTCCGCTGGGCCAGATCACCGGGCTCGATGCCGCCGGCTTCACGGTCGAGGGCCTGTCCGACCACGTTCTGCTGGGCGAAGAGTTGATCTACGAAGACGCCGAGGGTCGGAGCTTTCGCGCGGAAGTCACGCGGCTCGACCGCGGGCAACTCCGGGCGGCTCCCTATGGCTCTCCCGACGGGTTGCATATCGGCGCGAGGGTCAGGCCCGCCGGCGCCGCGCGCATCGCCCCGCACGATGGCTGGATCGGCCGGGTCATCGATCCGTTCGGACAGCCGCTCGACGGCCGCCCCCTAGTGCCCGGCCATCCGGTCCCGCTCCGCAGGGCGGCGCCGGCGGCCACGCGCCGTCGGGGGATGGGTGACCGGTTGCGCACTGGAATGGCCGTCTTCGACACGATGTTGCCGGTCGCGTCCGGTCAGCGCATCGGACTCTTCGCGGGTTCGGGCGTCGGCAAGTCCACCCTCCTCGGCAGCTTCGCACAGGATCTCGATGCCGATATCTGCGTGCTGGCCCTCGTCGGCGAACGTGGCCGGGAAGTCTCGGATTTCGTGCACCGCACGCTGGGGTCGCGGGGGCGCGCCCGCACGGTGGTCGTCGCGGCCACGTCCGACATGCCGGCGAACACGCGGCGGCGCTGCGCCTTCGCCGCCCTCGCCGTGGCCGAGCATTTCCGCGATCAGGGACGGCGCGTGCTGTTTCTCTGCGACAGCGTCACGCGCATGGCCGAGGCCCATCGAGAGGTCGCCGTGGCCGCCGGCGAGGACGCGTCGCTGCGGGGGCATCCGCCCAGTCTGACGCCGCTTTTGGCCTCGCTTTGCGAACGGGCCGGCCCGGGGGAGGACGGTCAGGGCGACATGACCGCGATCTTCACCGTCCTGGTCGCCGGTTCCGACATGGAGGAGCCGGTGGCCGACATCCTGCGCGGGCAACTCGACGGACATGTGATCCTTTCACGCGATATCGCGGAGGGCGGGCGATACCCCGCCGTGGACGTGCTGCGCTCCGTCTCGCGCAGCCTGCCGGAGGCGGCGAACCCGGCCGAGAACGCCCTGATCGGAGAAGTACGCAAGATCCTCGGAGTGCAAGACCGCAGCGACCTGATGGTGCGATCGGGCCTCTACGAGCGTGGCGCGAACCCGGAGATCGACCGCGCGACGGCCCTGGCCCCGAAGATCGAGGATCTGTTCGCGGCCCGTGGCCTCACGCGACCCGAGGATGGCTTCCGGCTACTGGCGGGCGTCCTCGGAAAATCCTACGAAAACCCGGCCCGCGCAGCGACCGAAAAGCCTGGCATCCGGTGAAGCGGATCGGGTGCCTTTTGGTCGGGCAGGGGGACCGATCCCACCCGGATGTGATCGGCGGCATGGATCCGTCCGGCACCCATCGAATGCCGATTTAGCTCAAACACGACGCAGATCGTCGCGTCGCCCGGTCAGAAGCCGCGCAACAGCACCAGTGCAGGAGAAGACGCGACACCGGCGCCGTCAGCGAGGCCCGCCATCGCGGTGAAGCGATCGAGAAGCGGGTCCAAGACCGCCGGCTGACCCAGTTCCGCGATTTCGTCGGTTCCGAAGATCGTCCGCGCGCGCTCGGTGAAATCTTCGAGCTGACGGTCGATCGGCAAGGTCGCGAATGCCGTTGGCAAGTTCAAGGCCGTCTCCATCACCTTGCGTAGCGGCGGCGTGCCCATGAGCGTGAACCACTTTGTACGGTTCGAACCCTCGCCGTCCGCCAGGGCGGCAAGTTCCCGTCGTGCATTCAGCGCCAGGCGCATCGTCTCGTCGGAATTTCCGAGATCGGCCTCGAAACTCCGCTCGCTGTAGCGCGCCTCGATCCGTGCGGCGAAGCCGGGAAGAACGGATGCGGGTACGCCGCCACCCCCGAATTCGAAGGCCCGCGACAGGTCGCGGTAGCGCTTGTCGCTCAGCCGGTTGGCCAAGGCTTCCGGATTGTCGGTTCCCTCTTCCAGGACCTTGCGGATCAGGAACTTCGCGTCGATGTCGTCGTCGAGCCCGAACGCGCCCAACGCCACGGTCAACAACCGCCTGTCCGCCACCAGTTCTGCGGCGGTCGAGACCGTTCCGATCGTTTCGCGGAAGTAATTCAGGTCGCGCTTTTGCGCGGCGCCGTTTGCATGGGCGGCGCGCTGTGCATCCAAGGTCGACTGCAGAAAGCGCCAACCGGTCAACCCACCGGTCGGCACGAAGGGTTGAAAGGTCACCCCGGCCGCGCCGCGAGAAGCGACGCCTCCTGACGGCGCAGCCCGCCCAGCTGGCGCAGCGCCTGATAGAGCTGCCCGTCCCGCAGATGGGCGGCGATCCGATCGATCCGCGACCGATCCTCCGGTGCCACGAAGGCATGGCGCAGCGGAACGAGCGCGCCCAACACGGCCGTCGTGGTCTCCTCCATGTCCGCCTCGCCCACCATCATCAGCTGCACGCTATGCGCAATCCGGCCGACAGGCGTTCCGGCCGCTTCGGGGTCGATCGCATCGCGCAGGCGCAGCAGTTGCGTCTCCGGCGTCAGCAGGCGCAGGCGCGCACCGCGGCCCACGTTTTCGATGACGGCCCCGTTGACGACGATCCGGTCGCCGGCGGGGAACTTCAGCATCAGACCCGCCATGTCAGGCGGCCCCCGCCGACAGGCCCGCGGCCACCCGGCGGTTGATCTCGCACAGGATCGCGGCCTCGCCCGAACCTTCCAGAACCTGGCTGGTATGCCGCTCCACGAAGCCGGCGAGCCCGAGAAGGCTGACGCGCAAGGCCTCGGGCATGGCATTGTCGTCGCCCGCGCAGGCCTCCGCCGCCGCCCGCCACAGCCGGCGGTTGTCGTGAAGGGCGGCGGCCTTGCGCGAGGCCGTCGCGCGGTCGTCGCCGAAGACCGCCTCCAGCCGGCGCGTGACGTCGGCGAAGACCATGGCTTCCCCGCGGGCCGGCGATGTCAGGGAAGGGTCGATCGCGGCATAGGCGGCCGCGGCGCTCAGAGCATAGCCCATAGGATCGGTTTCTCACGATTGGCGAACTTCGCGACCTGCACGAAGGTCCGGCGCTTTGCGCCAAGGTCCGAAGGACCCGCCCCGGAAATGGTCCGGGGCGGGCGGGATCACGTCAGCGGAACAGCGACAGGATCGACTGCGGCGCCTGGTTCGCGATCGAGAGCGACTGGGTCGCCAGCTGCTGCTGGACCTGCAGCGCCTGGAGACGCGCGGAGGTCTCCTCCATGTCGGCATCGACCAGCGAACCAATGCCCGACTTCATCGCGTCGGTCAGCTTGCTGACGAATTCGCCCTGGTCGGAGATCCGCTTGGCCGAGGCCCCGAGGGCCGCCGCACCGTCGACGGCGGTCTGGATATGCGCCTCGATGGCCGCGATCGACGTCTCCGCATCCGCGGCGGTACCGACATCGACGTCGGACAGATCGAGGTTGGCTTCGAAATCGACCGAATCGACGTCGATATTCGCCGCCGTGACCGAGCCGTCCGCGGCCCGGTCGATCGAGGACAGGACCGAGATGCCGGTGTTGCCCGCCGTATCCAGCAGGTTCGCGCCGTTGAATTGCGAAGCCTTGATGATCGAGGTGATCTGCTCCTTCATTTCGTCGACATCGGCGGTTAGCTTGGTGTAGTCGACGTTTTCGCCGGTGGCGGCGACGATCTTCTCCTTCATGTCCTTCAGGACATTGGTGATCTGCTCGGCACCGGCCGAGGCCACGGCCACGGTCGACTCGCCCAGGGCAAGGCTGTCGGAGACGGCCTTGAAGCCCGACACGTCGGATTCCATGACCTTCGAGATGGCCCAGATGGCGGAGTTGTCCTTGGCCGAGGCGATCGACTTGCCGGTGGAGATGGCCGATTGCGTCGAAGCCATGTCGCGGTTGACGGATTTCAGCGTCTGAAGCGCGACCATCGCGCCGTTGTTGGTCAGGATGCTGGACATTTGGATATTCCCTTGAATGCGCCCGCTTCGCGGGCTTGTGAAATCCGCTTTCGCGGAACGTTCGACATTCTGCCTGCGGGGTCCGCTTGGGCGGGTGTCCCATCTTCGCCGTTCTCGGCACGTCCGGTGCTAGGCCGCGGACCTTAAGAGGGTCCTAACGCGCCGCCCCGCGATGCGGGGCATTCGTCTCGCATTGAAACGGTCTTGCCCGCGGGGGCCCGTCGCGGCCACATGGCCCGCATGCGCCTCTTCTCCAACCGCAAGCGTCCTCCGCATCTCGGCCCCTATCCGCTGGAGCGGCTGCGGCGCGGAGGGATGCCCGATCTCTCGGCCGTCCCCCCGGTGCCGCGGTTGGCCTTCGGTGCAGGCACGGCGGGGATCGTGGGCGCGATGTCGGACTATCAGGCCACGATGGACGCGATTCGTGACGGGCTGGTCAATCGCGCCCGGGCCGACTGCCCCGACGACCCGGTCGCGCGGGCGCGGCACCTCAAGGCATTCGGCTATTTCTGCGACGCGGCCCTCATCGGCACCGGCCCCGTTCCGGCCGAGGCGCATCTGGATGCGCCGCTGCGGAACCCCGACATCGACGACCTGGCGCAGGCGCTGCGCACGCGACAGACCAAGACGCTCGCCGCCGGGATCGACCTCATCATGGCCGACCTGAAGGAGTCGATGGAGGCGCCACCCGCCGGCATCGGCGGTCACCACAACGCCATCGTCATCGTGCAGGACATGCCCCGCCCCGTCCGCGATGAACCGGGCGCCGCCTGGATCGCGGGGGCGGAGGCGCACCGCGCCGCCCTGCGCGCCGCCGAGACGGCCGTCGTCCTGGCCAGCTATCTGCGGGTGCTGGGGTACGACGCCAAGGCGCATACCATGACCAGCAGCGACGTGAACCTTCACGTCCTGGGCCTGGCCGCAGGGGTGCTGATGCCGGACGACCGCGGCGTCGCGGCACCGTTCCTGGGCCGGCGCTTCGGCTTGGCCGCCGTCACCACGACCTTCACGCTCGTCCATGACGCACCGCTCGCACCCCGCCAGCGGCCGGACCCCCGCTGGTGGGTCGGCCACGGCACCGGGTCCTCGGCCACCAACCGCGACCCCTATGCCAAGCGCGACTTCGCCCTTGGCCCGCACCCGTTCGAGACGCTGCCCCGCGTCGACACCCCCACCACCTATATCGACGAGCCGCGCGTCGCCCGCGTGCCCAAGCGCGCCGACCTCTTCGCGCGCGCCCAGTTCGGCGACCTTGGACCGGCGGTGCAGAAACAGGCGACGGCCGGGCATTACGTGCGCAAGGCGGCGCCATCGGCGGCGCAGCGGCGGATGCTGGGGGCGCTGGTCCTTCTGCAGGACGGCGATCCGAACCCCTTGGGCGCGCGACCCGACGACCCCGACCGCAACGCCACCGACATCAAGGCCATCGCGTATTGGCTGGGCATCGACGCGGTCGGCATCAGCCGCTGCCCGGATTGGGCGTGGTACAGCCACGACGCCACCGGCACCCCCATCGACCCGCCGCATGACCAGGCCATCAGCATGATCGTCGACCAGGGATGGGAGACGATGGAGGGTGCGTCCGGCGACGACTGGATCAGCGTGGCGCAGTCGATGCGCGCCTATCTGCGGTTCTCGCTGCTGGGCGGAATCGTCGCGAAGCTGATCCGCGACCTGGGCTACGCGGCCAAGGCGCATACCGTGCTGGATGGCGAGGTCCTGCAGCCGCCGCTTCTGCTGCTGTCGGGCCTGGGCGAGGTCAGCCGCATCGGCGAGGTCATCCTGAACCCGTTCCTCGGCCCCCGCCTGAAATCGGGCGTGGTGACGACCGACATGCCGCTCTCCCACGACAAGCCGATCGATTTCGGCCTGCAACGCTTTTGCGAGGCGTGCAACAAATGCGCGCGCGAATGTCCGTCGGGCGCCATCACCGCCGGGCCGAAGCTGATGTTCAACGGCTACGAGATCTGGAAGTCCGACAGCCAGAAATGCGCCACCTACCGCATCACGACCCCCGGCGGCGCGATGTGCGGGCGCTGCATGAAGACCTGCCCCTGGAACCTGGAGGGCCTGTTCGCCGAGGCACCGTTCCGCTGGGCCGCGATGAACCTCCCCGCCGCAGCGCCGGCGCTTGCGAAGCTCGACGACGCGCTTGGTCGGGGCGGGCTGAATCCTGTCAAGAAATGGTGGTGGGACCTGGAGCTGGAGGTGGACGGCGCCTATCGCCCGACCCGCCATCCGGTGAACGAACGCGGCCTGCAGCGCGATCTCGACCTGGCCTACGAGGACCAGACCCTCGCCGTCTATCCCGCCCCGCTGGCCGCCCATCCCTGGCCCTATCCCGACCCCATGGATCGAGAGGCGGGGATCGCCGCCTATCGCGCGATGATCCCCGCCGCCGCCTATCGCGCCCGCATCGCCGCGGGGGACGAGGCCCATGTCCACCGCTACACCGCCGACCGCGACAGCCCGGTGATCGAGCTGCGTGTGATCCGGGCCGAGGCGATGTCGCCGGACGTCACCCTCTACGATTTCGCGGCGCCCGACGGGTCGGACCTACCCGAATGGACCGCCGGCGCGCATCTGGACATCGTCGTGGCACCCGAATACCTGCGGCAATATTCGATGTCCGGCGACCCGGCCGATCGGTCGAAATATCAGATCGGCGTCCTGCGCGAAGACGGCGGGCGCGGCGGATCGCGCCTCCTCCACCGCATCTTCACACCGGGCCGCCGGATCTTCGCGGCACCACCCGTCAACCATTTCCCGCTGGTCGAGGACGCGACGTTCAGCCACCTGATGGGCGGCGGTATCGGCATCACTCCGATGGTCGCGATGGCGCATCGCCTGCACGCGCTCGGTCGCGACTTCGCGGTGCATTACTCGGTCCCTTCGCGGTCGCGGGCGGCGTATCTCGCCATGATGCGGGCGACGCCCTGGGCGGACCGCGTCCACCTGCATGTCAGCGACGAAGACGGCCGCGCGGCCTTGGCCAAGATCCTGCGATACCGACCGGGCGCGCATGTCTATACCTGCGGACCCGACCGCTACATGTCGGCCGTGATCGGGGCGGCCGAGGAAAGCGGCTTTCCCGAAGACGCGCGCCACCTCGAATACTTCTCCGTCCCCGATCTTCCGGAGTACGAGAACCACCCCTTCACCCTGCGCCTGCGCGACGGGCGCGAGGTCGCGGTGGCCGCCGAGGAACCCGCGACCGACGCCCTCGCCCGCGCCGGCCTTCGCGTCGACGTCAAATGCTCCGACGGCATCTGCGGCGTCTGCGCCTGCGGCTATCGGGGCAAGGCCGAACACCGCGACTTCGTCCTGTCGAAGGCACAGCGCGAAACGCGCATCATCCTCTGCCGGTCCCGCGCCGCCGAACCGGGCGGCACGCTGGAGATCGACCTCTAGACCGGCAGGGCCCCGCCCGCGCGGATCTCCTCCATCACCACATAGGTCCGCGTCTCGCGCACACCGGGCAGCGCCGCCAACGCCTCGGCCAGGAATGCGCGATACTCGTCCATGTCACGGTGCCGCGTCTTCAGCAGATAATCGAACCCGCCGGCGACCATGTGGCACTCCTCGATCCCGCGCACGTTCTGGACGGCGGCGGCGAAGGCGTCGAACACTTCGCCATCGGTGCGGTCCAACTTGATCTCAACGAAGGCGATCAACCCCAGTCCCAAGGCGTCATGATCCAGCCGGACCGTGTAGCCCGTGATCACCCCATCCCGCCGCAGGCGTCGCATCCGCTCCGCCGTGGCATTGGGCGACAGGCCGATCCGTTCGGCCAGCGCCGCGACCGAAAGCCGCGCATCCGCATGCAGGGCGCGGATCAGCCGATGATCCATACGGTCCAGTCGTGCGATCATGGCGAAATCCTCTGCGTTTTTCTCGAAAACCTCGGATACCACCATCGGAATCCCCGTGCACCCCGCAGCTTTGGTGAAACGCCCCACCCGCCGCCATGCTAGGATCGCGCGAGCCCGCCTACGGAGTGCCCCATGTCCTTCGCCGCCCCTTTCGCCCCCGCCGACGAGACCATCGTCCCGACCCTCCTGCCGCTGGCCCAGGTCGCGCCCGCGACCCGCGCCCGGGCCGAACGCCTGATCCGCGGCATCCGCGGCGCGCAGACCCGGATCGGCGGGCTGGAGGATTTCCTGCGCGACTACGACCTCTCCACCCGCGAGGGGCTTGCCCTGATGGCGATGGCCGAGGCGCTGCTGCGGGTGCCCGACCAGGCGACGCAGGACGCGCTGATCGCCGACAAGATCGGCGCCGGCGACTGGGACGGGCACGAGCCGTCGGAGGCCTGGCTCGTCTCGGCCGCGACCTGGGGCCTCGGGCTGTCGAACCGCCTGCTGCGCCCCGGCGACACGGTGCCGGGGGTTCTCGGCGGACTGACCCGCCGGATCGGGGCGCCCGCCGTCCGCACCGGCGTGCGTCAGGCGATGCGCTTCATGGGCCATCAGTTCGTGCTGGGCGAGACGATCAAGGACGCCCTGAAACGCGCCCGCGAGAACGAGGCGAAGGGCGCGCTCCACTCCTACGACATGCTGGGCGAAGGCGCGAAGACACAGGCCGATGCCGACCGTTACGCCAAGTCCTATGCCGACGCGATCGACGCCATCGGCCGCGCCGCCGGCAATCGACCCCTGCCGCTCCGGCCGGGCATCTCGGTCAAGCTCTCGGCCCTGCATCCCCGCTACGAGCCGCGCAATCGCGCCGCCGTCCTCCGCGAACTGACCCCGATCCTGACGAAGCTGGCCAAACGGGCGAAATCCTTCGACCTCAACTTCACCGTCGATGCCGAGGAACAGGACCGCCTCGAACTCTCCCTCGCCGTGATCGAGGCGGCCTTCGCCGACGATGACTTGCGCGACTGGAACGGCTTCGGGCTTGCGATCCAGGCCTATGGCAAGCGCGCCGAGGCGGTGATCGACTGGGCCGGCGACCTGGCCCGGCGTCACGGCCAGACGATGATGGTCCGGCTGGTCAAGGGCGCCTATTGGGACACCGAGGTGAAGCACGCGCAGGTGGAGGGGCATCCCGACTATCCCGTCTTCACCCGCAAGGCGGTGACCGACCTGAACTACCTCGCCTGCGCCCGCAAGATGCTGGCCCTGCGCCCGCATCTCTATCCGCAATTCGCCACGCACAACGCGCTCAGCATCGCGAAGATCCTGGAGATGGAGGAGGGCGGCCACGGCACCGGCAACCGCCATCCCGGGGGGTTCGAGTTCCAGCGCCTGCATGGCATGGGCGAGGCGCTCTATGCCGCCGTCGCGAAGGAAACCGAGGCCCCTTGCCGCATCTACGCGCCCGTTGGCGGCCATCGCGACCTTCTGGCCTACCTGGTGCGGCGTCTGCTGGAAAACGGCGCATCCACGTCTTTCGTCGCGATGGCCGGCGACAAGGATGTCGACATCGCCGCCGTCCTCGACATGCCGGACGACCTCGCCCAGACGCCGCGCCACCCGCGCATCCCGCTGCCGAAGGCGCTGTTCGGCGGACGGCGCAATTCAGACGGGGTGAAGATCGGATCGGACCGCGAATTGTCCACCCTCTCCCGCGCCATGCGCGAGGCGCCCGAGGCGCCGGCGGTTGACCCAATCGCGCCGGGCGACGTGGTCGGGGTCATGGCCCGCGCGCAGGCCGCCTATCCCGCCTGGTCGACCACCGCGCCCTCGACCCGTGCGGCCGCGCTGCGCCGCGCCGCCGACCTGCTAGAGATGGAACGCCCGGCCCTGATGGCCACCTTGGCGCGCGAGGCCGGCAAGACCATCGACGACGGCATCGCCGAGATCCGCGAGGCCGTCGATTTCCTCCGCTACTACGCCGACGAGGCCGAGAACCTGGGCCAGCCCCGACCCCTGCCCGGCCCCACCGGCGAGTCGAACGAATGGCGCGCGCGGGGCCGGGGCGTGTTCGTGACCGTCGCGCCGTGGAACTTCCCGCTCGCCATCTTCCTGGGCCAGACCGCCGCCGCGCTGGTCGTCGGCAACGCGGTCGTGGCCAAGCCCGCGCCGCAGACCCCGCGCGTCGCCGCGCAGGCCGTGGCGCTCCTGCACCGCGCCGGCATCCCGCGCGACGCCCTGATCCTGGCGCCCGGCGGGGTCGAGGTCGGGCAGGCGCTGATCGACGATCCCCGCGTCGCCGGCGTGGCCTTCACCGGTTCGACCGCGACGGCCCGGTCGATCAACCGGGCGCTTGCCGCCAAGGACGGCCCGATCGTGCCGCTGATCGCCGAGACGGGCGGGGCCAACGCGATGATCGTCGACGCCACCGCCCTGCCGGAACAGGTGACGCGCGATGTCGTCGCCTCGGCCTTCCGCTCCGCCGGGCAGCGCTGCTCGGCCTGCCGCATCGCCTATCTTCAGGAGGACGTGGCCGAACGGATGCTCGACATGATCGAGGGCGCCGCCGCCACGCTGACGATGGGCGATCCGATGGACCCGGCCACCGATGTCGGACCCATCATCGACGACGCCGCGCTGACCCGGCTGCGTGACTATGTCGGCACGTGGAAGGTCCGCTGGCAGGGCGACGCGCCGGAGGGACGGTTCCTGCCGCCGACGATCATCGAACTCGGTCCCGACGAAGTCCTGACCGAGGAAGTGTTCGGCCCGGTCCTGCACGTGAAGCGCTGGAAGGCGGGCAATCTCGACCGCGTGCTGGACGAGATCGAGTCGACCGGCTTCGGCCTGACCTTCGGCCTGCATTCCCGCATCGACGCGACCATCGCCCATGTCACCGCCCGCGCGCCCGCCGGCAACGTCTATGTAAACCGCAACCAGATCGGCGCCATCGTCGGCAGCCAACCCTTCGGCGGTCACGGCCTGTCGGGCACCGGCCCCAAGGCCGGCGGCCCGCTCTACCTGCAACGTTTCGTCGAGGAGGTCGTGGTCTCCACCGACACGACCGCGGCGGGCGGCAACGCCACGCTGATCGCGATGGAGGCGCGCTAGCGACCCCCGCGCACGCCTCACGCCCCGACGCGCGCGTCCTCCAGCACCAGGTCCGACGCCTTCTCGCCGATCATGATCGCGGGGGCGTTGGTGTTGCCCGACACGATCTCCGGCATGATGGAACAGTCCGCCACCCGCAGCCCGGCGATCCCGTGCACCCGCAGCCGCGCGTCGACGACGGCGCCCGGGCCGGTGCCCATCTTGCAGGTCCCCGTCGGGTGATAGATCGAGACCGAGTTCGACCGCGCCCAGTCCAGCGTACCCTCGTAGTCGTCTATCGACAGATCGGCGCTGGGCCGAAACTCCTCGGAGATCTTGTCGGTCAGGGGGGCATGACGGGCGATGCGACGGGCGATGTTGACGCCCTCGACAAGCGTTCGGCAATCGGTCTCGGTGCTCAGATAGCGGGGGATGATCTTGGGATAGATCGCCGCATCCGGCGAAGCCAGCCGGATCTCGCCCCGGCTTTCGGGCCGCAGCTGGCAGACCGACATCGTGAAGGCCGAGAACGGGTGCACCCCCTCGCCCGGTGAATCGGCCGACCAGGGCTGGACGTGAAACTGGATGTCGGGCGTCTCGACATGTTCGCCGGTACGGAAGAACCCGGTCGCCAGCGATGCCGCCATCGTCATCGGCCCGGCGCGGAACAGCGCGTATTTCACCGCGATGCGGGCCTGGTTCAGCAGGCTGCGCACCTCGTCGTTCAAGGTCGGCTCGTTGCATTTGAAGACCAGCCGCGCCTGCAGGTGGTCCTGCAGGTTCCTGCCCACGCCGGGCAGATCGGCCTTCACCTCGATCCCTAGCTCGCGCAGATGCGCGGCCTCGCCGATGCCCGAAAGCATCAGGAGCTGGGGCGAGTTGATGGACCCGCCCGAAACGATGACCTCGCGTCCCGCGCGAACAACCCGCTCGGTGCCGGACCGGTCGCGATAGGCGACACCGACGCAGCGCCGCCCCTCCAGGATCAGGCGCGTGGCCGGCGCGCTGGTGATGATCTCGAGGTTGGGGCGCGACCGCGCCGGGTTCAGGAACGCCACCGCCGAGGAGCAGCGCCGCCCCTTTCGCGTCGTCAGTTGGAAATAGGCCGCCCCTTCCTGCGAGGCGCCGTTGTAGTCGGGGTTGAACGGATAGCCCGCGTTCTGCGCAGCCGCGACCCAGGCGTCGCAGATCGGCCGCTGCAGCCGCATGTTCGACACCCAGAGCGGTCCGTCCGATCCGTGGAAGTCATCGGCCCCGCGCTCCTGCCGCTCGGACCGCTTGAACAGCGGCAGCACGTCGTGCCAGCCCCAGCCCTCGTTGCCCATCTGCCGCCAGCGGTCGTAGTCGGCGGCCTGTCCGCGCACGTAGAGCAGCCCGTTGAGCGACGACGACCCGCCCAGCACCCGGCCCCGGGGCCAGTCGATCGATCGCCCGTTCAGCCCCGGATCGGGCTCCGTGCGATAGCACCAGTCGACGGCCGGATTGTGCATCGTCTTGAAATAGCCGACCGGCACATGGATCCAGGGGTTCCAGTCGCGGGGTCCCGCCTCCAGCAGCAGGACCCGGTTCGCCGGGTCGGCCGACAGGCGGTTGGCCAGCACGCACCCCGCCGAGCCGCCGCCGACGACGACGTAGTCCACGATCCGTTCCGTCATCCGGTGCCCCCCAAATGTCCCGCTTTCGTTGCCGAGGCGGAAAGAAAAGCTTGTCAGGTGCAGGATAGAGTGCTGAATATTGAGACCGCAAGTATCATATTTGCGCATAAGGGAGGAAGAACATGAAAGCGTCCAAAGCCCTGAGCGGGATCTCCCGCCGGGATCTGTTCAAACTGTCCGGTCAGTACGGCATGTCGTCAGTCGTGTTGGGAGCCTCGACCTTCGCCGGTGTTGCAACGCTGCCCGAGCTAGTCCGCGCCGCCGAGTCCAGCTACGAGAAGCGTTTCGCCAAGGAGCCCAAGCACACGTTCAAGCTGGGCGCGGCCGGGTTCAACGCCCGCAACCTGCTGATCGAGCGTGCCGGCGTGCTGGAGTTCGCCCGTGATCTCGAAAGCCGCACGGACGGGGAGGTCCGGGTGGAATTTATCGGCGACAACCAGATCTGCGGCCAACCCAACTGCGTCGAGAAGGCCCAGTCCGGCATCATCGACATGTATTCCGCCTCGACCCAGAACTCGGCCGGCGGCGCGCCTTACCTGAACGTGCTGGACTACGCCTACATGTTCCCCAGCCGCGCCTCGCAGTACCATTTCTTCTACAGCCCCGAATCCCAGGAGGTCCTGCGCGACCCGTTCGAGAAGCGGCACGGCCTGAAGTTCCTGTTCACCCATGCCGAACTGCGCGGTATCCAGACCGGGCAATCGTTCGCCGACAAGCCCACCGTCACCAAGCTGGAAGAGTTGTTCGGCACCAAGAACCGCGTCACCGGCACGCAGCTTGGCCGGATCGCAATGGAGCTTCTGAACCTCAATCCGGTTCCGATCGCCTGGGAGGAGACGCTGGACGGCCTCAAGCAGGGCCTGATCGACGGCGCCGAGACCTGGGCTTCGGCCGTGGCCTACGCCAACATGGCCCCCGTGGTCAGCCAGTCCGTCGACCTCAGGTTCTTCTGCGGCACCGAGCATACGGCGATGTCGGCCTCGGCCTTCGATTCGCTCTCGGGCGAGCTGCAGGACGCGGTGCTCGAGTCGGCCTATCTGGCGCAGGTCCACGTGCAGGCCGCCAACGAGGCCGCGCTGGTCAAGACCGTGGGTTTCAGCGATCCGGTCCTGCCCGGCACGATCTTCGCCGAGAACGACGTCCGCCCGGCCTTCCTGGCCGACGACCAGATCAAGATGGCCGAGGAGATGTGCTCGCCCGAGTTCAACCCCGAGCCCTGGGCCGCCTGGCGCGAGCGTCTGAACGGCTGGTCGGGCGGTCTCGATACCTACCAGATGATCTACGACGTCGCGCGCCAGATCCCGGCCGATACCCTGGCCGAAAACGTCGAGCCGCGCCGCTGGTGGAAAGCCTGAGGCCCGCCGCGACCTGAAAGTCTGGGCGCCCCCGCCGGGGGCGTCCACCGCAGGCGACAGGGCGCGTGATCCGTGCCAGTGTCGCGCCACGCGACCGGGAGGGTCGCGCCAATTCGAGGGAGGGCCGGCTGGATGGAGATCTTCGGCGGCATCGGGGCGATCATCGCCGCCCTGTTCGACAACGACGCCTGGATGCTGGGCGACGCGATCCGGCAGAACGCCTCCGCGGCCTGGCTTCTGGGATTGATCATCACGACCCTGGGCGGCCTCGGCGTCATGGCCCTCTACCGCGCCGTCCCCCTGTTGGAGCGCCACCTGGAACCGGCGGTCATGGTCACCGCCTATCTGGCGATCGGCTACATCATCTTCGCCGGCGTGATCGAACGCTTCCTGCTCGACGGGCAGGAGCCGTGGTCGACGACCATCCCGCCCTTCCTGTTCCTGATCATGACCTGGGTCGGATGCAGCTATAACGTCAAGCTGCGCACCCACCTGGCCTTCGCCGAATTCCGCACCGCCATGCCGCCGGCGGGGCAGATCGCCTGCCTGATCCTCGACGCGATCCTCTGGCTCGGCTTCGCCTGGATCGTCATCGTCACGACGACGCAGGAGGTGATCGCCGCCGCGGCGAACTTCCGCATCATGCTGGGCACCGACAACGTCATGCAGTGGTGGTTCCTGATCGCCGTGCCGATCGCCTTCATCCTGCTCTCGGGGCGGGTGTTCGAGAACCTGTTCCGCGACCTCGGCAACTATCGCCGCGGCGACACCCTGATCGAGCAGGCCGTGATCGGAGGCGACACATGAGCGACGGAACCCTCGTTACGCTGATCTCGGTCGGCGTCACCGTCCTCTTCATGCTGGGCGTCCCGGTCTTCCTGGTGATCGGCTACTGGGTCATCGGCATGTCCTTCGTGCTGTCGCTGCCGCTGCTGAACATCGGCGCAGCACTCTCGGACGTGTTCACCGACGGCTTCGCGCTCCTGGCGATGCCGCTCTTCATCCTGACGGGCGACCTGATCAACCGCTCGGGCATCGCGCGACGCCTGTCGGACTTCGCCTATGCCTGCCTCGGCTGGATCCGGGGCGGCCTGGCGATGGCCAGCCTCGGGGCCTGCGGCCTCTTCGCGGCGATCTCTGGCTCGAATTCGGCCACGACGGCCACCATCGGCTCGATGCTGCATCCAGAGATGGTCAAGGGCGGCTACGACGAACGCTTCTCGGCCGCGACGGCGGCGGCGGGCGGGACGGTGGGCATCATCATCCCGCCCTCCATCATTTTCATCGTCTACGGCTTCCTGATGAACCTGCCGATCAGCGACCTCTTCGTGGCCGGCATCATCCCCGGCGCCCTGATGGTTCTGGCGATGATGACCGCGGCGTTCCTGCTTTGCTGGAAGAACAAGTGGGGCATCATCATCGGGCTGTCGGCCAGCCGTGTCATCAAGACGGCAATCGGCGCCTGGCTCGGCTTCTTCGCCATCGGCCTCGTGCTCTGGGGCATCTACACTGGCAAGTTCTCTCCGACCGAGGCGGCGGGCGTGACGGTTGGCTTCTGCGTAATCGTGGGTTTCGTCTGCCTGCCCCTCTACCGCTTGATGGGCAAGCGCGAGGACCGCCCGGTCGAGGACAAGTCCTATGGCGAAATGCTGCTGGTCCAGGGCTTCACGCCGATGGAGTTGCCGTCGATCACCATGCGCTCGGCCCAGATCACGGGCATCCTCGCGCCGCTGATCGCCGTTTCGGTCGTCATGCAGCAGATCCTGTCGGTGCTGGGGGCGCAGCAGGTGATCGGCGATTTCGTCACCGGCATGGGGGGCTACTACGCCGTGCTGTTCACGGCGATGGCCATCGTCTTCGTCTCGGGCATGGTACTCGAAAGCCTGCCGGTCACAATCATCCTCGCGCCGATCCTGGCCCCCATCGCCCACGATATCGGGGTGGAGCCGGTGCAGTTCGCCGTCATCTTCCTGGTCGGCGCCTCGATCGGTTTCATCACGCCGCCCTACGGGTTGAACCTCTACGTCGCGTCCGGCGTGACGGGCGTTCCGTATTTCCGCCTTCTGCCCTACACGGTGCCCTACCTCGTGGCACTGCTGTCGGTCTGGATCATCACCGCGCTGGTGCCCGAGCTTTCGACGTTGCTGCTGCCGGAAAGATAGGGGCATGAAGGACGACCGGACGGAGACGATCCCGACCAACCTGCGCCTCCTTCTGGTGCTGGAGGCGGTGGCGAAGGCCGGCGAGCCGGTAACACCGACCGAGGTGAATGCAGGACTGGGCCTGCCCAAGCCGACCATCCACCGCCTGTTCTCCACGCTGCTCGACGAAGGGTTCCTGCAACGCGACCTCGACGGGCGCGCCTATCTGCCGGGCCCGCGGATGCGCGGCCTGGCCGGCGGCGTGCTGTCGTCGTCGCGCATCCACGGCGCGCGCCAGGCGATCCTGAAGCGCCTTTCGGCCACCATCGGCGAAACCTGCAACATCGCCCTGCCCGATGGCGACGCGATGACTTATCTCGAACGGGTCGAAACGGAATGGCCGCTGCGCATCCAGTTGCCGCCGGGCACGCGCGTGCCGCTCTACTGCACGGCATCGGGCAAGCTCTATCTGTCGACGCTGGGGCGACGCGACCTCGAGGCCTACCTGTCGGCCACGCCGCTGGAGCGCCGCGCGCCGGGCACATATACCGACCGCGCCGCGCTCGAGGACGCCATCGCGCGCATCCGGGTCGACGGGCATGCCACGGACCGGGGCGAGTTCATGCCCGACATGATCGCCGTCGCCGTACCGATACGGGACACCAACGACCGCTTGCTGGCGACGCTGTCCTTCCACGCCCCCACGCAGCGGATCGACCTGGAACGCGGCCTGACCTTCTTGCCGGAGTTGCACGCCGCGGCCGCCGAACTGGCGGCGCTGGTCGCGGCCTAGACGGTCCGCGCGCCCCGCCGGTTCAGCGCGATGGAATAGACCGAGGTCGTCGCCGTGATGAACAGCACATGCCGCGACCGTCCACCGAAACAGACGTTCGACACCGTCTCGGGCACGTGGATACGGCCCAGCACCGTCCCGTCGGGCGCGATGCAATGGACCCCGTCACCGGCCGAGGACCAGACATTGCCGTCCTCGTCCAGCCGGAAGCCGTCGCTGAACCCCGCATCGAGCTCGACGAAATCGCGCCCGTTCGCGGTGCCCCCGTCGGTTACGTCATAGACGCGCATGTGCTTACGGTCGTCCGTGAAGATGCGCCCGGTATCGGCGACGTAGAGCAACCGCTCATCGGGCGAGAACGCGAGCCCGTTGGGGCAGTTCAAGTCGTCCACCACGACGCGGATGTCCCCCGTCGCCGGGTCGACGCGATAGACGACGCAGGGGTTCTCCTGCTCCGCCCGCGCGCCCTCGTAATCCATGGCGATCCCGTAATGCGGATCGCTGAACCAGATCGTGCCGTCGGACTTCACCACCACGTCGTTCGGCGAATTCAGCGGCTTGCCGTCGAACGCGTCGGCGATGACGGTGACGGTCCCGTCCGGTTCGGTCCGGGTGACGCGCCGGCCACGATGTTCGCAGGTGATCAGCCGCCCCTGACGGTCGCGGGTGTTGCCGTTGGCGAAGTTCGACGGCTTGCGATAGATGCTGATCCCCGTCTCGGCCGACCAGCGCAGGATCCGGTCGTTCGGAATGTCCGAGAACAGCAGGCAATCCGCGTCCCCGAACCAGACCGGCCCCTCGACCCAGTCGAACCCGGTGGCGAGGCGCTTGAGCGGCGCGTTGCCCAGCACGAAACTGTCGAAGCGTGGGTCATGGCTGCTGGCCCAGTCCATACGCTGTCCTCCTTCCGGGCCGCCGTCAGGCCACGCCCTTCAATTCGATCTCGCCCGCATGATGGCAGGCCACCCGGCCCGCGCCGAACGGCGCCAGCGGCGGGCGGTCGCGGCGGCAGATATCGGTCGCCAGCGGACAGCGCGGATGGAAGGCGCAGCCCGGCGGCGGGTCGGTCGGGTCGGGGATCTCGCCCTCTGGCGGCTCCACCTCGCGGCCGAACGCGTCAAGGCGCGGCGCCGCGTCGATCAGCATCGCGGTGTAGGGATGCGCCGGGTTGGTAAAGAGATCCTCCGGCGCGGCCTCCTCGACCAGGCGCCCCAGGTACAGCACGCCGATCGTATCGGCCATGTGCCGCACCACCGTCAGGTCGTGGCTGATGAACAGGTATGTCAGCCCGTGCTCGTCTTTCAGATCGCTCATCAGGTTCAGCACCTGCGCCTGTACCGACACGTCGAGGGCGCTCGTCGGCTCGTCGCAGACGATCAGCTTCGGCTCGGACGCGAGCGCGCGCGCCACGCAGATCCGCTGCCGCTGCCCGCCCGAGAACTGGTGCGGGTATTTCTTCGCATCCTCGGCGGCCAGCCCGACCTGCTCCAGCAGGCGCTCGGCCAGACCGGCCGTGTCCCCGCCCCGCGCGGTCACCGGCTCGGTGATGATGTCGCCCACCCGCCAGCGGGGGTTCAGCGAGGCGAAGGGATCCTGGAAGATCATCTGGATGTCCGATCGGATCCGCTCGATCGTGTCGGCATCCGTCTCGGCGAACAGGTCGACCCCCTCGATCTCCACCCGCCCCTCGGATGGGCGCAGAAGGCCCACGACCATCTTGCCGATGGTCGACTTGCCCGACCCGGATTCGCCCACGAGCGCATAGGTCGTGCGTTCCGGGATGTCGAAGCTGACATCGCTGACGGCGGTCAGATGCCGCTTGGGCAGCCGCTCGATCAACCGGTTCAGCCAGGGTTTCGACACGTCAAAGACGCGGCTGAGGTTCTGGACGCTAACGATGCTCATGCCGCGTCCTCCCCGGCCTCGATCGGGAACCAGCAGGCCGCGCGCGCATCCGCCTCGCCCACGCGGGGGCGCGGATCGTGCTGGCATTTTTCCTCGGCGCGCGGGCACCGCGGGCTGAACGCGCACCCGTCCGGCAGGCGGTTCAGCCGCGGCATCGCGCCGGGGATCTGCCGCAGCCGCGCCTGGCCCGCGCTTGCCGCCGGGGTCGAGGCCATCAGCCCGTCGGTATAGGGATGCCGCGGCTGTCCCACGATCTGCGCCACCGGTCCGATCTCGGCCAGGCGGCCGGCATACATCACGGCCACGCGGTCCGCCGTCTCGGCGATGACGCCCATGTCATGCGTGATCAGCATCGCGGCCATCCCCCGCTCCCGGCAGAGACGCTTGAGAAGCGCCGTGATCTGCGCCTGAACGCTCACGTCCAGCGCCGTCGTCGGCTCGTCCGCGATGAGCAGCGTCGGCTCCGCGCAGAGCGCCAGGGCGATCACCACCCGCTGCCGCATGCCACCGGAAAACTCGTGCGGATAGGCCCCCATCCGGTTCTTCGCCGACGGGATGCCCACCTCGTCCAGCCCCCGGATCGCGCGCTTCGCCGCCTCGTCGCGGCTGACGTCCAGATGGCGCAGGATCGTCTCCTCCAACTGCTCGCCCACGGTCAGCAGCGGGTTGAGCGAGGTGAGCGGATCCTGGAACACCATCCCGATCCGCTTACCGCGCACCCGCCGCATGTCGCGAAGCGGCAGGTTGTCGATCCGCTCCCCCTCCAACAGCACCTCGCCCGCCGCAATATGCGCCGGCGGGTCCAGCAGGCCGATCACCGCGTTGCCGGTCATCGACTTGCCGGCGCCGGATTCGCCCACCACGCCCAGGATCTCGCCCGCGTCGATCTCCCACGACACGTCGTCGACGGGGCGCAAGGTGCCGTGGCGGGTCGGGATGTCGACGGTCAGGCCGCGCAGGGAAAGGACGGGGGTGGTCATGTGTCGGCCTCGCGCAGGGCGGCCAGCATCTCCGCCTCGGTGTCGTAAATTTCTGTCTCGGGCAGGAAGGCGGCCATCGCCGGACGGCCGGCCCAGGTCATGTGCACCACCGCGAAGGCGCCTTGTTCCCGCCCGGTGGAGACCAAAAGGCATCCCCCGTCGCGGTCGCGCGCCTCGACCCGCAGCGTTTCGGTCGGCGGCCAGAGGACATGCCCGACCGGCAGTTCGGCCAGCAGATGTTCGCGCAGGGCCGCGCGTTCCTCGGGCGCTGGCCGCCAGAACCCCGTGCCTTTGAGCGGACCATTCACCTCAGCCTCGGGTTCAGCGCGTCGCGCAGCCAATCCCCCAGCAGGTTGACCGACAGCGCCAACGCCAGAAGCGTGCAGGCCGGGAAGAACAGGATCCACCATTCGCCCGAGAACAGAAAATCCTGCCCGATGCGGATGAGGGTCCCAAGGCTCGGCTGCGTCGGCGGGGCGCCCACGCCAAGGAAGGACAGCGTCGCCTCGGCAATGATCGCAAGCGCCAGCGAGATCGTGGCGATGACCAGCACCGGCGACAGCACGTTGGGCAGGATATGGCGCAGCATGATCGCGCCCGACGACCGGCCGATCAGCCGCGCGGCCTGGACGTATTCCTTGTTCTTTTCCACCAGCGTCGCGCCCCGCACGACGCGGGCGAACTGCACCCAGTCCGACAGGCCGATCGCGATGATCAGCACCCAGATCGCCATCTGGTCGCGATGCTCGATCGGGATGATCCCGCGCGCAACCCCGAAGATCAGAAGCGCCACCAGGATCGACGGAAAGGTCAGCTGCACATCCGCGACGCGCATGATGATCGTTTCGGTCCAGCCGCCGACATAGCCCGCCAGCAGGCCCATCAGCACGCCCAGGACCAGCGCGAACAGCACCGCCATGAAGCCCACGAACAGCGAGATGCGCATCCCGTAAAGGATGGTCGAGAACACGTCCCGACCCTGGTCGTCGGTGCCGAGAAGGAAGGTGTCGCCGGTGAAGGCGTTGGGGACGCCCGGCTCCGAGAAGCCGTTCATCAGGTTCAGCGAGGAGGGGTCGAACGGGTTCGTCGTCGCGATCCAGGGCGCGAAGACCGCCGACAGCACCAGGATCAACGTCACCAGCGCCGCGACGACGGCCACGGGCGAGGTGCGGAAGGAATATGTAAGGTCCGCATCCCAGATCGACCGCCAGCGCGAGGGCTGGACGACCTCCGCCTCCTCCAGCCGTTCGTGGGGCTTGGGGCCCTGGCGCGTGGCGTCGGGCAGATCGCTCATGCGTGCCTCCCGTCGATGCGCAGGCGCGGGTCCACCCAGACATACAGGATGTCGACCAGCAGGTTGATCATCACGAACATGACCGAGATCAGCATCAGATACGCGGCCATCACCGGGATATCGACGAACTGCACCGCGTTGATGAACAGAAGCCCCACGCCCGGCCATTGGAACACCGTCTCGGTGATGATGGCGAAGGCGATGATCGCGCCCAGTTGCAGGCCCGTGACCGTGATCACCGGGATCATCGTGTTCTTGAGCGCGTGGCGAAAGTTGACCGCCTTGGCCGACAGCCCGCGCGCACGGGCGAAGCGGATGTAGTCCTGCCGCATCACCTCCAGCATCTCGGACCGCACCAGCCGCATGATCAGCGTCATCTGGAACAGGCCCAGCGTGATCGACGGCAGGATCAGCGATTTCAGCCCGCTCTCGGTCAGGAAGCCGGTCGTCCACCAGCCGAGGTCGACCACATCGCCACGCCCGAATGTGGGCAGCCATCGAAGCTGCACGCCGAAGACGTAGATCAACAGGATCCCGATCAGGAAGGTCGGCAGGCTGACCCCGATCAGCGACGCCGACATGATGACGTTCGCCGCCCAGCCGTCGCGCCGGATCGCGGTGAACACGCCCAACCCGATCCCCACCGTCAATGCAAGGAAGCCAGAGACCAGCGCCAGCTCCAACGTGGCCGGCGCGCGTTCGGCGATGATCTCGGCCACCGGGCGCGACTGGCGATAGCTGATGCCGAAATCGCCCTGCACCGCGCGCCCGAGGAAGGTCGCGTACTGCACCGGGAACGGGTCGTTCAGACCCAGGTTTTCGCGCAGGCGCTCGACATCCTGCACGGTACGCTCCTGCCCCAGAAGCTGTTCGATCGGGTCGCCAACGAAGCGGAACATGGAGAACGCGACCAGACCCACCGCCAGAAGGACGATGACGGACTGAAAGACGCGACGGATGATGTAGGCCAGCATCCCCCGGGTGTCCCCCTTGGGGCGCGCCGGGTCAAGACGTCACTGGTCCCGGCCGGCCTTTCGCATCGCGATGCGGTGGGCCCCGGCGCGGACCCCGTGGCGCAACACCTCCAAGAGCTTGCCGCCCTCGGAATAGTCGGGCGGGGCCAGCGTTTCGACCCGCTGCGTCTCGGTCTGCTCCGGCGCCTCGAAAACGTCGTCCTCGTCGATGGCGATGGCCAGACCGCCCGCCCGTGTCAGGAACCCGAAGGCCTGAAGGTCGGACGCGCCGTCGCCAAGATAGATCATCTGGTCGAACGGACAGTGCATGTCCGCCTTGTCCACCGCGTCGCCGGCCCGTTCCGGCCCGTTGGACCCGTCGACATCCGCGCCCTTGCCCAACGCCTCGAGGTAGAGCGCCTTCTCCGGGTGGTCGATGATCCGCTTGACGCAGGTGAACACGCCGTCCACCTCGTGCCAGCCGCCGGCCAGGATGCGGTCGAAGACGCGCCCGATGCCGCTCTCGGCGATGATCTCGTCGAAGCCGGAGGACAGGACGACGAATTCCACCTCGATCTCCGGGTCGATCTCCGTCGCCGCCGCCCGCAGCAGGTCAGGCATCGCCTCGACCCCGTCATAAAGCCGCAGATGCTTCGCCGCCTCGGCGATCATATCGGGCCCCAAGGGTCGCCCGCGATTTTGCCCGAGGTTCAGAAGTCCCTGACCCCGGCGGATGATATCGTCCCACCCGTCGCCCAGTGCCTCCTCGTAGTCCCGCTCCCACGCCGACCTCTCGATACCATAGGCCGCGCAGATCGCGTCGACGGAGTCGGTGGCCAGCGTCCGGTCGAAATCGAAGGCCAGGAGGATGCGGGGGATGTAGGGGTTCGTCGCGCTCATGGGGCAGCACATAGCGCCGCCCCGGTGCCCGTCACGTCATTCGGGCATCTCGATCCAGCGCAGCACCAGGAAGTTGTCGGGCCGCTGCACGACCTCAACCCCCGACTTCACACCCCACAGAAGCGGCTGCACATAGAGCGGCACATAGGCCTGATCCTCGGTCATGACCTGCACGATCTCGTCGATCATCCCCTGCCGCACGGTGTCGTCGATCTCCGACTGGACCATGGGTAGCAGCTCGTCCACCCGCGCGTTGGAATACCCGCCGAAATTCCACGACCCGAGCTTCTTTTCCTCGTTCGGCGTGGCGCCCAGGAAGCGGATCGGATGTTCCGCGTCGAACGTGCCCGGCGACCAGCCCAGCAGGTACATGTCGTGGTCGTCCGCGCGTAGCACCGGCCAGTAATTCGCGACCGGCATCGTCTCCAGGATCGGCTCCAGCCCGATCTGCGCCAGCATCGAATTGATGGCCGTGCAGACCGCCTCGTCGTTCAGATAGCGGTCGTTGGGGCATTTCAGCGAGAACGCGAACCCGTCCGCGTACCCAGCCTCGGCCAGCAGTTCGCGCGCCAGGTCGGGATTGTGGGCGGGCGCGTCGATCCCCTCGGCATAGCCGCGCAGGCCCGGCCCGATCAGCTGCATCGCCGGCTCCGCGTTGCCGCGCATCACCGTCTGCAGGATCGCGGGCACGTTGATAGCATGCGCCATCGCGCGGCGGACGCGCACATCCGCGAACGGGTTGCCGTCGCCGCCGGCGATCAGGCTGTCGGCATCATGCGGAAAGCCCAGCATGATGATCCGGCTCTCGATCCCGCGGATGGTGTCGACGCCGTCCGTCTCCTCGACGCGCCGCGCGTCCTGCACCGGGACGGGTTCGATCAGGTCCAACTCGCCCGACAGAAGGGCCGCCACCGCGGTGGCGGAATTCTGGACGGGGGTGAAGACCGCGCGCTCCACGTTGCCGCGATCGGTCCCCCACCAGCCGTCATACGCCTCGAGCACGGTGCGCAGGCCTGGCTGCCGCTCGGTCACCATGTAGGGGCCGGTGCCGTTGGTGTTCAGCGTGGCGAAGTTGCCCTGCTCGATATTCGGGCGTTCCGCATCGTTCTCGGCGGCCCAGCCCGAATCCATCATCATCCAGTTCGCGATCCCGTCGACGAAGATCGGGTTCGGCGCGTCTGTCCGGATCTCGACGGTATAATCGTCCACGGCCTCGACACCCGTGACGCCCGCAAACCAGCTCGCCGTGTCCGACTGCTCCGACGAGGCGCGTTCGTAGCTGAACACGACATCCTCGGCGGTGAAGTCCTCTCCGCCATGGAAGGTGACCCCCTCGCGCAGCGTGAAGCGCCAGCCGTTCCCGTCCTCGAGCGGCGCCCATTCGGTCGCTAGCGCCGGCTCCAGCGCCATGTCGCGCCCGCGCCGCACCAGCCCCTCGTAGACGTTGCCCAGCAGGCTGTAGGTCGGCGCCGAGTTCCCCGCATTCGGGTCCAGCGTGGTCGGATCGGAGGTCGAGGCATAGCGCAGCTCGGCGGCCCCCGCCGGCAATGCGGTCAGCAGCACGCCCGACAGCGCGGCGGTCAGGATCGGTTTCATCGGTGGTCCCCCTTGTTTCACCGGTCATGGTGGCACAACCTGTCGCGACGTCAAATCACGAAGGCCGAGGGGGCGATACGATCCGCATGCGCCATCCCCATGCCGGGCCCGCCCCATGACGGTGCTGCCGCAGATCCCGAACGCCACGGCCCGCGCCCTGTTCCTGCAGCGGCACGGGCTCGGCGCCGCACCCGCGGGCCCGGGCCCGGGCCGCGGCGCCGACCTGCTAGGCGTGATCGACGCGCTGGGTTTCGTGCAGATCGACTCGATCGACACCGTGGCGCGGGCCCATCACATGATCCTGCATGCCCGGCGGACAGCCTATCGGCCCTCTGCGCTGCACCGTCTGCACGACCACGACCGCGCCCTGTTCGAACACTGGACGCATGATGCCAGCATGATCCCCATGCGCTTCTATCCGCATTGGCGTTTGCGGTTCCGGCGGTATGCCGCCCTGCGCGCGGCGCGCTGGGCCGAGCGGGGTCGACCGGCTTTCGCCGACCACATCGACGCGGTGCTGGCGCATGTCGCGCGGCACGGCCCCTGCCGCTCCGCCGATATCGGCATGGACGAGGCCCGGTCGGGCACCGGCTGGTGGGACTGGCACCCCTCGAAGGCAGCGATGGAACATCTGTGGCAGACCGGCCGGCTCGCCGTGACCCGGCGGGACGGGTTCCAGAAGGTCTATGACCTGACCGAGAACGTCATCCCGCCCGCCCATCTGCAGGCGCGGCCCGACCCTGCCGACACGATCGAATGGGCCTGCCGCGCCGCGCTTGACCGCCTGGGCTTCGCCACCCCGGGCGAGCTGGCGGCGTTCTGGGACCTGGTCACCCCGGCCGAGGCGCGGGTCTGGAGCGATGCGGCCCTCGAACGCGGCGCGGTCGTTCCGGCCGAAGTCGCGGGCGCCGATGGCCGGCGCCGCCGCGTGCTGACCCACCCCGACACGTGGACACAGGCGCCCTCCGCCGCCCCCGGGCGGATGCGCGTCCTCAGCCCGTTCGACCCCGCCTTGCGCGACCGCAAGCGGGCCGAATGGCTGTTCGGCTTCCACTACCGGATCGAGGTTTTCGTGCCCGAGGCGCGGCGGCGCTACGGATACTACGTCTTTCCGCTGCTCGAGGGGGATCGCCTGATCGGACGTGTCGACATGAAGGCCGACCGCAGCCGCGACCGGCTGCATCTCCGCGCGCTCTGGCCCGAACCGGACGTGGTCTTCGCCGGCGGACGGCGCGCGCGGCTCGACGCGGCCCTGGTCCGCACCGCGCGGCTGGCCGGGATGTCCAATATTGATTTCGCCGAGGGCTGGCTCCGCGCGGGTTGACCGACAGCGATGATCGGGCGCGACCGCCTAGCGGGCCGGAAAGCGCAGGCGGATCACGGTGCCGTTCCCGTCGCTCTCGACCGTCAGCTTTCCGTCCAGCCGCTGGCACAGGTCGTTGACGATCCGGCTTCCGACGCTGGTCTCGCCAGGCCAGACCGTGTCGCCCAGACCGTGCCCGTCGTCGCAGACAGACAGCAGGACCTCGTTTCCCTCGACCGTCATCTCCACGTCGATCTTGCCGGCCTCGCGGTCCCGGAGGCCATGGCGCAGGGCGTTGGTCAGCACCTCCGACATGTACAGGCCCAGCCGTCCCGCATCCTCGATGTCCAGGACGATCTCTTCCATCTGGGTGTTGATGCGAATGCCGGGCCGGGCGTCGATTTCCAGGAAGGAGGCCGCGACCCGGCCCAGATAGGCCCCGACCGGCACCCGGTCGGCGGCGCCGTCCTCGTGATCGGAAAACGTCTCGTAGAGCATGCTCAGCGCCTGCACCCGCACGGTCAGCAGGCGCACGACCTCTTCGGCGGGCCGGGCGCGCGCTTCCAGTCGGATCATCGCCAGGATCATCGCCAGATGGTTCTTCACCCGGTGCTGCAGCTCGCGCAGGCGCAGCCGCAGGTCCTCGGCCTGCTCCGACGTCGTCTCACCATCGCCGACATCGCTCAGCAGACCCAGGAAATAGGCGAGTTCCTCGCCCTCGTCGCGCAGCGGCGACAGCATCACACGGTTCAGGAAGCTCGACCCGTCGGCACGGTAGTTCAGGATGTCGACCGTGATCGCCTCGCCGGCCGCGACGGCCTCGGCGATCTGAGCGCGCGCATCGGGATCCGTTTCCTCGCCCTGCAGGAACCGGCAGTTGCGGCCGATCGCGGCATCGCTCCTGTAACCGGTCATCTCGGTGAAGGCTTCGTTGACGTAGACGATGGGGCAGTCGTCCTCGCGCGGGTCCGCCAGCACCACCGAGAACGGGAAGTTCGCGATCGTCGCGCGTGACAGCCCATCCGGCAGGTCGCGGGGCGGATCCACGGGCCCGTCCTTCATATGCTGTCCCCTCACCCTGGCCCTGCCCCGAACCTACAGGGTCGGGCAGGCGGGGGCAATCCGACGAAAAGGGGGCGCCGAAGCGCCCCCCTGTCATCAATTCACTTCGAAGTGCTTGAACTTCGGGTCATCCTCCGGGCTGACCTCGGTCCCGACCTGCTCGGTCATGCCCCAGTTCAGCACCTGGTGATGCAGCGGCAGATAGAGCTGGTTGTCCTGCACCGTCTCCCAGATCTCGGCGATGGTCGCGTTGCGCACGTCGAGGTCCGTCTCCGACGACAGGCTGACGATCTTGGCATCCGTCTCCGCATCCGAGAAGCCGGTCGGGTTCCAGGACCCGCGGTCGCCTTCCTTGGTATGCACCAGGAAGTTGAAGATGTACTCCGAGTCGTAGGTCGGCACGCCCCAGCCCAGCAGGTAGAAATCCGTGGTCCCGTTCTGGATCAGCGGGAAGTGCAGCGCCTTGGATTGCGCGTTCAGGTTCACCTTGACCCCGATCTGGCCCAGCATCCCCGCCACCGCCTGGCAGATCGCCTCGTCATTGACGTAGCGGTCGTTCGGGCAATCCAGCTGGATCGTGAACCCCTCGCCGTAGCCGGCCTCCTCCATCAGCGCCTTGGCGCCCTCGATGTCCTGCGCGGGCACGGTGTCGAGCGCCTCGGTCCAGCCGTTCACGAAGGGCGGCATGATCACGCCCGTCGGCTCCGACTGGCCGCGCATAACGACCTGGCGGATGGCGTCGCGGTTGATCGCCATGTTCATGGCCTGCCGGACCTTGACGTCGGCCAGCGGGTTCGCCCCATCCACGTCGTCACGCTCCAGATCCGCGGCGCCCTGGTTCATGCCCAGGAAGATCGTCCGGTTCTGCGGCGCCGACTTGACCACCAGGTTGTCGGTCTCGTCCACCCGGCCCAGATCCTGCACCGGCACGTCCTGGATGAAGTCCACCTCGCCCGACAGCAGCGCCGCCACCCGCGTCGCCGCGTTCTGGATCGGGGTGTACTCGATCCGGTCATAGGCCAGCGGGAATTCCCCCACGCCCCAATAGTCCGGGTTCGCCTCCAGCACCGTCTTCACGTCCGGCTCGCGGCTGACGACGGTATAGGGGCCGGTCCCGTTGGCGTTGGTCGCCGCGAAGGTCGTCTCGCCGTTGGCGATGTCCTGCACCGCCACGACGCCGTTCTCCTCGGCCCAGCCCGAGTCCATCATGAACAGGTTGGTGAAGTTGTTGGGCAGGATCGGGTTCGGCCCGTCGGTCACGAACTCGACCGTGGTGTCGTCCACCGCCCGGACCTCGACGATCGAGGTCAGAAGCTCCTTCATCGCCGAGGTCTCGGACTTGGCGCGCTCGAAGCTGAACACCACGTCCTCGGCGGTGAAGTCCTGCCCGCCGTGGAATTTCACCCCCTCGCGCAGGTTGAACACCCAGACGTTCGGGTCGTCCTCGCTGACGGCCCAGTCGGTGGCCAGCGCCGGCTCGAACGCACCGGTCTGGTCGCGAATGATCAGAGGCTCGTAGATCTGGTGCGCCAGCGTGTGCGTCGGCCCCTCGTTCTGGGCATGCGGGTCCAGCGTCAGGCTGTCGCCGGCGCGTGCCCAGCGCAGCGTCTCGGCATTCGCCATGCCGGCGGTCAGCGCCAGCGTGGTCAATATGGCAGTGGTGCGAAGCATCGTCGTCTCCCTGTGGATGCGGCCCCTTCCCCGGGGCTCATGCGCGGGAGGGGACCATTGTTTGCGGGGCGGTGCAAGGGGACGGTGGGGGCGGTCGAGGGAGACGAGGTTCTGCTGTCCCGTCCGCGACGACGACGACGAGGACAAGGACGAGGACGAGGACGAGGACGAGGACGAGGACGAGGACGGTCTGTGCGACACGGTCTGGCCCGGCGAGACCAGCGTCGGAAGCCGAGTGCAAAAGCGATGATCCGCCCGCCCTCTCGGGACATCGTTTCGCAATACCCTGCCGGGTGAGGGACCAAGGGAGTCAGTTCACCAGCATAGATTGGGCTCCTTTCCTGAAAGCCCACGACCTCGAGCATTCCATGAACCGTCGCGGCAATTGCCACGATGACGCCGCCGCCGAGAGCCCTTTCAACCTGTTCAAGCATGAGTGGGTCATCCCCGCCGACCGCCATGCGGCGTTCGGGTGGCCGGCGACGCGGGTTCGACGTTTGCGGTCTCGGTGCCCGGATCAGGGGCCCTCTCGACCCGTCCTGCACGGCCGGGCCCGGCGGTTGAGCTATGAAATTGGGAGGGCTGCGACAGAAGCCTCAGCTGCGACCGTACCAGCGCCTCGGATACGGAAATCGTGGCAGGCACGGCAACGGTCACACGTGAAGACGAAGGCCGAGATTCCGTCCTATACGCGGCAAAGTCGCTTCCGCGTGTCGGCAGAATGCGCTGACGACGGGGCTTGCCGTTCGGGACCGTTGGGTCAGCAAGCTTATGGTTCGCGTCGTCCCCGAGCCGGTCAACGGCAGCGCGACGATCGTCTCCGGCAGTGACCGCGTCGCGAGGCCCGGCAAGACCGTGATGCCCGCACCGGAGGCGACCATGGCGAGCAAAGAGAGATTGTTTCGCGCGGACATGCGGCTGCCCTCGACCAGCGCCACCGTTTCGTCCGAGCCGACGGACCGGATCGTCTCGTTCACGATCAATGCGCCGCGCCAAAGGTCTGCCCAGGTCAATCCCTCGCCGCGGCTGGCGAGGATATCGGTCGGCTTGCAGATCACGAACAGCGTATCGCTGAACAGCGGTCGCGACCGAATACCGGAACTTTCCATGGAATTGTCGGCGATCCCGATGTCCGCGTGACCCGAGGCGACTTCGTCTCGAACGGCCGCGCTGTCGCTGTCCATCAGGTCGACGCGGACGTCGGGATGGATCTTCATGAAGGACGATAGGAGCTCCGGCAGGATCAGGGCGGCGACCGACGGGACGGACGCGATCCGCAATTGCCCCGCTTCGCCGCGGGAATAGGCCCGGATCGTGGCCAGGCAGGCATCGTGATCCCGGACCATGCGGTCACCCACGTCTTTCACGAACCTTCCAAGATCGGTCAGATCCCGCTTGCGGTCCGTCTCGAAGAGGGGACCACCAAGGTCGGTCTCGAGCTGCTTCAATGTCATCGACAGAGCGGATTGCGTTCGCCCAAGTTCCTGCGCTGCCGCTCGCAGGTTTCCGTGATGGGCGACGGTCGTGAACACGCGGATGCTATCGAACTTGATCATGCAGGGCCGCAATTTCAGAAAAACTCAAACGGAGTCAAAAAATACAAGATTGCCTGAAGCCGCGCAACGATCATGATGAAGGTCGAGGGGCTGGTTCATGAGCAAGACACTTACACTGGACGACGTCGAGACGCTGGCGCATCGCCGCCTGGTGAGGGCCGGGGCCTCGTCCGAGGCCGCATCCTCCGTGGCCCGGTCGACGCGCCGGGCGGAGCGGGACGGCCTGCGCAGCCATGGCCTGCTCTACGTGCCGATCTACGCGGAGCATCTGGAATGCGGCAAGGTAGCCACCGATGCCGTTCCGGCCGTGACGACGCCCCGACCCGCGGCCATCTGCGTGGACGCGGGGAACGGCTTTGCGCACCCTGCCATAGACGCGGGCTGGGCTGCGTTGACCGATGCGTCGCGGACCTGCGGCGTCGCAGCTCTGAGCATCAAGAATTCGTACAACTGCGGCATTCTCGGTCATCATGCCGAACGGCTGGCAGAGGACGGTCTGATCGGCCTTTGCTTCACTCACGCGCCCGCCTCCATCGCGCCCACCGGTGGCAAGCGCCCGGTGATCGGCACCAACCCGTTGGCGCTCGCCGTGCCCGATGGCGAGGGCGGCGCACGGCTGGTGCTGGATCAATCCGCCAGCGCCATCGCCAAGTCCGAGATCCTGCTGCGCAGCCGCGAAGGTCGAAGCATCGAGCCGGGCTGGGCGCTGGACGCCGACGGGAAACCGACGACCGACGCCGATGCCGCGCTCGAGGGTTCGATGGTTCCGGCGGGCGGGCAGAAGGGCTTTGGCGTGGGGCTCATGGTCGAGATCTTCGCCGCAGCCCTGACCGGCGCAAACCTAAGCACCGAGGCCAGCCCCTTCTCGGGCCCCAAAGGCGGACCGCCGGGAACGGGACAGTTCTTTCTGGCCGTCGACCCGTCGGCCTTCGCCGGAGACGGATTCGCGGCTTCGATGGACCGTCTCATCGCTTCGATCGAGGAACAGGAGGGCGCGCGCCTGCCGGGGCAGCGCCGGATGGACAACCGCCGCCGCATCGAAGCGGCGGGGGTCATCGTGGACGACGACCTGCTGGCGCGGATCGAAGGAGAGGACGCATGAACCTGCAGGTCGAGACGCGGAACCTGATCGCCGGGCGCTGGATCGGAACGGATCGCAAGGTCGCGAACGTGAATCCATCCGATCTGTCCGACGTGATCGGTGACCACGCGCAAGCGACGCGCGCGCAGCTTGACGAGGCCGTCGATGCCGCTGGCCGGGCACAGCGGGTCTGGTGGGCCGCCGGCATCCAGAAGCGTCACGACGTCCTGATGGCCATCGGCACCGAATTGATGGCGCGCGCGGGCGAGATCGGTACGCTAATTTCGCGCGAGGAAGGCAAGCCGCTGGCCGAGGGCACGGGCGAGGTCTACCGCGCCGGACAGTTCTTCACCTATTTCGCCGCCGAGGCGCTGCGCCAGATCGGCGATACCGCCCAGAGCACGCGACCCGGCATCGAGATCGACGTGCGGCGTGAACCGGTTGGCGTCGTCGCCATCATTTCCCCGTGGAACTTCCCCGTCGCCACGCCCGCCTGGAAGATCGCTCCGGCGCTTGCCTTCGGCAATGCCGCCATCTGGAAACCCGCCAGCCTGACCCCCGCCAGCGCCGCCGCCATGGCCGAGGTCATCGCGCGGCAGGATATCCCCGAGGGGCTGCTGTCGATGCTGATCGGACCGGGCGGCGAAATCGGCCGGGCGATGGTCGAACATCCCGGGATCGATGCGATCAGCTTTACTGGATCGGTTCCCGTGGGACGGGGCATCGCGGCTTCGGCCATCGCGGGCATGAAGAAGATCCAGATGGAGATGGGATCCAAAAACCCGATCATCGTGATGGACGACGCCGACATGGACCTTGCCGTCGCCCATGCGGCGGGCGCGGCCTTCGGGGCGTCGGGGCAGAAATGCACCGCCGCCTCGCGCCTGATCGTGCACGACGCGGTGCATGACCAGTTCGTCGAAAGGCTGGTCGATGCGGCCAAGGCCCTGAAGGTCGGCCACGCGCTGGAAGACGGGACCCAGATCGGGCCCGTCGTCAGCGCCGGGCAACTGAAGGCGAACCTTGCCTATGTCGACGCGGGCCAGGGGGAGGGGGCTGAGCTTCTGTGCGGCGGCACGCGGCTGGAGCGGGCGACCGAAGGGCACTACATGGCCCCCGCCGTCTTTGCCGGCACCACCAACGACATGCGGGTCAACCGCGAGGAGATGTTCGCCCCGATCACCTGCGTGATGAAGGCTGGCAGCTACGACGAGGCACTCTCCGTCGCCAATGACAGCGATTTCGGCCTGACCGCCGGGATCATGACGCGCAGCCTCGCACGGGCCAGTCATTTTCGCGCGAACATGCGGGCCGGCACGCTGATGGTCAATCTGCCGACCGCCGGGACCGACTACCACGTACCGTTCGGTGGCATGGGCGCATCGTCCTATGGCCCGCGCGAACAGGGGCAATACGCGGTGGAGTTCTACACCACCGTGAAGACGGCCTATGTTTTTGCAGGAGATCCCGACTGATGCCTGTCGTCGACGGTCTGCAATACGGGAACTGGTCGGAGAAGATCTTCCGCCAGATGCGCGCCGGCGGCATCGATGCGGTGCATGTCACGATAACCTACCACGAGACGTTTCGCGAAACGGTCCTGAACATCGAAGCCTGGAACCGCCGGTTCGAGCGGTTCCCGGACCTGATCTTCCAGGGGTTCACCGCCGAAGACATCACGCGCGCAAAGGCAACGGGGCGCACCGCGATCTTCTTCGGATCGCAGAACCCGTCATGCATCGAGGACGATATCGGTCTGGTCGAAGTGCTGCACCGTCTTGGCCTGCGGTTCATGCAGCTGACGTACAACAACCAGTCGTTACTCGCGACCGGCTGCTACGAGGATGACGACACCGGGTTGACCCGCATGGGCACCGCCGTCGTGGCCGAGATGAACCGCGTCGGGCTGGTCGTCGACATGAGCCATTCCGGCGAGCGTTCCACGCTGGAGGCGATCGAGCATTCGACCCGTCCCATCGCCATTACCCACGCCAACCCGCATGTCTGGCACGCGGCACCGCGCAACAAGTCGGAGACGGTCCTGCGGGCACTGTCGCAGACTGGCGGGATGCTTGGCTTCTCGCTTTACCCGCATCACTTGGCACATGGCGGGGCCTGCACGCGGGCCGAATTCTGCGAAATGGTCGCCCGCGCCGCCGAGGCGTATGGCGTCGCAAGTCTCGGGATCGGGTCGGACCTGTGCCAGGACCAGCCCGATAGCATCGTCGAATGGATGCGCACGGGCCGCTGGACCAAGACCGTCGACTACGGCGAGGGGAGCGCCGACGCCCCCGGCTTCCCTCCGATGCCCGATTGGTTCGCGACGAATGCCGATTTCCCCAACATCGCCGCGGGTCTGCGCCAGATCGGGTTCTCGCCCGAAGAGGTCGCAGCCCTGATGGGCGGCAACTGGGCGCGCTTCTTCGAAGTCAGCTTCGGGGCCGAGACATCGCCGTTGGCTCAGGTCGCGGAATGACCTGCGCGCCGCTGTCCCCCGTGCCGGACGCGGCGAATTACCGTCGGGATGCGGCGGACGTGATGCGCCTGTCGCGCATGGGGGCGGCCCATCCGACGCGCCTGTCCTTCCATCGGGTCCTGCTGCGGCGGATGCAGGCCGAGGGATGGACCTTCGACCGTCCCGTCTTCGATTTCGACGCCGCCGGTGTGGGGCGCGCGGTCTATCGCGCTCGTGGGCCGGAGCGGACCTATTCGCTCGTCGCGTTCGGCCATGACCTGCCGCCCGAGCAGCGCTCGGACCGGGTGATCGCGACGGCTTGGGACGCGACTTTCGCGCTGTTCGACGGTGAACCGGACGCCGCCGATCTGGACAGGCTGGCGGCGGACGTTCCGGTGCAGGAGGCCGGGCGCGTGACCCGGAAGGAGCTGACGCTGAGCCGGGCGAACAGGTCGGTGCGCCTGTTCGCGAACGTCGTCACGGCCCTGTCCGAAGGGCGGCAACCGGATGCGGAGATGCTTGCGCAGACCGGCTACCTCATGCGGACCACGGCGGTTTACGGGTCTGGCAAGTTCGGCGCCGCGTGCCACGCCGACATGGCGATCCGACCGGAACTGGCCGCCCCGTTCCAGGCCGAAATGCTGACCGTCTGGCTGATCCGGACGTTCACCGTAGATCTGGTGGAGCATATGGCGCGCGCCCGGGGGGGCGACGTCGCCGTTCCGCTCGATCCCGCCTTGCGGCGCGGCTTGGGTGTTGGCAATTCGACCGGTCTCGGGATGGCCCCGTTTCTGGTGCGGCACCCGCGCCTTCTCAATAGCTGGATGATGGTGCGCGAAGAGGCGTTGGCACGTGTCCGGTCGCGACCCGATGCCACCGCCGCGGAGGTGGAAGAGTGTCGCATCGCGCTGGAGGAGGCGCAGGAGAACGCACGGATCTGGAACAGCGAGCACCCGTTGCAGGGCGCACGCCTGACGGATCTGCGCACCGGGCTCGATCGGATCGCGGCCCATATCGAGGCGGAGTGGGACCCGACCGATCCCCACCCTTGGGATGCTCTCTGGCGCTGGGCCGAAGCGAATGTCGCCGCAGAAGCGCAGGAGGCCCTCGTCGCTATTCTGCTGGAGCCGCACGGCGATCTGGTCGACGGCCTCATGTCCTGCCTGAGTGCCGATGAACATGCCGGCTTCGCCATCGACGGCACGATGTCCGTCGGGGTTTTGCGCGGGCTGATGACCGACAGCTACGGATGGGCCACTGGCACGGATTACGCCGGGACGTCGGAATGTGCCCGGTTCTGGTACGTTTCCGAAGACAAGCTGGAGCCGCGCCTGGGTGAGCGCCACGAGGAGCCGGGGGCGGAGCGCGAACTGCCGCTGGACATTGGACGGCAGGCTGCGGCGTTGACCGCCGCACTGGAGAAGTTCGATCCCGCCACACCCGTTGCGCGGCTCCTGCTGGCAACGCCGGAACATCGCCCGATGGTGCGCCGCGCACAGATGACGCGGGGCCACCCCTTCGCGGAAATCCGCGACAATCTCATCTCGGCCGATCTGCTGCCGATCGACATGCTGCGCTGCAAGCTGGCCTTCTTCGGCGCGACCCGTTTTGACCCCCGCTCGGACCGCTGGGTGCGAATTTCCCTGTTCCAGGGAGCGCCCTATCCCGACGAGCTGGAAAAGGCGGCCCCGGTTTGATCCTCTTGGGCGACGATCCCACCCGCCTCGCGGGTCGGCCGGTCTCGACGGACCAGGGCAAGGTCCGCCTGTCCTGGAGCGAGGTGGAAGCGGGCACGACGCGATCGGCGCGGGGGGCCGGGATGACCTGGGGCGACGCGGAGGAATGCGGCGCTGCGGCGGTGTGGCTGGCCCGCTGCCGGCTTCCCTGGGCCGAGATCCTGCTGTCGCGTCTCGAAGGCCCGGCCGGCAGCGTCTTTGAACCCGCGCCCGGGGCATGGGCGTCGGACGGCCCGATCTGCGGACTGCGGGCGGGCATCGCCCTGTCGGATTTTGCCGCTCTGCCCGAAGGCGTGGGCATCGCGCCGCTGTCGCTGGGCTCCGTATTGGATCCGATGTTGCTCCTGCCGTTCCTCGGCCGCGTGGCGGAACGGCAAGAGACGCCGATCCGTGTCGAAATCGGGGGTGTCCGGTGCGCGACGGTGTCTACGCAGGGGCTCCATCTTTTCGAGGGCCCGCTCGGCGACGGAGCGCAGGGGCCGGTCACGCTGCGGTTCGATCCCGCTGCGGATGCACCCGACCGGCCCGCCGCCCCCGCCGCGCACGCGGGGGACATCGAAAATGCCCTTTGGAACCAGCTGGACCTGCTGGCCATCAGAATAGCTGTCCCATCGTCCGAAACCTCGCAAGCCCGCGCCGGCGGCGCGATGCCCGACGACGACTGAGACACCCGTCATCGGGGGCAGGTTTGATGCCACGGCAAGACCGGCCCCGATCAAGAGAAGAAACGACGCAACACTATCTGGGAGACCAACATGAAGAAGATCGCAATCGCTGCCGCCATGACGACGTTCGCCGCTCCTGCCTTCGCGCAGGAACAGTGCGGAGAGGTCGTGCTGGCCGAGATGAACTGGGCTTCGGCCTCGATCATCACGAAGATCACCGAATTCCTGATGACGCAGGGCTATGGCTGCGACGTCCAACTGGTGCCGTCGGCCACGGTTTCCGCCGTTACCTCGCTGGCAGAGAACAACCAGCCAGACATCGTGCCGGAACTGTGGGTCAATTCCGCCCCGCTCTACAACGAACTGGAGGCGGAAGGGAAAGTTATCACCGCGGCCAACGTCTTCTCCGATGGCGGCACGGAAAACTGGTGGGTGCCCGACTATCTGGTCGAAGCTCACCCCGAGCTTGCGACGATCGAAGGCGTGCTGGCCAACCCCGAGTTGGTGGGCGGCCAGTTCCACAACTGCCCCGAGGGTTGGGGCTGCCGCACGGCAAACGACAATCTGATCCAAGCTTTCGATTTCGACGGGCGCGGCATGGATGTCTTCAACCACGGCTCCGGCGAGACGCTGGCCGCGACGATGGCTGCAGCCTACGAAGCCAGGGAGCCGTTCTTCGGCTACTATTACGGGCCGACCGCCATCCTCGGACGCTACAACATGGTCGCCGTCGACATGGGTCCCTACGACGCGGAGATCCACGCCTGCAACCAGACCGAAAAATGCGAAACGCCGGGCATCTCGTCGTATCCGGCGGCCCCGGTGCTGACGGTGGTGACGTCGGATTTCGCCGAGCGGAACCCGGATATCTTCGATCTCGTCAGCAAGATCACCTTCACCTCGGCCGATCTGAGCACGCTGCTGGCTTGGCAGGACGACAACAGCGCCTCGGCCGAAGAAGCGGCGGTCCACTATCTGAGTCAGAACACAGAGACCTGGAAGAACTGGGTGAACGAGGCCGCGGCCGAGAAGCTGGCACCGCTGCTCCAGTGACAGATCCAAGGCCGGGCGGCGGTCACGCCGCCCGGACACCTGTACAGACACGGGTCAGTCGTCTCGGATTCCTGCTTTTCCCGGACTTCCCCATGGCCTGTCTGACCTCGACCATCGAACCCCTCCGCGCCGCCAACGAAATCGTGGGCCGAGGCGTCTTCTCCTGGACATTGCTGGCGGAGGCGGTAGGGCCGATCGTCTCCAGCGCCGGGGTCGAGTTCGAAGCCGAAACCGCTTTGCGGAATGCGGATCCCCTCGACATTCTCCTGATCCTCGGGGCGCCGGTATCCCGATTTCGCGACCCGCAGGCTGGAAACGCCACATTGCGCGATCTGGCCCGTCACGGCATCGGCGTCGGCGCGATCAGCGGCGGGGTGTTTCTCCTGATGCGCTCGGGCGTGATGGTGGGGCGGCCCGTCTCGGTGCATTGGTGCTATGAGGCGGCTTTCCGGCAGGAGTTTCCGCAGGCAGACGCGCGGTCGGACGTGATCGTCGAGAACGGGCGGCATCCGACGATATCGGGGGCCGCCGCGGCCTTTGATTTCGCGCTGGCCTTGGTCGATGCGTCTTTGGGCGGCGACGTCGCACATGAGGTCGCCTGCTGGTTCCAGCATCCCCCGATGCGCGGCGCGGGCGTGCGTCAACGGGTGCCGCGCTGGGCTCCACCGACGGGAAACGATGCACTGCCCGATCTCGTGGCGCGCTGCGTCGCGATCATGTGCGAAGACCTGTCCGACCCTGTGACGGTCGATGATCTGGCAGACCGGGTCGGCGTCTCTTCTCGCCACATCCGCCGCGCTTTTGCGGCGGCGACGGGTGACGGACCCAACCGCTACCTGCGCGGCATGCGAATGCGCGCGGCGCGCCAGATGGTGCTCTACTCCGACACCGGGATGGGAACGATCGCGGGGGCCGTTGGCTTTGGAAACCTGGCAACCATGACAGCTTACTACCGGCAGGCCTTCGACGTCACGCCATCCGAGGATCGGGCGCGGATCAACGCGTTCCGGGTCGAGGGGGATCTGCCGTTGCCGCGCTAAACCGCGCCCATCGCCGTCAAGACAGCATGGTGCAGGGAGCGGGCCGAGGCCCGGGGGCCGTAGAGAACGACGCGGTCGGCATCGCGCACCAGCAGGCAGCGCAGATGATGGATCGTCGTGAATGTCCCTGATCCAACCATCATCTGCCTATGGTCGAGGTTCGACAAACGCTCCAACACCGGCACGACGTCATCGCCGGTCAGGTCCAGGCGCACCCACGCGTCGGTCTGCTCCACAAGGATGACCGGACCGCCTATCGCGACCCGCAGGACCGGTACGATATCCGCGTGCGTGTCGTAGGGCGCTTCGATCAGCCACTGGTCCCGTCCGGTCCAGATCGCCCGAAGGCCAAGTCCCGCCACCCGGCCCGGCGCTGGGGCGTCCGCTCCGATCAGGGCGGACACGGCTGCGCGCGCCGCCTGCTCTCCTCCACGGTGTGCGGCGACGGTGGCCAGGGCGACATCGGGTCGTTCGGTGAGGGTCAGGCCAGCCGTCGTATCGACACGGGGGGCTTGGCCGCCCAGGGCGCAGAGCGGGGCCAGATCAGTCACGGGCGCGCCCTCCCTCGGGATCGACGAAGTGGGGGGAAACGACATCCACATCGGCCTCGAGACCGGTCAATGGAGAGACGAGACGGAGCCGTTCGCCCATCCGGTCCGCACCGCGTTTCAGAAACCCAAGTCCGATCATGTGCCCCAATGTCGGCGAATGGCAGGCCGAGGTGACGTGGCCTTGATCGTGCGCCGCATCGATCGGACCGTCCGACGCCATCAGATGTCCGCCGGCGGTGATCTTCGCGCGGGGATCCACGGGCGAGAGACCGACCAGCCGCAGATCGTCCGGCGCATTCAGGCCGTCACGCCGCGACAAGACCGCACCGATGCTGTCCTTCTTGTCCGACACCATCCGCCCCAGCCCGAGATTCGCCGCAGTCGTCGTTCCGTTCAATTCGTTGCCTGCCGCGTGGCCCTTTTCGATGCGCATCACGCCGAGGGCTTCGGTCCCGTAGGGTGTGACGCCGAGGTCTTCGCCCGCCTCCATCAGCCGCCGCACCAGCGCATCGCCGAAGCGGGCGGGGACGGCGATCTCATAGGCCAGCTCTCCGCTGAAGGAGATGCGGAACAGGCGCGCCCGCAACCCGCCGCATACGGTGATCGGCCGGCATGCCATGAATGGAAAGGCGTCGTTCGACAGATCGATGGCGTCATCGACCACCCGCCGCAACAGGTCGCGTGCCCTGGGTCCGGCGACGGCATATTGCGCCCAGGCTTCGGTGGTCGGGGTCAGGACGACATCCAGATCGGGCGTCAGGCACTGCGCCACGAATTCCATGTGCCGATAGACGCCGGCCGCGTTGGCGGTGGTTGTGGTGACAATGAAATGATCTTCGGCCAGCCGCGCGGCCGTTCCGTCATCCATGACGATCCCGTCCTCGCGCAGCATTACGCCATATCGCACCCGGCCCACGGCCAGCTTGGCAAAGCCGTTGGCGTAGACGCGGTTCAGGAACGACGCCGCGTCGGGACCCTGCACGTCGATCTTGCCCAGCGTGGTGACGTCGCAGACGCCGACGCCCGATCGGGTGGCCATGACCTCGCGATCGACCGATTGGCGCCAATGCGACTCGCCCGGCTGCGGGAAATACTGCGCCCGCATCCAGTCGCCGACTTCCACGAAGACCGCCCCCCGCTCTTCGGCCCAACGGTGCGATGGCGTCAGGCGTGTGGGATGGAAGTGCGGCCCGCTGCTGCGGCCGGCAAAGGCACCGATGGCGACGGGGGTGTAGGGCGGGCGGAAGATCGTGGTGCCGACCTGCGGGATCGTCTGGCCGGTCAACCCTGCCATGACGGCAAGGCCCGCGATGTTGGACGTCTTGCCCTGATCGGTCGCCATGCCCAGCGTGGTATAGCGCTTGAGGTGCTCGACGGCCGTGAACCCTTCGCGATGGGCCAGCGTCACGTCCTTGACGGTGACGTCGTTCTGCTGGTCGAGCCAGGCGCGCCCGACACCCTGCACATGCCAGAACGGCGTCTGCGACACGGGTTCGTCTTCGGCTTCAGGCAGGTCCGTCGTCCGAGCGCGCATCCCGCAATCCGACAGCACCGCATCAGCCGCATCGCGCCCCTGCGCCAGTGCGCCATGGGTCGAGAACACTCCTTTCGCGGCCCCGGCCACGGACAGGCCCGGCGGTCCGTCGGAGCCGGGAACGAAGGCCGCGATATCCTTGCGCCAGGTCGGGCGGCCCCGGTGGTGGGACGTCAGATGAACGTTCGGGTTCCAGCCTCCCGCCAGCCCGAGTGCGCCGACCTCCAGCATTCTCTCCCTGCCGTCGGCCAACCGCACCTGGACGAAGGTCAGCCCCAACCGCCCACGCGTGCCGATCACCTGCGCACCGCGCAGCACCTCGTAGTCGTGCGAAATTGGCCCGTCAGCGCGCGTGTCGATCACGGCGGCGATCCTGACGCCTTTGGCGTGCAGGTCGGCGGCGGTGCGATGGCCATCGTCGTTGCATGTGAAGACCGCGACGCGGCGCGCGGGCGTGGCGGCAAATCGATTGGCGTAGCTGCGCAGGGCCGAGGCCAGCATCACGCCGGGCCGGTCGTTGTCGGCGAAGGCGATCGGGCGTTCGATGGCCCCTGCGGCAAGGATCGCGCGCCTGGCCGTGATGCGCCAGAGGATCTGGCGCGGCTTGCCGGGCAGGGGAGCGGAGAAGTGATCGGACACCCGTTCCAAGGCGCCATAGATACCGTGGTCGAAGGCCCCGATGACGGTCGAGCGCGGCATGAGGCGGACGTTCGGCAGAGTGGCGAGTTCCGCGACGGTTCGGGCCGCCCAGTCCGCACCGTCCATGCCGCCGACCTCCAGCCGTTCGGACAGCAGGGCGCCGCCCATCTCGACGTCTTCGTCGGCCAGGATCACGTCCGCCCCCGCCCGCCCCGCAGCGAGCGCCGCCATCAAACCGGCGGGGCCCGCGCCCACGACCAGAAGGTCACAGTGCCGGAAGCCCTTGTCATACGTGTCCGGATCGGGGGCCCCGGACAATGCGCCCAGACCTGCGGCGCGGCGGATGATCGGCTCGTAGAGCTTCTCCCAGAACGAGGCGGGCCACATGAAGGTCTTGTAGTAGAATCCGGCTGTCAGGAACGGCGACAGCCTGTCGTTGATCGCCAGCGCGTCGAAGCGCAGAGATGGCCAAGCGTTCTGCGACCGCGCGTCCATCCCGTCGAACAGTTCCGCCGTGGTGGCGCGGGTGTTCGGTTCGGCCCGCGCGCCGCGGCCCAGCGTGACGAGGGCGTTGGGTTCCTCCGACCCGGCGGTCAGGGGGCCGCGCGGGCGGTGGTATTTGAAGCTGCGTCCCATCAAGCGCACGCCATTCGCCAAGAGGGCCGATGCAAGCGTGTCGCCCGGGTGGCCGGTGTAGGTCTTGCTGTCGAAGGTGAAGGCGAGCGTGTGTTCGCGGTCGATCCGTCCCCCCGTCAGCCGGTTGATCTGGCTCACGATGATCGTCCTTGCGCGCGCGCCACGTCGCGGGCCAGTCGAACGTCCGAAATCTCATGCGTTACGGTATCGCGGGTCACCACCAGCCACGACCGGTCGCCCTGGCCGTGAAACCACAGCTCGCGGTGCGTGCCCGCCGGGTTGTCACGCAGGTAGGCGTAGTCGTGAAACGCTTGCGCATCGGTCATGCCATCGGGCCGGTCGATCAGGGTTGCGTCGCCCATATAGGTGAACTCCGACGCGTCGCGGGGACCGAGGAGAGGGTGGTCGATGATCATCGCGGCGTCCTCAATGCAGATTGGGCTGCGCGCCCATCCCTTTTTCATCGATCATGTGCCCCGTCCTGAAACGGTCCAGACGGTAGGCGGTGGCCGTTTCGTGCGGGGTGTCGGTCGCCAGCAAATGTGCGAAGGCCAAGCCGGACGCGGGCGTCGCCTTGAAGCCGCCATAGCACCAGCCCCCGTTGAAATAGAGACCGTCGATAGGCGTGCGGTCGATGATGGGCGAGCCGTCCATCGACATGTCCATCACGCCGCCCCACATCCGCAGGAGCCGTGCCCGCCCGATCATCGGCATCAGGGCCATGCCGCCTTCGCAGACGTCCTCGACGGTCGCGAGGTTGCCGCGCTGTGCATAGGAGTTGTAGCCGTCGATATCGCCACCGAACACCAGCCCGCCCTTGTCGGACTGGCTGACGTAGAAGTGGCCGGCGCCGAACGTGATGACGCCGGGCAGGATCGGCTTTAGCCCCTCGGACACGAAAGCCTGGAGCACGTGGCTCTCGATCGGCAGCCGCAGCCCGGCCATCTTCATCACGCGGCCGGAATTGCCCGCGACCGCCACGCCGACCTTCCCGGCGCCGATGAACCCGCGCGTCGTCTCGATGCCCCTGACCGCCCCGTCTTCGATGCGGAATCCGGTGACTTCGCAGTTCTGGATTATGTCGACGCCCCGCTGGTCGGCGGCCCGCGCATAACCCCAGGCGACGGCATCGTGACGCACCGTGCCACCCCGGCGCTGCGCGAGCGCCCCTTTGATCGGAAAGCGCGCATCATCGAAGTTGAGGAACGGCGCCTCGCGACGAACGGCATCGGCGTCCAACAATTCGGCGTCCGCCCCATGCAGGATCATGGCATTGCCGCGCCGGATGTAGGCATCGCGCTGCGCATCGGAATGGATCAGGTTCAGAATGCCACGCTGGCTGACCATGGCATTGTAGTTGATGTCCTGTTCCAGTCCTTCCCAGAGCTTCAACGACATCTCGTAGAACGGCTCGTTGCCATCTAGCAGGTAGTTCGAGCGGATGATCGTCGTGTTGCGTCCCACGTTCCCGCCGCCGATCCAGCCCTTTTCGACGACCGCGATCGAAGCCTGGCCGTATCTGCTGGCCAGAAAATGCGCCGTCGCCAGCCCGTGTCCGCCACCACCGACGACAACGACGTCGTACCGTGCCCTGGGCGCGGCATCACGCCACGCAGGCCCCCAGCCACGGTGGCCCGTCAGAGCTTCCTTGATAACTCTGAAGCCGGAATAGCGCATCGATCACCTCCCTTCCCTTAATCTTATCAAGACAAGGTTGGTCGGGCTCTCCAAAACCGGACGTCTAAGCCACCATTCCGGACTCACCGAGAGACATTTGATGCCTGACCTTGTTTGAAGGGATGTCGCAAATCACGGCGCCCTCATCGCGACCCGACGGGATGTCCAACTCGGAGAGGCTGCACTGACGAGCACTGTCCGCTTCGGGCCGCTTCCACACCCTCCCTCACTCGTCATCCGCATCCCGCCCCATCCCTTCCCGGCGTCGCGCCGGCGCCTGCGTGAAGGGGGCGGGGTTCGCGCATTCGGTCCACGCGGTGTTCTTCCGTAAGGTCCTCGCCCTGGATCGGTTCACCGAGGGCAGCGGCATGAAGCAGCGCCGCACGTCGTTCATCCGCGGCCCGTCGCCCGACCGCATCCAGCGGAAGAACCTGATCACGTCCCCCTCCAGCCGCAGATGGACCGACCCTTTCCGGCAGCGGCGCTTCCTCCGGATCGTCTCCTGTTACCTCTGCGTCGTGGCCCAGGCCGGGTGGATCCAGGGGTCGGCCTCCTCCCGGGGCAGGGACCGGTTCAGGATGTGGTCCGACATCTTTTCCCCCACCATGATCGACGGCCCGTTCAGGTTGCCGTTGGTGATGCGCGGAAAGATCGAACTGTCCGCCACGCGCAGCCCGCGGACCCCGATCACCCGCCCTTCCGGGTCGACCACCGCACCCGGGTCGTCCACCGCCCCCATCCGGCAGGTGCCGCAAGGATGATACGCGGATTCGGCATGTTGCCGGATCGCCTCGTCCAGATCCGCGTCCGTTTGCAGATGTTCGCCCGGCTGAATCTCGTGCCGCCGGAAGGGCGCGAACGCCTCCTGCGCGAAGATCTCCCGCGTCAACCGGATGCAGGTCCGGAACTCCGTCCAATCGTCCGGATGGCTCATATAGTTGAACCGGATCCGCGGCGCCTCCGACGGATCGGCCGAGCGCAGCGTGACGTCCCCTCGCGACTTCGATCGCATCGGCCCGACATGCGCCTGGAACCCATGCCCCTCGGCCGCGACCTGCCCGTCGTAGCGCACCGCCAGCGGCAGGAAATGGTATTGGATATCGGGATATTCGACGCCGGCCGCCGAACGCACGAAGGCCGCGCTCTCGAAGTTGTTGCTGGCCCCCGGCCCCGTCCGCGTGAACAGCCACCGCGCCCCGACCCAAGCCTTGCCGGGCAGGTTCCAGTACCGGAACAACGTCACCGGCTGCGACGCGGCCATCTGCACGTACATCTCCAGATGGTCCTGCAGGTTCGCCCCGACCCCCGGCCGATCCGCGCGCACCTCGATCCCGTGTTCGCGCAGATGCGCCCCGGGCCCGATCCCCGACAGCATCAGAAGCTTCGGCGAATTGATCGAGCTGGCCGCCACGACCACCTCCGCCCGTGCCGCGACCAAACGCCCGTCGGCCAGTTGGATACCGGTCGCGCGTCCGTCGGCGAATGCGATCCGGGCGGCCAAACCCTTGGCGATATGGCACCGGCCCGTCGCCCGCGCGGGCCTCAGATAGGCGTTCGCGGCCGACCAGCGACGGCCCTTCCAGACCGTCTGCTCCATCGGGCCGAACCCCTCCTGCTGCGCGCCGTTGTAGTCGTCGGTGACCGCGTACCCGGCCTGCCGCCCGGCCTGAACGAACGCATCGTAGAGCGGGTTCGCCCGCATCCCCCGCGACACGTGCAGCGGCCCGTCGCTGCCGCGCCAGACCGGATCGCCACCATGGCCGCCATCGTGCCAGGTCTCCATCCGCTTGAAATACGGCAGGACGTCGGCGAACGCCCAGCCATCCGCCCCGGCCTCGGCCCAGTGATCGTAGTCGCGCGCATGGCCGCGCACATAGACCATGCCGTTGATGCTGCTCGACCCGCCCAGCACCTTGCCCCGCGGCGTGGCCAGGACACGCCCGCCCAGATGCGGCTCCGGCTCCGTCCGGTAGCCCCAGTCGTAGCGCGGCATGTTCATGGGGAACGAGAGCGCGCCCGGCATCTGGATCAGCGGCCCCGCATCGGTGCCGCCATACTCGACCACCAGAACGGATTTCCCCGCCTCGGCCAGCCGATAGGCGATGGCGCAGCCGGCACTGCCGGCACCCACGACGACGTAATCCGCGATCAGCGATGGCATCAGAACGCGGCCTCGACCGGGCCCATGCCGACATAGACCGTCTGGACTTCGGTGAAGTGGTCCATCGCGACCCGCGCGTTCTCCCGCCCGATGCCGGATTGCCGCGACCCGCCGAAGGGCATCCCGGGCGGCGTCAGGTTGTACTGGTTGATCCAGCAGGTCCCCGCGCGCAACTGCGCCACCACCCGATGCGCGCGCGCCAGGTCGCGGGTGAACAGACCCGCCGACAGGCCGAACTCGGTGGCATTGGCGCGGGCGATCGCCTCCTCCTCGTCCGTGAAGGTCAGGACGGACATGACGGGGCCGAAAATCTCCTCGCGGACGCAGGTCATCGCGTCGGTCAGGTCGGTCAGGACCGTGGGCGCGATCCAGAACCCCTCGCGGTCGATCCGATGGCCGCCCGCCGCGACGCGCGCCCCCTCGGATCGCGCGGTGTCGAGATGGCGCAGCACGATCTCCATCTGCGCCTCTGTCGTCATCGGCCCGAAATTCGTCGCCTCGTCCAGCGGATCGCCGATCCGCGCATCCTTCAGGCGTTCGGTCAGACGGGCCAGGAAACCGGCTTCCACGTCCGCATGCACGAAGACCCGCGTGCCGTTGGAGCAGACCTGACCGGACGAATAGAAGTTCGCGTTGATCGCACCCGACACGGCATCGTCCAGATCGGCATCCGCGAACACGATCAGGGGCGACTTGCCGCCCAACTCCATCGTGACCTGCTTCATCCGCGCGGCCGCGGCGGCATAGACGCGGCGCCCCGTCGGCACCGACCCGGTCAACGAGACCTTGGCCACGCGCGCGTCACCGGTCAGCGCGGCACCCACCTCGCCCGCGCCCTGCACCACGTTGAACAGGCCCGCAGGCAGCCCCGCCTCGTGCAGGATCTCGGCGACCTTCAAAGCGCAGAGGGGCGTCGTCTCGGACGGCTTGAACACCATCGCATTGCCGGTGGCGAGCGCGGGCGCCCCTTTCCAGCAGGCGATCTGCGTCGGATAGTTCCACGCCCCGATGCCCACGCAGACGCCCAGCGGACGGCGGATCGTATAGGCCCAGTCGCCGCCGAACTGCATCGTCGTCCCGGTCAGATCGGCCGCCAGCCCGCCGAAATACTCGAGCGCATCGGCCCCCGACGTCGCGTCGGCCACCAGCGTCTCCTGAAGCGGCTTGCCCGTGTCCATCGTCTCCAGGACGGAAAGCTCGCGGTTCCGCGCGCGGATCATGTCGGCGGCCCGGCGCAGCACGCGACCCCGCTCCGTCGGATCGGTCGCGGCCCAAGCCCCCTGCGCCCGCGCGGCGGAGGCAAGCGCGCGTTCGATCACATCGGGCGTGGCGGCATGGACGGTGGCGATCGTCTCACCCGTCGCGGGATAGATCACCGGGATCGGCGCGCCGGTCCCGTCCTCGACATATTCGCCGTCGATGAAATGGCTGGCCTCGGGCCTTGCATCGGGTCTGGTCATCTCGTCTTCCTCTGGCCGGAAATACCTCGGGGGTGCGGGGGCTGGCCCCCGCTTCGCGGTTCAGTCCTTGGGCGCGCGCTGCGCCTCTTCCACCACGTTCAGATCCATGTGGTTTCGCATGTAACGCTCGGACGCCACGCGCATCGGCTGCCAGTCCCAGGGGTAGTAGCCGCCCTGGCGCAGCGCCTCGTAGACGATCCATCGGCGGGCCTGGCTCTCGCGCACCTCGGCGTCGAACCGGTCGAGGTCCCAGCGAAGCTCCGCCTCGGCCCGGAACCGGGCCAGCGTGTCGGCATGGGCCGGGTCGGCGGCGAGGTTCGACAGCTCGTGCGGGTCCGCCTCGAGGTCGAACAGCAGTTCGGGGTCGAGCGCGCAGCGCGTGTATTTCCACCGCCCCTGCCGAAGCGCGACCAGCGGGGCATAGGACCCCTCGGCGGCGTATTCCATCGCCACCGGCGTCCCGCGCGTGCCGCCCTGCCCCAGGGGCACGAGGGACTCGCCCGTCGTCCAGGGCTCCACCTCCGACATGTCCACGCCGGCCAGGTCGCAGAGGGTCGGGCAGACGTCGATGTTGCTGACGGGCGTGGTGTCCAGCCCCGGCGCGATCCCCGGCGCGGCGATCATCATCGGCACGCGGGCGGAGCCCTCGAGGAAGGACATCTTGTACCACAGCCCCCGCTCGCCCAGCATGTCGCCGTGGTCGCTGACGAACAGGACGATTGCCTCCTGCCGGGTATCCTCCAGCACCTTCAGGATCTCGCCGATCTTGCCGTCGAGATAGCTGATATTGGCGAAATAGGCGCGGCGCGAACGGCGGATGTCTTCTTCGGTCACGTCGAAGTTGCCGCGGTCGTTGGCGTCCAGGATGCGCCGGGAATGCGGATCGTGATCCTCATAAGGCATCTCGCCCACTTCGGGCATCAGATGCGCGCAGTCCTCATAGAGGTCCCAGAACTCGCGTCGCGCGACGTAGGGGTCGTGCGGATGGGTGAAGCTCGCGGTCAGGCACCAAGGGCGCGGGTCGTGGCCGCGCGCATAGTCGTAGAGCTTCATCTTCGCGTGGTGGCAGACCTCGTCGTCGTATTCCATCTGGTTGGTGATCTCGGCCATGCCCGAGCCGGTGACCGAGCCCATGTTGTGATACCACCACTCGATCCGCTCGCCCGGCTTACGGTAGTCGGGCGTCCAGCCGAAATCGGCCGGGTAGATGTCGGTCGTCAGCCGCTCCTCGAAGCCATGGAGCTGATCGGGGCCGACGAAATGCATCTTGCCGGAAAGGCAGGTCTGCCACCCCGCGCGGCGCAGGTGATGGGCATAGGTCGGGATGTCGGAGGCGAACTCAGCCGCGTTGTCGTAGACCCGCGTGCGGCTTGGCAGCAGCCCCGACATGAAGCTGGCCCGCCCCGGCGCGCAAAGCGGCGACGCGGTGTAGCAATTGGCGAACCGGCGCGACCGTTCGGCCAGCCGCTTGAGGTTCGGTGCATGCAGCCAGTCGGCGGGGCCGTCGGGGAACAACGTCCCGTTCAGCTGGTCCACCATCAGGATCAGGATGTTCGGCCTGGTCATCGGCGAAGCCCCATTTCGATGTAGTCGAGGACGAGCGCGGTCGACGCCTCGGACGACAGGCCCTCGCGGCGCAGCGCCTGCCGGACATAGAGGCCGTCGATCATGGCGCCGATTCCCTCGGCCAGCGCATCCGGGTCATCGGACAGCGACCGCAACGCATGCAGCAGGTTCGACCGCAGACGCGCGTGATAGATATGCAGAAGGCGCCGCGTCCCGCCCTCCCTCTGCGCCTGGACATAGAAATTGAGCCAGGCGGCCACCACCTCGTCGCGGAAGTTCGACGGGGTGAAGCAGGCGCGCACGATGGCCGTCAGCCGTTCGTGCGGTCCGGTGGCCATGGCGAGCGCGCCGCGCGCCTCGGCGCCGAACGTCGCCAGCACATGACGCATCGCGGCCAGCAACATCTGATCCTTCGACCCGAAATAGTGATGCGCCAGCGCGGGCGACATGCCGGCGCGCCTGGCGATCCGCGCGACCGTGATGTCGAGCGTTCCGGCATTCGCGATCTCGGCGATCGTGGCGCGCACCAGGGCGTCGCGACGCTGGGGTTCCATTCCGATGCGGGGCACAGCAAAGTCCATCTCGGTTGCAACTTGGCGGATGGCCTGTCTTAATTGATCCGTCAATCAATAAAAATCCCCAAAGCGGGGCAAAATCCCCAAGGCGGGGAACGTCAACATCGGGAGAGATACGCCATGAAGACCATCCTGACCGCCGCATCCGCACTGGCGATGACCGCGGGCCTGGCCTCGGCCGCCTGCGAGGAGGTGACTTTCGCCGACGTTGGCTGGACCGACATCACCGCGACCACGGCGGCGACGACCGTCATCCTCGACGCGCTGGGCTACGAGACCGACGTCAAGGTGCTGTCCGTGCCGATCACCTACACCTCGATGGCCGAAGGCGACATCGACGTCTTCCTCGGCAACTGGATGCCGACGATGGAAGCCGACATCGCCCCTTACCGTGAGGCAGGCACCGTCGACACCGTGCGCGCCAACCTGGAAGGCGCCAAGTACACGCTCGCCGTCAACAAGGCCGCGCAGGAGCTCGGCATCGAGAGCTTCGCCGACATCGCCAGCCAGGCCGAGGCGCTGGACAGGAAGATCTACGGGATCGAGCCCGGCAACGACGGCAACCGCCTGATCCAATCGATGATCGACGAGGACGCCTTCGGCCTGTCGGATTTCGAGGTCGTCGAAAGCTCCGAACAGGGGATGCTGGCCCAGGTCGACCGCCTGTCCAAGCGCGACGAGCCGATCGTGTTCCTGGGGTGGGAGCCGCATCCGATGAACGCCAATTTCGACATGGGCTACCTGCAGGGCGGTGACGATTTCTTCGGCCCCGATCTGGGCGGCGCCACCGTCTACACCAATACGCGCGCGGGCTATGTCGCGGAATGTCCTAATGTCGGCCAACTCCTCGAGAACCTGGAGTTCAGCCTGTCGATGGAGAACGAGATCATGGGCGCGATCCTGAACGACGGCGCCGATCCCGAGGAGGCCGCCCGGGACTGGCTCGCCGCCAACGCGGATGCGCTCGACGGCTGGCTGGACGGCGTGACCACCGTCGATGGCGGCGACGCGATGGAAGCGGTGAACGCCGCGCTGCAGTGACGCAGTCCGCCGCGATGGCTGCGGGCGCGTGCAGGCGGGTCCGGCACGCGCCCGCGCCCGATTCAGACCGCCGGCATCTCGGCCTTGGTGCGATCCGGGGCCGCGACCTTCTTCATCATGTTGATGGAGACATGCGGCCAGCGGATGAGCCCCGGAAAGCCGTCGCGCCGCCCGAAGAAATCGAGCATGACGATTTGGCTGTAGGCGAGGATCAACTCATCGCTGTCGGCAATCTCCATGATCCAGAAGGTCGAGCGCATCGCCGTGGCGTCGGCCTGCCGCTCGATGAACGGGATGTTGTGGATCCCCGCCTTCTCGCGCGTCGTGTCGAAATCGAGGATCGTCGTCCGCGCCACATTCGGCGGCAGGAAGTTCAGAAGTCCGTTCGGCGCCACCGGATCGAAACCCGGAAAGCCCGCGTCCTCGATGACGCCCTTGAACGGGTTGTCGGCGAAGAACTTGTAGGGCGACAGGTACGGATGATCGAGGTCCTGCGGCGCGCCCACCGGCAGGCCGTTCACCGCCGGGATCGTCGGCGGCCCGTCGATGACCCGCACGTTGCCGAGGGCAAGCGCCACGTTGCCATGCGGCACCGTCGCCAGGCGCGCCACCTCGATATCGCCGGTGGTCAGGTTCGTCATGTTGAGGAACAGGCCCGGTTCGTGATGGATCGCGAGGTCCGGCCCGCCTTCCAGATCGCTTTCGGGGCGATCGTCGGCCGCGATCTGCTTGATCATCTGCTCGTAGTCGAGCGTGACGATGAGCTGGTCGGTATTGACGCTGGGACTGCCGCGCTCGATGCCGCGGTTCGGCACACCCTTGTCCACGAGCGTGAACTTCAGCTCCTCGTTGTACTGGTTGACGAGGACGCGGTAGTCGAGCGGCCCTTCGCTGGCGAAGGGAAGCGCGATCATGTTCCAGCCGCGCCCCTCGAAGCCGTCCTCGTTCTTCCACGTGCCGGGCAGGAGTTTCAGCGCGCCGAGATCCTCGTCGCCTTCCTGCGCCAGTTCGACGTGGCGCGCGTTGCTGCGATACTGATGAATGAAATCGACCTTGTTCATGGGAAACACTCGCTCTTGATTGGAAATGACAATCGGCGTGCGGCGGCTGGAATCCCGGTCGCCGGTGGGTCATCCTACCATTCCGGCCCCATCCGCCCGATTGCGGGAAACCCCACCCGGGCGGCACGGCCGGGGCGAAAGGCCGCGTGACATGGACTGGCTGACCGAAAACAAGATCCCGGTGGGCGACCGCGCCGCCGACGTGTTCGAATGGCTGGAACGGGTCGGGCAGCCCTTCTTCGACGGCCTCGCCCTGGTCATGGAGGCGATGATCGACGCCATACTCTGGCTCATGCAGACGCCGCACCCCCTGATCGTGATCGCCGTCTTCGTCGCGGTCACCTGGATGCTGCAGAGGTCCTGGAAGGTCTGCCTGTTCGTGGCCCTGGGGTTCCTCTTCGTCCTCAACCAGGACTACTGGGAGGAGGCGACCGAGAGCCTGACGCTCGTGCTGTCGGCCTGCGTGGTCTGCATGGCGATCGGCGTGCCCATCGGCATCGCCGCGGCGCACCGGCCCCGCCTCTATGCCTGGATGCGGCCCGTGCTGGACCTGATGCAGACGCTGCCCACCTTCGTCTACCTGATCCCGGCCATCGTCTTCTTCGGCATCGGAATGGTGCCCGGCCTGATCGCCACCGTGATCTTCGTGCTTCCCGCCCCGATCCGCCTGACGCATCTGGGCATCTCCTCCACCCCGGCCGCCCTGACCGAGGCGGCGGAGGCCTTCGGCGCCACCCCGCGCCAGACGCTCTGGAAGGTGGAACTGCCCTATGCGCTGCCGCAGATCATGACCGGTCTGAACCAGACGATCATGCTGTCGCTGTCGATGGTGGTGATCGCGGCCCTGGTGGGCGCCGACGGGCTGGGCGTGCCGGTCGTGCGCGCGCTGAACCAGGTCAACACCAGCCTGGGGTTCGAGAGCGGCTTCATCATCGTCGTCGTGGCCATCATGCTCGACCGGATGCTGCGGATGGAACGGAAATGATGCGCGGACGCTGCCATTGCGGAACCGTCACGTTCGAGGTGCGGCCGACCGACGGGGTCGCGACGGCGCGGCGCTGCGACTGTTCACTCTGCGCGCGCCGGGGGGCGGTCGCGATCTCGGCGCCGCTGGACGGTATCACCTACCTGACGGGGGCCGATAACCTGACACTGTACCAGTTCGGCACGAAGGTCGCGGAACACTGGTTCTGCAAGACCTGCGGCATCTACACGCATCACCGGCGCCGCTCCGATCCGGGCGAGATCGGCGTGAACCTCGCCTGCCTCGACGGGTACACGCCGTTCCTTCCCGAAGTGATCGTGAACGACGGGATCAACCATCCGTCCGACGGCCCGTCGGGTCGCGCCGGCATCCTGCGATTCACGCCGGAGGTTTCCGAATGACGCGCCCCGCCGTCGAGTTCGACCGCGTCTCCATCGTCTTCGGCGAACGGCCCGAGACCGCGCTGCCGCTGATGGACGAGGGCCGCACCCGCGCCGAGGTGCAGGAGGCGACGGGGCAGGTGCTGGGCGTCCACGATTGCTCGCTGACCGTGGAGCAGGGCGAGATCCTGGTGCTGATGGGCCTGTCCGGCTCCGGCAAGTCGACGCTGCTGCGGGCCGTGAACGCGCTGAACCCCGTCGTCCGCGGCGAGGTGCGGATCGACGATGGCGAGGGGATGGTCTCGGTCACGAATGCACGGCCCCGCGACCTGCGGCGGCTGCGGCAGGGCCGCGTGGCGATGGTGTTCCAGCAATTCGGCCTGCTGCCCTGGCGGGACGTTCGGCACAATGTCGGCCTGGGGCTGGAGCTGGCGGGCCAATCGGCCGCCGCCCGGCGCGAGGCGGTGGACCGGCAGCTGGACCTCGTCGGCCTGTCGGACTGGGCCGATCGCAAGGTGGGCGAATTGTCGGGCGGCATGCAGCAGCGCGTGGGCCTCGCGCGCGCCTTCGCCACCGATGCGCCGATCCTGCTGATGGACGAGCCGTTCAGCGCGCTCGATCCGCTGATCCGGACCCGCCTGCAGGACGAGCTGTTGGAGCTTCAGGACCGGCTTCGGCGCACCATCATCTTCGTAAGCCACGACCTCGACGAGGCGTTCAAGCTGGGCGGCCGCATCGCCATCATGGAAGGCGGGCGCATCATCCAGTGCGGCACGCCGGCCGACATCTTCAACAGCCCCGCCGACGATTACGTCGCGGATTTCGTCGCCCACATGAACCCGCTGGGCGTGCTGACGGCGGCCGACGCCATGGTCCCCGGCACGGGCACAGGCACCGCGATCCCGGCGGCCATGCCGGTCCGCGACCTGATCCGCCTTTGCGCCACGCGCGACGGCCCCATCCCGGTGGAACGCGACGGCGAGGTCGTGGGCACGGTCGACCGCCAGACCCTGTTGGCACGTCTGGGTCGCTGATCGGGGCCGCGCGGGCGTTCAGCCCTCGGCCACCCGGCGCAGATAGCTGCCGTAGCGGTTCTTGGCATATCTGTCGGCCTCGGCCAGCAGGGCCTCGCGCCCGATCCAGCCGGCCTGGAACGCGATTTCCTCCAGGCAACCCGTCTGCAACCCCTGCCGCCGCTCCAGCGTGCGCACGAAGTTGCCCGCGTCCAGCAGGCTTTCATGCGTTCCGGTATCCAGCCAGGCATAGCCGCGCCCCATCCGCTCGACCGCCAGGGCACCATCGTCGAGATACATCTGCAACAGCGAGGTGATCTCCAGCTCGCCCCGCTCCGACGGCGTGATGGCGCGGGCGCGGTCCGGCGCCGTCCCGTCGAGGAAATAGAGCCCGGTCACGGCATAGCTCGACGGCGGGTCGGCCGGCTTCTCCACGATCCTGCGGGCCTGCCCCGAGGCGTCGAAATCCACCACGCCATAGCGTTCGGGATCGGAGACCTGATAGCCGAAGACCGTGCCGCCGGCCCCGCGCGCATCCGCCGCACGCAGGATCTCGGGCAAGCCGTGACCGAAGAACACGTTATCGCCCAGCACCATGGCCGAGGCGGCCCCATCCAGCCAGTCGCGCGCCAGCAGATAGGCTTGCGCCAGCCCGTCGGGCGAGGGCTGTTCGACATAGGACAGCCGGATGCCCCACCGGCTGCCATCGCCCAGCGTCCGCCGGAACTGGGCGCGATCCTCGGGGGTGGTGATCATCAGGATTTCGCGGATGCCCGTCAGCATCAGTACCGAGATCGGGTAGTAGACCATCGGCTTGTCATAGACCGGCAGCAGCTGCTTGGACACGCCGGCAGTCACCGGATAGAGCCGCGTCCCCGATCCCCCGGCCAGGATGATGCCCTTGCGTGTCGTCATGCCGCCCCCGTCGCTGCACGATCGATAGCCAGCCGGAAGCGGCCCGGCAAGCGCGCGCCGTTAAGGTTCGATTAACCAAGGCCGCGCAATAACGCCGGGTGCGGTCCCGAAACCAGGCCGGACGGAACGGGCGGGACAGGTGAGATGACACAGGAAATCATCCCGGTGATCCTTTGCGGGGGATCGGGCACGCGGCTGTGGCCCGTGTCGCGCCGCAGCCACCCCAAGCAGTTCGCGGCCCTGACGGGGCAGGAAAGCCTGTTCCAGCAGACGGCGCAACGCATGTCCGCGCCGGGGTTCGCACCGCCTCTGATCGTGACCCATTCGGACTTCCGCTTCACCGTCACGCAGCAGTTGGCCGAGGTCGGGATCGACCCCGGCCCCATCCTGATCGAACCCGACGCGCGCAATACCGGTCCGGCCCTTCTGGCCGCAGCCCTCGTGGCGGCGCGCGCGGACCCCGCGGCCCTGCTGCTCGCCGCGCCGGCGGACCATGCGATCGCGGATCCCGCGGCCTTCCGCGACGCGGTGGCGCGCGGCCGGGACGCAGCCCTGCGCGGCAGGATCGTCACCTTCGGGGCCGAACCCGATCGGCCGGAAACCGGCTATGGCTATCTGGAACCGGGCGGAGATGCGGCGCCCGTGATGCCGCTTCGCCGCTTCGTCGAGAAACCCTGCGAAGCGGATGCGCGGCGGATGGTAGACAATGGCCATCTGTGGAACGCGGGCCTGTTCCTCGCCCATGCGCGGACGCTGATCGAGGCATTCGCCGAACACGCCCCGGACCTGTTCGCCGCGGTCACGGCGGCCGTCGAGGCGGCGCGGCCCGATCTGGGATTCCTGCGCCTCGACCGCCGGTCCTGGCGGGCCTGCCCCGACCTGTCGGTCGACTACGCGGTCATGGAGGCAGCGCGGAACCTCGACGTCGTGCGCCTGCCCTGTGCCTGGTCCGACCTCGGCGGGTGGGAGGCGATCTATCGACATGCCGAAACAGACGCGCAGGGCGTCGTCCGGCAGGGTCCGGCCGAGAGTTTCGACTGCCGCGACACCCTTTTGCGTGCCGAGGAGGGGGGGCAGCGCCTCATCGGCCTCGGCCTCGACAACGTGGTCGCGATCGCGATGCCCGACGCGGTGCTCGTGGCCGACCGGGGCCGCGTCGGCGAACTGGGCCAGGTGGTCCGCGCGATGCGCAACGCCAACATGGCGCAGGCCGACAGCTTTCCCAAGGTGCATCGCCCCTGGGGCCATTTCGAGACGCTGATCCGCGGCGACGGCTTTCTGGTCAAGCGCATCGTCGTCAATCCCGGCGGCCTCCTCAGCCTGCAGAAGCACCTGCACCGCGCCGAACACTGGGTGGTCGTCGCCGGCGTCGCGCGGGCGACCATCGGGCCGGACGTCCGGCGCGTGACCGAAAACGAGTCGGTCTTCATCCCCGTCGGCACCGTGCACCGGCTGGAAAACCCCGGCACCGAACCCGTCGAACTGATCGAAGTGCAGACCGGCGCGTTTCTGGACGAGGACGACATCGTCCGGTTCGACGACCGTTATGCACGGGCGACGGCGGATCACGACGTCGCCCTCACATAATGTCGATCGCCTCGGCCAGGCCGGTCAGGCCGGTCATATCGTGCAGAAGGATCGCGTCGTCGCCCGGCAGGTCCAGCAGGACCCCTTCGGCCGTCTCGCGCGCGTAGCGGGCCACGATCTGCGCGCCGGTTTCGGCATCGCCGACGAGCGCCCGGTCCAGCAGGATGCGGTCCGCGCCCAAGCGGAAATCCTCGACACGGTCCCGACCCGCACTCGCGCGGAAGACGAAGACATCGGCCCCGTCGCCGCCGCGAAGCACGTCGTTCCCCCGCCCGCCGTCGAGCCGGTCGCCCCCGTGACCACCGATCAGCGTGTCACGCCCCCCGCCGCCGCTCAGACCGTCATCGCCACTTCCCCCGTCGAGTCGGTCCTGCCCCGCGCCACCCAGAAGTTCGTCCGCATCATCCTCTCCCAGCAGGGTGTCGGCGCCGTAGTCGCCCGCGATCGTGTCGCGACCGGCCCCGCCCGAGAGATGGTCGCCGCCGCCGCCGCCCGAAAGATGGTCGCCGCCATTTCCCCCCGCGGCCCGGTCGGCCCCGGCCTCGCCCAGGATGCGGTCATCGCCCCGACCCCCTTCGGCGACGTCGCCGCCATCGCCGCCCCACAGGGTATCGGCGCCGCGTCCGCCGAACAGCCGGTCACTGCCGCCGCCGCCGGAGAGATGGTCCGCAGAATTGTTGCCGCTCAGTTCGTCCGATCCGCCACCACCGACAAGCAGGTCCGCCCCGCGCCCGCCGGCCAGCGTATCCATTCCGCCGCCGGCGAAAAGCGTGTCGTCCCCACGCCCCGCACCGATCCAGTCATCGCCCTGCTCGCCCGAAAGATGGTCGTCCTCCGATCCGCCATCCAGCCGGTCGTCCCCCTCCCCACCGACCAGACGATCCACGCCGGCCCCGCCCGCGAGACGGTCCGCGCCCGCGCCCGCGAACAGGCTGTCATCCCCGTCGCCACCCAGAAGCGTGTCTGCATCGCGTCCGCCGGACAGGTGATCGGCGCCGTCCCCGCCGTCCAGCCGGTCTGCGCCGCGATCACCGGTCAGGGTGTCGTCACCCGCGGCCCCCAAAAGCGTATCGCCCCCGTCGCCTCCGGCCAGACGGTCCCATCCCGCGCCCCCGTCCAGTTCGTCGTCGCCGGTATCGCCGTCCAGGTCGTCGTCGCCGGCCCCGCCCAGCAAGGTGTCGTTCCCGGCGTCGCCCCTGAGCGTGTCTGTATCCGCGCCCCCCTCGAGCAAGTCATGGCCGCGCCCGCCGAGAAGGAGGTCGGACCCGGCCTCGCCCATCAACGTGTCGTTGCCGTTCTCGCCCGCCAGCGTGTCCCGGCCATCCCCGCCGAGCAGGAGGTCGGGCGCGTCGCCCCCTTCCAGGACGTCGCCGCCGCCATGCCCCTGCAACACGTCGCGCCCCCACGAACCCTGCAGCGCGTCATCCTCTGCCCCGCCGGTCAGCGTCATGTCGGGGGCGCGGAACGTCCGGTTCGGTCCGCGCAGGATCGCCGCGCGGACCTCCTCGGGCGGGATCGGGGCGAGGTCCAGGGCGATCAGCGTCAGAACCTCGCCCCGCCATTCGATGCGGGCACCATCGGCGGTGGACAGGATCGACAGGCTGTTCACGTCGTAGAGGAAGGGCCAGGCGCCCAGGTCCAGGCGGTCGTGCCTGGGGTTGAAATCGGTGATGACATCCGCCGTTCGGTCCGATGCCAGCACGAAGGTGTCATGGCCCCAGCCGCCGGTCATGCGATCCGCGCCGGCCCCGTCCGACAGGATGTCGTCACGTCCGCCCCCGTCGAGCGTGTCACTACCCGCGCCGCCCGCGATCAGGTCCAGCCCCGACGTCCCCGAAAGGCGGACCGGGCCGTCGTCCTCGGCGCGCAGGGTGCGGCCCGCCTTGCCGGGGGCGTGCCGCAGATGGGTGATCCCGACCTCGCTCTCGGACGTGACGTAGATCTGGATCGCGCCGTCGCGGAACTCCATCGCGATGGCCGTGACGTCGGCCAGCCCGGCGGTCAACGTATCCTCGAAGCTGTCGATCAGGACGAGCTTGCCGTCGGGCATCAGCACGAACAGGCTGATCCCGCCATCCGTGCCCCCCGCCGCGACATAAACGACGCCGTCGCGGTTCAGCGTCTCGACGGCCCGCGCCCCGCCGAACCGGGTGTCGCGCGTGTCGTTCACGTGATCGACGGGCAGCATCTGCCCCTCGGGGTCGACATGCATCACGCTCAACCCGCCGGACGCGCCCTGGGCGGAGGCGAGGATGAGCCAGGTCTCGCCCGCGACCGTCGCGGTGGCAATCGACGTCGGCACCATGAAGCCGACCCCGTCGAGCGTGGCGACGATATCGGCGGGGCGCAGGCCGCCCGCATCCGCGGTCCAGCTGCTGACACCGGAATCTGCCTGCGAATAGCCGTCCCCCTGCGCGGCGGCGAAGACGATCTGACGACCGCCGATGTTAGCATGGGCCAGGTCCGCTACGCCGCGCGCGCCGTCCTGCGGCCCGGTGCCCGCCACGGCGATCGGATCGGCCAGGCCCGCGCCACCGGCCGAGAGCGCCAGCCCGGCCCCGCCCGCGGCACGCGTGACCAGCAAGCCGTCGTCGATCTCAACGGCCACCGAGACGTCGACGGCGGCGGGAGCGCCCGAAGGCAGATCCTGCGCGATGTCGAGCCGGCCGTCGGACCCGATCGTCAGCGTCGCGGCCCCGTCGCGGCGGCCGCCGACGAGCAGTTCCACCCCTTCCGCCGTCGTCTGCACGGTCGTGGCGACACTTGTGCCGGCGGTCCGGTCCATGCCCACGCCGCGGTCGTTCAGCGCCACCAGTTCCCCGTCCGCGGCGATCGCATGACCGAAGATCCGCCCGTTCGGGTCGGTGGCGAACAAGATCGCCTGGCCGTCCACATGCACGAGGTCCAGGTCCGACAGCGTGGCGAACCGGTCGTCATGCGCGGGCAGCGTCATGCCTATGAATGTAAGCGTCATCCTCCGGTCCGCGCCGCTTGGGTCGGATCGGATCTAGGTCGCCGGTTCAGCCGGCCGGCGGCACTATTTGGACGGACCTGTGACGCATCCGTCTGATTTTACGACATCTTGTCTCGACCGTGCGGGCATCGCCGCCCTCGACTGCGCGGACTCAGGCCAGCAGTTCCCTGTGACGGGCCACGCCGTCCTCCAGCTTGTCGTAGAATTCCAGCTTGCCTCCGGTCAGCACCAGGGCCGCGTCGCAGTAGTCGCGCAGCTTCTCCATCTGATGGCTGACCATGATGGCGCTGGCGTTGCGAATCCGCTCTCGGAAGACGGCCTTGCTCTTGCGGTTGAAGCTGGCGTCGCCAACGGCGGTGACCTCATCGACCAGGTAGGTGTCGAAACGGATGCCCATCGACAGCCCGAACCCCAGCCGCGCCCGCATCCCCGAGGAATAGGTCTTGACCGGCGCGTCGAACTGCCGCCCCAGCTCCGAAAAGTCGAGGACGAACGCCTTGAGGCTTTCGGTATCGACACCGTAGACCCGCGCGACGAAGGCCGTGTTCTGCGCGCCGGTCATCTGCGGGTTGAAGGACCCGCCGAACCCGACGGGCCAGGAGACCGCGCCGGTCGAGATCACCCGGCCGGAATCGGGGCGCTGCACGCCGGCGATCAACTCCAGCAGCGTCGACTTGCCGGCCCCGTTTCGCCCCAGGAGCGCCAGCGACCGCCCCGTCGGCAGCGTCAGCGTCAGGTCCGAGATGACCGTCCGCTTCTCGCCCTTGAGCCAGAAACTCTTGGAGAGGTTCTCGAGACGCAGCACCGGCCGAACCCTCAGCGGCTGTCGCGGATCGAGTAGTAGATCAGCACCAGGATCGACCAGCCCAGCAGCAGGAACAGCCCCGTCAGGCCGAAGATGATGCCGCGGCGCGGATAGCCGGCCGATTGCGGGTGGGTGGGGCTGATATAGGTCGCTAGGTAGCGCGTCTGCCGCGTCGCGTTCGTGCGCGAAATGTCGAGTGCGGTCAGCGCCGCGCGATAGCTCTCCTCTGCGAATTCGCGGTCGACCACCAACCCTTCGTATTCGGCCAGCAGCGACGGATAGTCGTCGCCATCGACGTCGGACTGGCCGGCGGCGACGGCGGAGCGTTCCTGGCGGATGCGCTCGCGGATGACGTCGATCTGGCGCTGCGCCTGCACCGCGCGCGGGTCCGAGGCGTTCGTCCGCTCCAGCAGGATGTCGAGATCGACGAGTGCCTGCGCCAGCTGCGCCTGCAACGTGTTCACGACCGCCATCCGGCCCTGCAGGTCTGTCTCGGGGTCGACGATCTGGGTGCGGGTGCGGAACAGGGTCAAGGCCTCGCGGGCGGTCTTCAGCCGTTCCAGCGCCTCCTCCAGGTCCTGCCGCGCGAAGCGGCTGGCATCGTCGCGGGCGGTGGCGTTCAGATCGTTCACGAGGTCCTGGCTCTCGCGCAGGATCGCCTCGGCGATCTCGGTCGCGGTGACGGGATCGAAGGCCTGAACCCGCAGCTCCACCTGGCCGCTGGTCTGGTCGTAGGCGACGTCGACGACGCGCGACCAGTACCACAGCAACTCCTCGATCGAGGGGCCGGGCCAGATCGAAAAGACGGGATCCTCCTCCCAGTATTGCGAATAATGCGTCACCAGGTCGATCTGCTCGTCGATGGCCTGAACCATCGCCTGGCTCTGGATGTACTCATAGAGGATCGCCGCGTCCGAACTGGCCGCGCCGCCCGACAGCTGTGCGGCGAACCCGCCCAGCAGTTCGGTCGCGGCGCCGCCCTCCTCCTGCCGGACGGTGAAGCCGGCGGTGGACGCGTATTGATCGCGCGCCATCGTCCAGAGATACCCGCCCGTCAACGCCAGCGGCAGCAGCACCACCAGGATGAAACTCGCGATCACGCCCCAATGGCGCCTGCGGACGCTTGCCGGCGCGGCGACGGGTCCGACCTCCACCGGGGGCGGCTTCGGCTTGCCGCCGCCCTTCTTGCCGCCGTTCTTGTTGTTCTCGCGCCGCTTTGCCTGCCGGGCCTTGCGGGCCAGGCGCTCGGCGCGCTCCTCCTCGGTCTCGGGCGTGTCCGTGGCGGGCGGGGTCTCGGCCGCGGGGGGCAACGTCTCCGGCGGGGTGTCGGAAGGGGCGCGGTCTGACATGGGGATCGGGTGCTCGCTTGCCGGGACGCGCGACGGAAGATCCCCGGCGCGCGATTGCAGTTCCTGTGGATTTCTTAAATAGCTTGGGCGCAGATTGCCAGTTCCGCGAGGGAGGCCGTGCGCGACACAGAGACCATAAGACCGGCGCAGACGCCGAGGTTCCAGGTTCCGCGCAACGGCAGCCGCGTGCGGTCCACGGTCGCGCTGACGCTGCGCGAGATGCAGGCCCGCTACGGCCGCTCGCCCGGCGGCTATGTCTGGGCCATACTGGAGCCGCTGGGCATGATCGTGTTGCTGGCGTTCGGCTTCTCGCTGCTGCTGCGCCAGCCGTCCTTAGGCGACAGCTTCCTGCTGTTCTACGCGACGGCCTTCCTGCCCTTCAACCTGTTCAGTCGGGTCCAGCTGACCGTCTCCTCGGCGCTGACCTACTCGCGCAACCTGCTGGTCTATCCGGTGGTGTCCTGGCTCGACGCGGTCGCGGCGCGGATCGTGCTCAACACGCTGACGGGCGTCCTGATTGCGACCCTGCTGCTGGGCGGGATCATCATCCTGCAGGACATCCACACGCGGATCGACATGGCCATCGTGATCGCGGTCTACGCCACGATCGTGGCGCTGGGGGCGGGAATGGCGATGGTCAACGCGGTCATCGCCGCCTATTTCCCGATCTGGAAGACGATCTGGAACATCGCGACGCGACCGCTCTTCCTGGCCTCGGGCATCATCTACCTGTTCGAGGAACTGCCCCGCGTCGCGCAGGACGTGCTGTGGTGGAACCCCCTCATTCACCTGACGGCGGCGATGCGGGCTGGGTTCTACCCGACCTACGACCCGCAATTCGTCTCGCCGGTCTTCCTGGCCGTGGTGACGTTGGGGTTGCTGTTCTTCGGGCTGCTGCTGATGCGCCGGTTCAACGCGAAGGTGCTGGAGAAGTAAGGAGGGCGCGGACGGCCGCGTGGTCGCGGTCGCGCCGCCCCGCGAGCCCGTCGCGCATCGCCGCGCGCCAGAGCTTCAGATAGGCGCGCCGGTCCGATCCGTAATGCCGCGCCCGCGCCAGCCAGATCGCCCCGAACGCGAGGAAGATCGCCGTGCCGGCCACGCGCCCGGCCGTCAGCCGATAGACGAACGCCCGGTTTCGATAGAGGTAGAACACCTTCCAGAGCGGCGCGATGCGTCGCGCACCCACGATCGCCGTGGCGCAGTCATGCTCGAACACCACGTCCGGATCGAACCCGAGCGGGCCGGCACGACGCCCGAGCGCCAGCGAATAGATCGTGTCATCGCCATAGATGAACAGCCTTCCGTCGGGATAGCCCGCGACCTCGACCGCGCGGCGCGACAGGAACGCGCCGACGAAGGACCCGCCGTCGATGTCGCGGGGGGCCCCGGCGTCATAGGCCTCGGGGCCGGCATGGAACGTCTCGCGCCCGCGCAGCAGGGTGCGCAGGATGCGGCCCCAGTCCCGGAACGGGTCCAGAAGGGGGCGGTTCATCTCGCAGATCGTGCCGTCGGGATAGACCACCGCCGCGAACCAGGCGATGCGGTCGCCGCGATCCCGCGCGGCGAAGCGGGCCAGGGCATCGGGCCGCGGCCGGGCGTCGTCATCCATCAGGCAGAACCATTCGGCGTCGGTCCGTGCCATCGCATGGCGCAACCCCGCCTCGAACCCACCGGCCCCGCCGACATTGGACGGCAGCGTCAGCACCTCCAGGCGCGGATCGTCTTGGGCGGCGAGCCAGTCCGCCGTGCCGTCGGTAGAGGCGTTGTCGACCACCAGCACGCCGTCCAGATGCGCCGGATCCGCGTCGAGCAGACGCCGCAGCGTCCTTGCCAGCTGATCGCGGCGGTCGAATGTGACCACCACGGCCCAGAGCCCGGATCGGCGCCCCTCGGTCAGAGCGGTGACCGCAGGAAAGGCGGCAACGAACGCCCTGCCGCATGTGCATCGAGATAGGCGCGCGCGGTGTCCAGCGCCTCCCGGATGCAGACATCCATGTCGAGATAGCGATAGGTGCCCAGGCGCCCCATGAAGGTCACGCCGCGCACGCCCTCGGCCAGGGAGACGTAGTCGCGCAGCATCGCCTTCTCGTGCACCTGGCGGATGGGGTAGTAGGGGATGTCGTCCGGCCCGCAGTCCCGCGACGTCTCGCGCGAGCAGATCGTGGCGGCGTGTTCCTCCCACGGGGCGAAGTGCTTGTGTTCGGTGATGCGGGTCTGCGGCACGTCGGCATCACCGTAGTTCATCACCGGCGTCCCCTGCCAGTCGCCCTGGGCCGTGAAATCCTCGAAATCGAGGGTCCGGTATCCCAGCCGCCCATGCGCATGGTCGAACCACGCGTCGAGCGGCCCCGACCAGAACAGGTGATCGCCCGGCCCGGTGTCCCCGGGCGCGTGCGGCTGGTTCAGCCTCAGGCCGATGCCGGGGTGGTCGAGCATGGCCTGCACGACGGCGGTATATCCGTCCTCGGGCATGCCCTGCCAGGGATGGGCGAAATAGCTGTCGTCATAGCTGAACCGAAGCGGCAACCGCTTGAGGATCGAGGCCGGCAGCTCGCGCGGCGAACAGCCCCACTGCTTCTCGGTATAGCCCTTGAAGAACGCCTCGTAGAGATCGGGCCCCACCATCGCCAGGGCCTGCTCCTCGAAGGATTTCGGATCGGTGATCGTGCGGTCCGCCTGTTCGGCGACGAAGGCCCGCGCCTCCTCGGGACGGAAAGTCGTGCCGAAGAACTGGTTGATCGTCAGCAGGTTGATCGGCAGCGAATAGACCGCCCCCTGCGCCGTGGTCTGAACCCGGTGCCGGAACGGACGGAACCTGCCGAAACGGTTGACGTAGTCCCAAACCTCGGCATCGCCGGTGTGGAAGATGTGCGGCCCGTAGCGGTGGACCAGAACCCCCGTGTCCGCATCGCGCTCGGTGTGGCAATTGCCGGCGACATGGGGCCGGGCGTCGACCACCGTGGCGCGATGCCCCGCCTCGGCCAGTTCGCGTGCGAGCACGGCGCCCGAAAAGCCCGCGCCGACGATATGGACATGCGACGCGCGGTCAGCGGGCATAGTAGGCGTGCGTCTCGGCGATGCCGCGTTCCAGATCGGTCACCCCGTCGCCCAGCAGGACGCGCACGTCGCGCGGGTTGGCGATGACGTCCCGGGGCTCGGTGGCCAACAGGTCCTCGGCCGGGACCTTCTCGTAGGCCAGGGGCTTGCCTGCGGCCTTCTCGACCGCCGCGATCACGTCCATCAGCGAGGTCGACCGCCCGCTGCCCAGCATGTTGACCGGGTCCGTCTCCTCGCCCGCGGCCAGCTTGCGCGCCAGCGTGGCGATGCCGCGGCCGACATCGCCGGCATAGATGAAGTCGCGGCTCTGACCGCCGTCGCCGTTGACGAACACCTGCCGCCCCTCGATGGCGGCGCGGGTGAAGGCATGGATCGCGCTCTTCTTGTTGTCGGAATAGCGCCCGAACACGTTGGTCAGGCGCACGACGCGGAACGTGCCGCCGCGCAGCGCGACCAGCTTCTCCAGGATCATCTCCTCGGCGGCCTTGGTCGCGCCATAGAAGTTCTTGGGGCAATAGGGGCTGTCGACCGACACTTCGAACGTGCCGTCGAACAGCGCGCCGGCAGTCGAGACGAGGATGAACCGGTCGCCGGGCCGCACGGCCTGCATCACGAAACGCGACGGGTCGGCGATGTTGGCCTCGATGAAGTCGAGAGGGCGGTCCTTGCTTTCGGCCACCCGCGTCTCGCCGGCGAGGAACACGAAGGTGCGTCCGGCCGGACCCGCCTCCATCCCCTCCAGGAAGTCGATCGCGCCTTCGGACTGGTAGCCGCCCAGATGCATCGGCAGATCCAGCGCGTCATGCCCCGGTGCCGGGTTCGACAGGTCGTCGATCACCGACGGCGCAAGGTCGGCGAACCCGGCCTCCGTCCCGATCGCTTCGAGGATGTTGCGCCCGACGAAGCCGAGGCCGCCAACGAGGACGAGGGAGGAGGAGTTCTTCATAGGACCGGATCACCAGAATTGCCTGCGGACCGCCCCCGGGGCCGTCCGATGCGGCGGATACCTACGGATGGGGCGGTCGGGTTGCAAACGGCGAATTTCCGCTTGGGCGGGGAGTCGCGGAGGTCGTTTGCCATGTCCGGGTTTTGCGACGATATAGCCCCGCAATCCATAGGTCGATTCGAAGAGGAAGCAGCACGATGAAGGTCATCATTCTGGGCGGGGACGGGTTCTGCGGCTGGCCGAACGCGCTGTATCTCTCCGCACGCGGGCACGACGTCACGATCGTCGACAACCTGTCGCGCCGCGAGATCGACCTGGAGCTAGAGGTCGAGAGCCTGACGCCGATCCGGCCCATCGGCGAACGGCTGCGCGTCTGGAAGGAGATGACGGGCAACGAGATCAAGTTCCACAACTTTACCGTGGGCCAGCACTATCACCGCCTTCTGACCCTGTTCCAGGAGGAGCAGCCCGACGCCGTCGTGCATTTCGCCGAGCAGCGCGCCGCGCCCTATTCGATGAAGTCCGCCGCGCACAAGCGTTACACCGTGTCGAACAACCTGAACGCCACCAACGACGTGCTGGCCGCGATCGTTGAATCGGGCCTCGACATTCACCTGGTCCATCTCGGCACGATGGGCGTCTACGGCTACGGCACGGCGGGCATGCAGATCCCCGAGGGCTACCTGAAGGTACGCATCGACACGCCGGCCGGCGAAAGCGAGCAGGAGATCCTGTACCCGACGAACCCCGGCTCGATCTACCACATGACCAAGAGCCAGGATCAGCTGTTCTTCCACTTCTACAACAAGAACGATCAGGTGCGGATCACCGACCTGCACCAGGGCATCGTCTGGGGGACCCAGACCGAGGAGACGCGCCGCGACGAACGGCTCATCAACCGCTTCGACTATGACGGCGACTACGGCACGGTCCTGAACCGGTTCATCATGCAGGCCGCGGTCGACTATCCGATGACCGTCCACGGCACCGGCGGCCAGACCCGCGCCTTCATCCACATCCAGGACACCTGCCGCTGCATCGAACTGGCGCTCGAGAACCAGCCGCAGAAGGGCGAGCGGGTGAACATCCTCAACCAGATGACCGAGACCCACCGCGTCCGCGACCTCGCCAAGATGATCGCCGACCGGATGGACGCCGAGATCGCCTATCTTGAGAATCCCCGGAACGAGGCCGACGAGAACGACCTGCACGTGGCCAATGACAGGTTCCTGGGTCTGGGCCTCGACCCGATCAAGCTGTCGGACGGCGTGATGGAGGAGGTGCGCGACATCGCCGCGAAATACGCCGACCGCTGCGACCGCACCAAGATCCCCTGCGTCTCGCTCTGGCGCTGACCGAGCCTCGCGCGACCCGATTGGCGGGCGGCTCCCGGCGGGGCCGCCCGTCTTGCCTTCAGGCGCGCCGGCTGACGTTCCGCGGCCGTATCGGCCGCCCCGGATCGCGCACCCCGCAAAAGGCCGCGAGCCGCCCATGGTCGCGCAACTCCTCCATCCGCAGTTCCAGGCAATCCTCGGGGAAGGCGTCCGCCGCGGCGCGGAAGTTGCGCCAAGCCCGGTCGCGGCGCGCGGTCACCTGTGCGATGCGGGTGTCGGGCCGCGTCCGCCATTGGCGACAGCCTGGATAGGTCTCGGGATGCGTCTCCTCCCAATGGCGGACGCTCTCCAGCCAGTCCTGCAGCGGGCGATCGACCCAGATGAACCGCGCCCGTGGCGCCAAGGCACGGATCAGCACCGGGTGGACCTGTCCGTGGCCGAAAGGCGCATCGGCGAAGATGTCGAACGGCGTCATCAGCAGGGCGACGCGGGCGAACCTGCGCCGCACCTCCGCGCCCCGGGACGCGAGGAAGGCCGCGGCGTCGTCGAAACCCGCCATCCGCGCCTCCCACCGGGCGAAGGCATCGCGGCGTGCGCGGGGCAGCGCGGCGCAATAGGGCATGACCGCGCGCCCCGCACCCAGATCGGCAAGCGCGCGGCCGACCGTCGTGGTCGCCGTCTTGTAGGGCGAGACGACGAAATAGGATGGACGCCGCCGCCAGATTTCCAGATATTCGCTCTCGTCGGGGGTCAGGGGCGTCGGCATGCCGGGCCTCGTCGTGATGTCGGACATGCCGCCTAGCGCTGCCGATCGCGCAGCGCCGCGTGAACCCGCAGGAGCACGGGCTTGAGCACGGGGAATCGCTCGGCCAGCTTGCGGCCGGTCTCGACCACGGACCCGCGGCGCCCCGGCGCGGTCTGGACCCGCTGCCGCGCCAGCACCTCGGCGTAGAACGGGGTCTGCATGATGGCTGCCCAGTAGTGCTGCGCCATCGGGACGGCCACGCGGTTCCACGGCTTGTAATCGCCCGCGGCGTAATGGACCAGTCGCGGCGCGGACCTGGCCTGCATCGCGCGCCGGTGGTTCGGCGCGGGCACCCGGTTGTAACCCGCGCGGATCGTGTTGAACACGTTCCATTCGTCGGGAAGCACGTGCAGGTCGTCCTTGAAATGCATGTTCAGGATGTCCTGGTCCCGGAACAGGTAGCGCCCCTTCTCCGCCGCCGCGAAAAGCGTGCGCCCGGTGGCCGCGACGTCCATGCGGGTGAAATCGAACAGCAGCAGCCCGGCGTTGAAGTAGCGGGCGATCTGATCGTCGCTCAGGCCCAGAACCTCGCGGTGATAGGTCCGCAGGTCCGGCACCTCGGGGTCGACGGTCGGGGTCGCGCCGGTCAGCGTTCGGGTCATGATGTGGTCGGTCACGGCCCCCAGCGCGGCCCCGCCCATGTCCGTGTCGAACAGCGCGCAGACGTCGTCCAGCGCGATCATGTCGACGTCGAGATACAGCAGCCGGTCCAGCCCGGGCAGCAGGTCGAACAGCAGGAACCGGTTGTAGGTGGCGTTCGACGGCGCACGGCTGGCCGACCGATAGGCGCCGCCGAAGGTCTCGCCCGCGTTGATCGGGTGCAGCGTCGCACGGGGATGGATCGCCACCACCTCGCCCAGCAGTTCCAGATCGACGGGCGCGATGTCCGAATGCAGGAAGAACAGGTTTATCCGCCGCGCGGGGTCGGCGCGCGACAGCACCGATTGCAGCATCGCGGCCGTATGCGGAAGATAGGCCCGGTCGGCCGAGAAGGCGATGTTGACGTCCTCGGGCCCGTTGCAACGGTCGTCGCTGACATAGGGATTGAACAGGGCGTTCGACGTGTTGATGATATGGACCTCGCGGACCCGCAGGTTCGGGCGCCGGGCCCGCAGGTACCGCATGTACACGCCCAGCAGCCGTTCGGCCAGAAACCCCAGATAGCGCGCTTGCGTGGGCGAGTAGTGGGTCCGTTGCAAATCGGTCACGGCCACCCGTTCCAGGATGTCGAAGAGCCATTCGCAATAGCCATCGAAGATGTCCCGCCGCATCAGGAAGATATTGCCGAGATAGATCCGGCGATGCGCAGCCTCGGCCTCGAACGCGTCGAGATGGGCGGGGTGGAACTCGGCGATCACCGCGCGCAACCGGTCGAAATCGGCGGGCGCGTGGCCGCGACGATAATTCGTCTCGACCGTCCGACCCATCGTGTGCCGTCGCGGCAAAATGACGTCCCAGTCGTCGCCGTGCTCGGCCAGCCAGTCCGACGTGCGGGCGGCCCAATCCCGCGCGTCGAAGCGGGGCACGAACAACTCCGCCTGCGCCCCCTCCGCCGTGCCCGCCATGTCCAGCATGCGGCGATAGTGCATCAGGCCGATACGTGCGCTTGTTCGGTCATTCTTCCACGCCCAGTAGAGGGCCGTCAGCTCGCAATAGGCGGGGTTCCGCGCCGAGATGTTGTCACCCGTGTCGTCGCCGATCATCCCGTCCAGGGGCGCGGCGGCGCGCGCCCGTCCGACATGGATCGGGACCACGAAATCGGCGTCGATGACGGGGGCCGGCGCGTGAAACGCAGCATAGACGGCGGTCTTTCGGCTCAATTCCAGCTCCGGGCCTTGGCGCATGTGGGCAGGTCGCGGCCTCTATCGGGCGTTCCGGTGTCTGTCAACGCGGGCCGACCGACCCGACGGCGCCCGGGCGAGAACGGGGTTGATCGTGCCGCTGCGCGCGGGCCAAGTGGCGCGCGGAGGGGACGATGAACGACTTGGCCGCCGGTCTGGGCGAGGCGCTGCGCCTCGTCCTCTCGCTGGATCCCGAACTGCTCGAAATCACGCTGCGGTCGCTGCGGGTGACGCTGACCGCGCTGGTGATCGCCTGCCTGATCGGGCTGCCGCTGGGGGCTTGGCTGGCGGTGCGGCGCTTTCGGTTGCGGCGCTTCGTGATCGCCACGCTGAACGCGCTGATCGCGCTGCCGCCGGTGGCGGTGGGCCTCGTGGTCTATCTGTTCCTGTCGCGCCAGGGTCCGCTGGGCGTGCTGGGCCTGCTGTTCACGCCGACGGCGATGATCACGGCGCAGGTGGTGATCATCACGCCCCTTGTCGCGTCGATCGCGCATCAGGCCACGCGCGACCTGTGGGCCGAATACCACGACCTCCTGATCTCGATGAACGCGACGCGGTGGCAGCGGGTCGCGACCCTTCTGATCGACGGGCGCCGCGCCCTTCTGACCGCGGCGCTGGCGGGGTTCGGCCGCGCTATCGGCGAGGTCGGCGCGATCATGATCGTTGGCGGCAACATCGACGGCGCGACCCGCGTCCTGACCACGGCCATCGCACTCGAGACGGGGCGCGGCGATTTCGCGCTGGCGCTGGGCCTCGGCATCGTGCTGATCGGCCTGTCGCTCAGCGTCAGCTGGGCCAGCCACTGGGTCATGCGCACCGAACGGCGTGGCACATGGTAGCCGCGCTGCCGCTGCGGCTCATGGGGGCCACGCTGCGCCGGCGCGGGCGCAATCTGGTCGGACCGGTCGACCTGACGGTCGGCACCGAAGGCATCACGGCGGTGATCGGGCCGAACGGGTCGGGCAAGACCTCGCTTCTGCGGATGATGCACGGGTTGCAGCGGGTGGCCGCGGGCCAGGTGACCTGGTCCATGCCCGAGGTGGAGGCCCGAACGCGGCAGGCCTACGTGTTTCAGCAACCGATCGCGTTGCGCCGGACGGTGCTGGCGAACCTGGCCTTTCCGCTGCGCCTGCGCGGGCTGACCCGGCGCGCCGCCGAAGCCCGCGCCCGCGACCAGGCCGCGCGGTTCGATCTGGCCGACAAGCTGCCGCGCCAGGCGCCGTCGCTGTCGGGGGGTGAGATGCAGCGGCTGGCACTCGCCCGCGCGCTCATCACCGAACCCGAGATCCTGTTCGCCGACGAGCCCTGCGCCGCGCTCGACGGACGTGCCACGCGCGAGATCGAGGCTCTGTTAGTCGCGGCATCCGCGCAAACCCGGATCGTCGTGGCGACGCATGACATGGGACAGGCGCGGCGGATTGCGTCCGACGTCATCTTCCTCTTGCATGGCCGCGTCCACGAGGCGAGTCCGGCGCCCGCCTTCTTCGCGGCGCCGCGTACGCCCGAGGCGGCGGCGTTCCTGAAAGGAGATATCGTCGAATGATCCGCGCACTGGCCCTCGCCCTGCTCCTTCCCCTCGCCGCCGCGGCCGAGCCGATGCGCATGGCGGTGACGACCTCTTTCCAGAACTCCGGCCTCGCCGACATCCTGCTGCCCGCCATCGCCGAGGAGACCGGGATCGAGGTCCAGCTCGTCGTCGTCGGCACCGGCCAGGCGCTGCGCCTGGGCGCGGCGGGCGATGTCGATGCCGTGCTGGTCCATGCGCGCGCCGCCGAGGCGGCTTTCGTCGCCGAAGGGCACGCCCCCCACCGGCGCGAGATCATGTACAACGACTTCGTCATCGTCGGCCCCGAGGACGACCCCGCCGCCATCGCCGGGGCCGACAGCGCGGCGGCGGCGCTGACGCGGATCGCCGAAGCGGAATCCCCCTTTGTCAGCCGCGGCGACGACAGCGGCACCCACAAGGCGGAACTGTCCCTGTGGCAGGCGGCGGACATCGTGCCCGATGGCGACTGGTACCGGCCCGTGGGCGCGGGCATGGGCGCCGCACTGAACACGGCCGTGGGAATGGGGGCCTATGTCCTGTCGGACCGCGCGAGCTGGCTGAATTTCGGCAACCGCGACGGCATGGCGATCGCGTATCAGGGCGATCCCGCGATGTTCAATCAATACGCCTATCTGCCGATCAGCGCGGACAAGCACACGGATCTGCGGGCGGACCTCGCCGCCCGGCTGGAGGAATGGCTCGTCTCCGAAAGCGCCGAGATGCTGATCGACAGCTACCGCGTGCAGGGCGAGCGGCTGTTCACCTTCAACGCGGAACGCTGACGCTATTCGTCGCCATGTACCGCGACCTGCGCCAGATCGGCGTCGCGCGGCGCCAGGATGCGGAACGTCTCGGTCACGCCAGCGGGGCCCAGGTCGCGCGCGACGGTCATGACCCGATTCGCGTCCACCCCGTCGCAGAGGTCGATCATCGCATCGACCTCCTGCGTGGCGACGGGATAGGCCGCATCGCGGTCGGGGGCACCGTGCATCGCGACGAAATGGTCGGCCAGGGCCTCGATCAGCGCCGCGCGCTCGGGCGCCTCGATCCGGGTGACGGCCACGAAGGTGACGCGGCCGAACGTCTCCAGCCCCAGCCAGCCATTCGCGAAGGCCTGCCGCGCCTTTCCGGTCAGGTCGCCCTCCGTCCAGTTGGAGAACTCGAACCCGCCGGGGATGCACCACTCGCCGGTGCGCGCGGCCACGTGATAGACGTTGCGGTCGCTGTCGTCGAAATGGATCGCGCGGGCGAGGTTCATGGCAGCTCCAGCAGGTCGGTCGGCGGGTCCAGAATGGTCGCGTCGCCGTTGCGGCGCAACCGGCCCAGATCCTCGGACAGGCCCAGGAAGGCCGCGTCCTTCGCCTCCCGCTCCCAACTCGCGGCCGTCAGTTCGGCGTGAAGGGCGCGGGGGCCGTCCTCCCATTCGGACAACCGGTGCATCAGGTGGCGGGCCCAAGCCTCCAGCAGGGCGACCGGATCGACGTCGCCGCCGCCTTCCAGCAGGAGCGCGGTGCCGACCCCGTCATCGGGAAAGATATGCAAGGTCAGGTGGATCACGACCCAGTCCGGCACCGCGTCGACGGCCGGGTCCGGCACAATCGGGCGGACGCGTCCCGCCTCTGCCCCGTTCAAGAGGATGCCCCCGTCCCAGCCCAGGTGGATCGGCAGTTCCGCCGGCCCCGTCGCGCCGAGCGCGTCGCGCAGGGCCACCGCGCAAAGCGGCGCCATCTGGACGGCCCGCGACAGCGGCACGTCGGGGGCGAAGACGACCGCCATGTCCAGAACCCCGCCCGCGCGCCAGAAGATCGTGCCGCCGTCGCAGCCCGCCCTCGCCGCGGCGATGGCCGCGGCGCGCGGATCTTCGGCCGCGACGCCGCGCATCAGCGGCGGAAAGTCAGGCATGGCCATCCGCGACCAGCCGCCGCGCCAGGGCGCGGAAAGCCTCGGCCTGCGGGCTGCCGGGTTTCGAGGCGACGACGGGCGCCCCGCCATCCGCCGCCACCCGGATCGACAGGTGCAGCGGGATCTCCGCCAGAAGCGGCACGCCCAGCTTTTCGGCCTCCGCCGCGACGCCGCCATGGCCGAAGATGTGCTCCTCGTGCCCGCATTCGGAGCAGATATGCGTCGACATGTTCTCGACCATGCCGACGACCGGCACGCCCATCTGGCGGAACATGTCGATCCCCTTGCGCGCATCCAAAAGCGCGACGTCCTGCGGGGTGGAGATGACGATGGCGCCGTACACGGCGAATTTCTGCCCAAGCGTCATCTGCACGTCGCCCGTGCCCGGCGGCAAATCCACCAGCAGCACGTCGAGCGCGCCCCATTGCACCTGGTTCATCATCTGCTGCAGCGCGCCCATCAGCATCGGACCGCGCCAGACGACGGCCTGATCCTCGTTCGTCATCAGGCCCATCGACATCATCGTGACGCCGTGATTGCGCAGCGGCAGGATGGTCTTGCCGTCGGGCGATTGCGGCCGTCCCGACACGCCCAGCATGCGCGGCTGGCTCGGCCCGTAGACATCCGCATCCAGCAGGCCGACGCGACGCCCCTCGGCGGCGAGCGCCACGGCCAGGTTCGCCGAGAGCGTGGACTTGCCGACGCCGCCCTTGCCCGACGCGACGGCCAGGATCCGGTCGACGCCGGCCACGGGCTGCGGCCCCGTCGGCGCAGCCGGGCGCGCGGGCTTCAGGTCGGGCGGCGCCTTGTCGGAATGCGCGGTCAACAGGACGGTCGCGCGGGTCATGCCCGGCATCGCGGCCATCGCCGCTTCGGCCGCGTCGCGCACCGGCTGCATCGCGGTGGCCTGGGCCGGCGCGATCTCCATCACGAAGCGCGCGGTGCCATCCTCGACCGACAGCGCGCGGACGAGGCCGGCGGACACGATGTCGCCGCCGCCGGGCGCCTCGATCCCCTTCAGGACGGCAAGGACCGCCTCGCGGGTGGGTCCGCTCATTCGGGCGTGCCGTTGATCGTACCGGTGACCACATGTTCGAGGTCGAGCCCGTCGACGGTCAGGACGACCTTCGCTTGGAACGGGCCGGACTTGCCGCTGTCGCGGGCGGCCTTCTCGATCTCCTGCTGCGAGGTCACGCCGACCTGCTTGAGGAACTTGCGCATGGACATGTTGAAATCGTCGGACATCGGGTCTCTCCGTCAGTTGAGGTAATCGTCGCTGCTGCGCGTCTTGGGGCGCGGGCGGGACGCGAAGGGGTTGTTTTCGGAATGCGCCATCGCGTCCACCCGGCAGGTGTCGCACATGCGGATCATGCGGGCCTTGTCGCCCCCGAACATCGCATGCTTGTCGGCCAGCATGCCCGCAATCCGCTCGACGGTGGCGGCCGTGCCGAACGCCTTGCCGCATTCGACGCAGAGCGCCGGCTCCTCCGCGTTCAGGACGCGGGGCGACAGGGCGGCAGGGCTGAGGTCGAGCTGCGGCCGCAGCGCGATCGCATCCTCGGGGCAGATATTGGCGCAGAGGCCGCATTGCAGGCAGGCATCCTCCTGGAACCGCAATTCGGGCCGGTCCGGGTTGTCCAGAAGCGCGCCCGACGGGCAGAGCGACACGCAGGACAGACACAGCGTGCAGGCCTCGGTATCGACCAGCACCGCGCCATAGGGCGCGCCCGCCGGCAGCGGCAGAACGGGCGTGCCGCCTTGCAGCGCCGTCGCCGCGACCCGCGTGACCTGGCGGCGCGTGCCCAGCGGCAGGATCGGATCGCGGTCGCAGGCCGGGACCGGATCGCGGGTCGCGGCCTCCAGCGCGTCGGGCTCGCCCGCATCCGGCAGGCGGACCAGATCGTGCCCCGCCAGGGCATTAGCCAACGCGACCTGCGCGGTCAGCGGCCCACGTTCGGTCCGGGGGCCGGGCAGGATATCGACCCGCGCGAACCCCGCGCCCAGGGCCGCGACCGCCTCGGCATGGCCGAACGCGGCGAGGGCGGGCAGTTCCAGCGGCACGGCATGGGCGGGAAGGCCGCGCCCGTGGCGCGCCGACAGGGCGATCATCTCGCGCCCGTATTCGTCGTGGACCAGCAGGGTCGGCGTGGCGCCCATGCCGCGAAATACGCGGGCCAGAACCTCGATCCGGCGGAAGACGTCGTCGACCGGCGGCGCATCATAGGCGATGGCCCCCGACGGGCAGGTCGCCGAGCAGGCCCCGCACCCGGCGCAGACCATCGGATCGACGGTGACATGTTCGCCTGCCGGCAGGATCGCCCCGGTCGGGCAGAGGTCGAGGCAGCGGATGCAGCCCGTCTGCTCGGCCCGCGAATGCGCGCAGAGGGCCGGTTCGACCCGGACATGCAGCACCTTCTCGAACGTACCGACCATCTGGCTGGCCTCGAGGATGGCGTCGGCCACGGCCTGGCGGTCGCCGGGATCGGGACGCAGATAGCCCTCGCGCTTGTGATGCGCCGGAAACAGCGGCGTGCCGCCCGTCAGATCCAGGATCACGTCGCAGCGCGTCTTCGCCCCGTCGCGCGCGGGCCCGAAGGCGATCGCGCGCCCGGCCGGATCGACCTGCCGCAAGCCGTCCAGCGTCAGGTCGAACCCGCCGAAGGCGCCGGTCGCGCGTCGGATGCGGCCCGACACGATGTCCACCGCCCGCGTCTCCGGCGCCGCCGACCCTTCGGGCAGAAGCACCGTGACGGCGAGCGCGTCCTTCAGCCGCGCCGCCGCCGCCATCGCGCGGTCCGCCGGACCGACGATCAGGCACAATCCCTGGGACGCCACGTCGAGCACGCGGGGCGCCGGCGCGGGCAGCGCGGCCTCGGCCAGCAGCGCGGTCTGCTTGGGCGTCGCCGGGCCGTCATCGGACCAGCCGGCCCGGTCGCGGATATCGGTGAACATCGGCGGCGCCACGCCGCCCTCGGCCGCAAGTGCCGCCAGGCGCGGCGCCTCCTGCGCGCAAGCCATCAGCGTGTCGGGCTGGGCGAAGGCGCGGGCGACCACCTCGGGCGCGGCCAGGCACAGCGCGTCATGCACCCGCCCGCAGGCCCGGCCGGTCGCCTGCGACAGCGCGTCCGCATCCAGTTCCTGCGTCCCCGCGCAACTGCAAAGAACCAGATGTCCGCCCATGGATTCCCTCCGGAGGTTCGGGCGCAACTTGGCCACGCGACCGGTGCGGTTGCAAGCAGTCCGCCGAATGCCCCTTTCGCGCGGCGCCGCTTTCACGGCAACATGGCCGCATGGACGAGACGCCGAAGACCGCCACCATGCCCATCGGGGTGCTGCTCCGCCGCAGCCCCGGCGTCACCCGCTGGGTGGCGCAGGTCTGGACCCTGGCCGGAATCGTGCCACACGCCCCGCCCGCCGACTGGACGCCGCTCCGCGACGACGGAACGGTAGCCGAATTCCACGCCGCGACCCTGACGCTGGAGTTGCATCGCAAGGACACCGACAGCCTGATCCAGAACCTGACGGCGCAGGTGCCTTCGGTCTGGGTCGCACTGCGCGGGGCCGGACGGCCCGAACCGGTCAAGGTCACCGCCAGCCCGTTCGAGGCCAGCTTCCACGAGATCGACGCCGAGGATCGGGTCGAGAAGGTCGCGATGCCGGCGGGCATGGTCGAATGGGTGGAAGCGTTCGTGGCGCTGCACCATGTCGACGAACCCTTCGTGAAGCGCCGCCGCGACAAGCATCGCGAAGGGGCCGCGCAGGACGGGATCGGCGACGCGCGCATCGCGCAGGGCGCCGATGTCTGGCGCAATCCGCAATCGCTGCGTGGGCGGCGGTGAGCGACTTCTGGGCCCGCCGCAAGCGCGCCGTCGAAGCGGCGGAGACCGCCGAGGCGCGGGCCCGGGAGGCGCGCGCGGCCGAAGCCGAGGTGGCCGAGCTGGCCGACCTGCCCGAGGCGGAAATCCTGGAGCGCCTGTCCCTGCCCGACCCCGACAGCGTTCGGTCGGGCGACGACGTCGCGGCGTTTCTGGCGCGCGCGGTGCCGAACCATATCCGCAACCGGGCACTGCGCAGCCTGTGGCGGTCGAACCCGATCCTAGCGAACCTGGACGGGCTGAACGACTACGACGGGGACTTTACCGGCGATGGCCTGAACGGCGGGGCGCTGCGCACTTCCTACGAGGTGGGCAAGGGGCTGGCCGCCCATCTCCGCCACCTGTCCGAACCGAACCCCGCACCCGATGCCGAGGTCGTGGCCGAGCCGGAAGCGCCCCTCGGTGCGGACGTGCATGATGACGCAGGGGAACCGATTTCTCTTGCCCGAACGCCCCCGGCAGAGGATGATCGCGATACGGACGGCGCGGCGGAGGAGGTCGCGCCCGCCGTGGTGGAGGCACTGCCCCGGATGCGCTTCACCTTCGAGGGAGACTGAGAGCGAATGAACGCCAGCGCCCCCGCACCCGCGGGCCAGCCAGCCGAGGAAGACCGCCTTCGCGCGGATCTCTACAATTATCTCGGGCTCGTGCTCGCGCGTCCGATGGACCGGATGGTGCTTGACCAGACGGCGGCGCTGTCGGGCGATTCCACGCCGCTGGGCCGGGCGATCCACGATCTGGCGGGGGTCGCGCGACAGGCCGATCCGGTTTCGGTCCGCCGCGAATACGACGCGCTCTTCATCGGTTTGGGGCGGGGCGAGTTGTTGCCCTATGCCAGCTACTACCTGACCGGGTTCCTGAACGAAAAGCCGCTCGCCGCACTGCGCGCCGATTTCACCCGGCTGGGCCTCGCCCGGGCCGGGGGCGTGTTCGAACCCGAGGACGGCATCGCCTCGCTGATGGAGGTGATGGGCGCGATCATCGTCGGCCGCTTCGGCGCGCCGGTGGCGATGTCGCGACAGCGCGAGTTCTGGGCCCGGCATGTCGGCCCTTGGGCGGGGCATTTCTTCGCCGACCTGACGGAGGCCAAGGGCGCGCGGCTTTACGCCGCCGTCGGCCGGGTGGGTCGGGAATTCATGGATATCGAACGCGAGGCGTTCCGGCTGGCGGCCGCCTGAGCGCCGCATCTTCTGGAGGACACGGACATGACCGACGAGACGCAGAACGAAGAGGTCCGGCAGGGGCGCCGGGGGTTCCTGAAGATGGCCGCCGTGGCGCCCGCCGCCGCGGCCGCGACCGTCGCCGGCACCGAGGGGGCCGAGGCCGCCACCGGGCCGCAGAAGGGCCTGGCCGATACCGAGCAGACCCGCGCCTATTACGCCAGCGCACGTTTCTGAGGGGGACACGCACATGCTTCGCAGGAAAACCACGCAGGCCCCCGCCCAGGGCGGCATCGGCCTGATCGACCGCGCCGCGCGCACCGGCGTCGACCGCCGCGCCTTCCTTCGCGGGTCGGGCCTGGCCATCGGCGGCCTGGCCGCGATCGGTGCGACCGGCGGCACCGTCGCCCGCGCCGACATGGCCGAATACGCCGTCGCCGACGGGGTCGAGAAGATCCGGTCTGTCTGCACCCATTGCTCGGTCGGATGCACCGTCGTGGCGGAGGTGTCGAACGGCGTCTGGTTCGGGCAGGAGCCGGCCTACGACTCGCCCTTCAACCTGGGCGCGCATTGCGCCAAGGGCGCCGCCGTGCGCGAACACGCCCATGGCGAACGACGCCTGAAATACCCGATGAAGAAGGTCGCCGGCGCCTGGGAGCGGATCTCCTGGGAGCAGGCCATCGACGAGATCGGCGGCCAGATGCTGCAGATCCGCGAGGAGAGCGGCCCCGACAGCGTCTATTGGCTGGGCAGCGCCAAGCACAACAACGAGCAGGCCTATCTCTTCCGCAAGATGGCCGCCTATTGGGGCACCAACAACGTCGACCACCAGGCGCGCATCTGCCATTCGACCACCGTGGCCGGCGTGGCGAACACATGGGGCTACGGCGCCATGACCAACAGCTACAACGACATCCACAAGTCGAAGGCGATCTTCCTGATCGGCGGCAACCCGGCCGAGGCGCACCCCGTGTCGCTGCTGCACATCCTCAAGGCCAAGGAGGAGAACTCCGCCCCGCTGATCGTCTGCGACCCGCGCTACACGCGCACCGCGGCCCATGCCGACGAATTCGTGCGCTTCCGGCCCGGCACCGACGTCGCCCTCGTCTGGGGCATCCTGTGGCACATCTTCGACAATGGGTGGGAGGACAAGGAATTCATCCGCACCCGCGTCTGGGGCATGGATCAGATCCGCGACGAGGTCGCCCGCTGGACCCCCGAGGAGGTCGAGCGCGTGACCGGCGCGCCCGGCAGCCAGCTGCGCCGCGTGGCCCGCACCCTGGCCGAGAACCGGCCCGGCACCGTCATCTGGTGCATGGGCGGCACCCAGCACACCAACGGCAACAACAACACCCGCGCCTATTGCGTGCTGCAACTGGCACTCGGCAACATGGGCACATCCGGGGGCGGCACCAACATCTTCCGCGGCCATGACAACGTGCAGGGCGCGACCGATCTGGGCGTGCTGGCCGACACGCTGCCGGGCTATTACGGCCTGTCCGACGGATCCTGGGCCCACTGGGCGCGGGTCTGGGACGAGGACCTCGACTGGCTGCGTGGCAATTTCGCGACCATGGTCGGGCAGGGCGCCGACGGCGCCGACCGGATGATGATGAACGAGACCGGCATCCCGGTCAGCCGCTGGATCGACGGCGTGCTGGAGGAGGCCGAAAACCTGGACCAGCCCGCCAACACCCGCGCCATGGTGTTCTGGGGCCACGCCCCCAACAGCCAGACCCGGATGAAGGAAATGAAGACCGCGATGGAGAAGCTCGACCTTCTCGTGGTGGTCGATCCCTATCCGACGCTGACGGCCGTGATGCAGGACCGCGAGGACGGCGTCTATCTGCTACCGGCCTGCACCCAGTTCGAGACGCGCGGCTCGGTCACGGCGTCCAACCGTTCGCTGCAATGGCGCGACCGCGTGGTCGAGCCCCTGTTCGAGAGCTTGCCGGACCATACCATCATGGCGATGTTCGCCGACAAGTTCGGCTTCAAGGATCGCCTGTTCCGCAACATCGCCATCGACGGCGCCGAGCCGAACGTCGAGGATATCACCCGCGAGTTCAATCGCGGCATGTGGACGATCGGCTATACCGGCCAGTCGCCCGAGCGCCTCAAGATGCACATGGCCAACCAGCATACGTTCGACAAGACGACGCTGCGCGCCAATGGCGGGCCGGCGGATGGCGACTATTACGGTCTGCCCTGGCCGTCCTGGGGCACGCCCGAGATGAACCATCCGGGCACCGCCAACCTCTATGACATGTCGCTGCCGGTGGCCGAGGGCGGCCTGACCTTCCGCGCCCGCTTCGGGGTGGAAAAGGACGGCGAGAACCTTCTTGCCGAGGGCGTGGCGAGCGTCGGGTCGGAGATCCAGGACGGCTATCCCGAGTTCACCATGCAGATGCTGCAGGACCTGGGCTGGGACGGCGACCTGACGCAGGACGAACGCGCGATGATCGAGTGGGTCTCGGGCCTGCGCGGCGCGCGGCCCGGCGAGGAAGAGGTCGGCGAGACGTCGCAGCAGGGCGAGATCCCCTCCGACTACAAGGAGAAGGTCGCCGGCGTGAACTGGAAGACCGACCTCTCGGGCGGCATCCAGCGGGTGGCCATCGCCCATGGCTGCGCCCCCTTCGGCAACGCCAAGGCGCGGGCCGTGGTCTGGACCTTCCCCGACCCCGTGCCGCTCCACCGCGAGCCGCTCTATACGCCGCGGCGCGACCTGCTGCCGCAATATGCAACCTACGAGGACAAGAAGTTCTGGCGGGTTCCGACGCGCTATGCCTCGATCCAGACCGAGGATTTCAGCAAGGAATTCCCGATCATCCTGACCTCCGGCCGCCTGGTCGAATACGAGGGCGGCGGCGACGAGACGCGGTCGAACCCCTGGCTTGCCGAGCTGCAGCAGGAGATGTTCGTCGAGATCAACCCGCGCGACGCCAACGATCTGGGCCTGCGCGACGGCGGCGATGTCTGGGTCGAGGGGCCCGAGGCCGGCAAGGTTCTGGTCAAGGCGATGGTGACGCCCCGCGTGGGCGAAGGCGTGGCCTTCATGCCCTTCCACTTCGGCGGCATCTTCGAGGGGCGCGACCTGCGCCACAAGTATCCCGAGGGGGCCGATCCCTACGTCCTGGGCGAATCCACCAACACGGCGCAGACCTACGGCTACGACTCGGTGACCCAGATGCAGGAAACCAAGTCCACCCTGTGCAAGATCTACGCGGCGTAAGGAGAGAGATCATGGCAAGAGCGAAGTTCCTCGTCGACGCCGAGCGCTGCATCGAATGCAACGCCTGCGTCACCGCCTGCAAGAACGAGCACGAGGTCCCCTGGGGCATCAACCGCCGCAAGGTGGTCACGATCCAGGACGGCCAACCGGGCGAGCGTTCGATCTCGGTCGCGTGCATGCACTGCTCGGACGCGCCCTGCATGGCGGTCTGTCCGACCGATTGCTTCTATCAGACCGATGACGGCGTGGTGCTGCATTCCAAGGATCTGTGCATCGGCTGCGGCTACTGCTTCTACGCCTGCCCGTTCGGTGCGCCGCAATTCCCGACCGCCGGCAATTTCGGCAGCCGCGGCAAGATGGACAAATGCACCTTCTGCGCCGGCGGGCCGGAGACCGACTTCTCGGAGGCCGAGTTCACCAAGTATGGCCGCAACCGCATCGCCGAAGGCAAGCTGCCGATCTGCGCCGAGATGTGCGCGACCAAGGCGCTGCTCGCGGGCGACGCGGCCGAGGTTTCGGACATCTACCGCGAACGCGTGGTGGCCCGCGGCTTCGGCTCGGGCGCCTGGGGATGGTCCACCGCCTACGGGGCGCAGGGCAACCTCTGATCCGACCGAACCCCGGTCCAAGGGCCCGCCAGATGCGGGCCCGAACCAACCCCGAAGGATGGTCGACGATGTTTCGCGCGATTCTCGTGTTCCTCACGCTGACGCTCCCGGCCCTCGCGCAGGACGCCGCGTCACCCGACGGCCCGCTGGTCATCGACCGCAGCACCACCGGCGGCGCCACCACGCTGGAGGAAATCCTGGCCCGGCAGGAGGCCCTGCGCGCCGGAGAGGAACCGCCCCCCGTCGATGACGCCTACCGGCGGACGAATATCGGGGGCCCGGGTCGCCCCACGGACGCGCCGCTGGGTGGCCTGGGCGGAGCGTCGGATGCGGACCTCTGGCGTGGAATCCGGTTCGACACCGCGCCCACCACGACGCAGCAGCGCGGCCCGGCGGCCACGACCCTGATCCAGACCGGCGGGATGGACTGGCTGACCTTCCGCGCCGGCCCCCTGCGGACCTGGGGCGGCGGGCTGCTTCTGGGGACGCTGTTTGCACTGGCCCTGTTCTATCTGCTGCGCGGGCGGATCCGGATCCACGGGCCGCGCACGGGCCGCAAGCTGCTGCGCTTCCGAACCTATGAGAGATTCGCCCACTGGCTCCTGGCCGGCAGCTTCATCGCGCTGGCGATCACCGGACTGCTGGTCCTGTTCGGCCGCGTGGCCTTCATTCCGATCTTCGGGCATGCGGCCTGGGCGCCGGTCGCGCTGGCATCGAAATGGGTGCACAACAATGTCGGCTGGGCCTTCATGGTGGCGCTGGTCGCGATCTTCGTGATGTGGGTCATCCAGAACCTGCCCGACCGGACCGACCTGAAATGGCTGGCCCGCGGCGGCGGCCTGTTCGGGGGCGGACACGTGCCGGCCAAGAAGTTCAATGCCGGGCAGAAGCTGATCTTCTGGTCGGTCATCCTGGGCGGGGCGTCGCTCTCGGCCTCGGGGTTGTCGCTGCTGTTCCCGTTCGAGATGCCGATGTTCGCCGGCACCTTCGAGGTGCTGAACGGGACGGGCGTCTCGCAGGCCCTGGGTCTCGGAACGCTGGAGACAGACCTCACACCACAGGAGGAGATGCAATACGCGCAGCTCTGGCACGGGATCGTCGCCTTCGGCCTGACGGCCGTGATCCTCGCGCATATCTATCTCGGCTCGCTCGGGATGGAGGGGGCATATGACGCGATGGGCGACGGCGAGGTGGAAGAGCAATGGGCGCGCGAGCACCACTCCATCTGGGCCGAGGCCGCGATCGCCGAACGCGACGGACGACCGGCGACCGACACCGTCGCCCCCGACGCCACACCGGCGGAGTGACCCGATGAAGACCATGCTCGCCGCCTTCGCCGCCATCCTCTTGATCGCGATCGTCGCGGATCTGGCGCTGGACGAGATCGGCTTCGAGTCCGACGAACGCCACACGGCCGATTCCGTCCGCCTCGACTAGCGGGTGACCGTCTCCTTGCGCAGGCGGTCGGGCGCGTCGGGGTCCAGGCCACGGGCGCGCGATGCCGCCTCCAGCGCGACATAGGCCGGAACGAGGTCCAGAAGCGCGTCCGACACCGAATGCAACCCCGCGCCGAATGGCATGCGGAGCGGCACCGTGTCGGCCAGCGCCGGCCCGCGGGTCAGATCGTACACCGGATGGCCGTCGCGGATCACCTGCAGCGGGCCATGCCGCAGCTCGGCGGTGGAATAGGCGAGGGCGGGAATGCCGCACAGCTCCATCGCCTTCAGCGCGATCTCCTCGGCCACCCCCAGCGACGGGCCGCGCCCCAGCACCAGCAGGCGGTCATCCATGGCCAGCGACCGCGCCAGTTCGGGCATGGGCGTCGAAAGGGCCGCCCGCAGCGTGTCCGGCAAGCCCTGCAACGAGGCCAGTAGCGACGGGTCGTCCAGCCAATGTCCCAGCAGCAGCGCGCCTGCGAGGACCGAGTTCACGAAGCTCTTGGTCGCGGCCACGGCCCGTTCGGGGCCTGCATGGATATCGATCACCAGCTCGGCCTCCCGCGCCAGCGGGGCGTCGGGCGTGTTCGTCAGCACCACCAGCGCGGCGCCGCCGGACCGCAACGCGCGTGCCGACGCGATCAGGTCCGTGGACCGGCCCGACTGGCTGATGGCGACGGCCACCTGCCCGGCGACGCGCGGGCGCTGCGCGTGGAGCGAGGCCAGCGACGGCGGATAGCTGGCCGGGACGATGCCGGAAGCCTGCCCGCAGGCATAGGCCAGGACCGTCGCCGCATGATCCGAGGAGCCGCGCGCCACCGTCACCATCATCGCCGGATCGCGCCTGCGCAGATGTCGGGCGACGTCCCGGATCGACCCCTGCCCGCGGTCCAGCAGACGCGCCGCCGCCTCGGGGATCTCGTCGATCTCCCGCGCGAGAAGGGTCGGGCCGGTCACTGCGCCGCCGCGAGGCCGGTGCGGCTCTGCCGGATCGCCTTCGTTCCGGTCATCCCGCCGACCGCCGCCACGGCCGCTGCGCCGCATTCGATGCCGCCTTCCAGGCAGTCGGGCAGCGGCCGACCGTCGAGCCAGCGATGAAGGAACCCGGCATTGAACGCGTCCCCGGCCCCGGTCGGGTCGCGGCAGGGACCCGACCGGGCGGCGCGATCGATCGGCGTGCCGCCGTCATGCGCCGTCGCGCCCCGGTCGCCCCGCTTGACCACGGTCAGGGGCGCCGGGCGGACGGGCAGGCCAAGATCCGTCAGATAGGCGCTCTCATCGGCATTGGGCAGGAACAGGTCGACCCCGGCGACCAAGGGGGCCACGCCGGCATCCAGCCCCGCATCCCATCCGCAGTCGAGCGAGACGGTCATTCCGGCCGACCTCGCCTGCTCCAGGAGCGCCGGCCGGTCCACCAGGGTCCGCAACTCGCCGATATGAAGGTGGACGAAGCCCCGCGCGCCAAGCGCCGAGATGTCGATCTCGGGCGCCACGGCCCCGGTGGCGCGGGTCAGGAAGGCGCGGTCCCCGCCCGCGACGATGGCCACCGTGACCTGCGGATCGCGCGGTACGGGATCGGCGGCGAGGAGGGTCGTATCGACCCCCTGGCCCCGGAGGTCGGCCAGGATGCCGTCGTCGAACGGCGCACCGGGCAGATGGGCGGCAAGCGCGACCTCGCGCCCCGACGCGGCGAGATAGGCGGCGGTGATCGCGGCCCCGCCGCCGGCATGCAGCGCCAAACCGCCGGCGAATGTCTCCGTCCCGAGCGTCGGCAAAGCGGGAACGCCGGTGAAGACGAGATCCGCGTAGAGCCGTCCGAGACAGAGGACCTTGCCGTTCATGTCAGCGCGATACCCGAGGCGCGGTCGAACAGGTGCAGATCCTGCGTGGCCGCCCCGAGGCGCACCGTCGCGCCGACCTCGGGCGGGCGGCGGCCGTCGGCCTTGGCGATGATCTCGCCCGCGGCGGTCTCGACATAGATCAGGGTCTCGGGGCCCAGCGGCTCGCGCACGGTGACGCGGCCCTCGATCAGCGGGTCGCGCTCGACGGGGTGCAGATCGTCGGGCCGGACCCCCAGCAGGACCTCGCCCGCGCCGCGGTTCAGCGCCGCCGCGCCGCCCGCCGACAGCTGCACCGTGCCGCCCTCGGCGCGTCCTTCCAGCAGGTTCATGCTCGGCGCGCCGATGAAACGCGCGACAAAGGTGTTGGCCGGGCTCCGATAGACCTCGGACGGCGTGCCGACCTGCTGGATATGGCCGTCCTTCATGATGACGATCCGGTCGGCCATGGTCATCGCCTCCACCTGGTCGTGGGTAACGAAGACGATGGTGTTCCCGACGCGGTGATGCAGCTTCTTGATTTCCAGCCGCATCTGCGTGCGCAGTTGCGCGTCGAGGTTCGACAGCGGCTCGTCGAACAGGAACACCGCCGGGTCGCGCACCAGCGCCCGGCCGATGGCCACGCGTTGCCGCTGGCCGCCCGAAAGCTGGTTGGGCTTGCGGTCCAGCAGCGCCGTCATGTCCAGTATCTCGGCCACCTCGTCGATGCGCCGTTCCTTGTCGGGCTTGGGCATTCGCGAGGAGCGCAGCCCGAAACCGATGTTCCGTCGCACCGTCATATGCGGATAGATGGCGTAGTTCTGGAACACCATGGCGATGTCCCGGTCCTTCGGCTCCAGCCGCGACACGTCGCGACCGCCGATGGCGACCGTCCCGTCCGAGACCTCCTCCAACCCGGCGATCAGGCGCAGCGTGGTCGACTTGCCGCAGCCCGACGGCCCGACGAAGACGACGAACTCGCCATCGGCCACCGACAGGTCGATGCCGTGCAGAACCTCGGTCGCGCCGTAGCGTTTGGTCAGGTTGGAGAGCGTCAGGTCTGCCATTGTGTCAGGGCTCCAGCAAGTCGGAAAATGCCTGTTTCAGGCTCTGCTCGGCGGTTTCGTGACGCATGCGACGGTCGTGGCGGCGGCCCGAAAGGGTTCCCAACTCGTCGCGATACAGGGCCAGCGCTGTATCCAGCGCGGCCGGCGCCGGGCCGCCGATCCGGTCCCGGCGGGCGACGAAGGTCGCGGGGTCCACGGCTTGGGCGAAATCCGCATCGGTCATGCGCGGCGCGCGGCCGGCCACTTCCTCGAACGCGGCGCAGAACGCCGCCGTCCCCTGGCCCAGGGGCCGGTCGCGGGCGATCACCTCGCGCGCGGTCCGCGCGGCGACCGCGTGGGCCGCGCGAAAGGTCAGCCCCTCGTCGCGGACCAGCGTGTCGGCAAGCTCGGTGACGGTGATGCAGGCCGCATCCGCGTTGCGGCGCACCCGGTCGCCGTCGATCCGGGCAGCCGCGACGACGGCGGCCATCAGGTCCAGCATCCGGCCACCGCTGTCGAAGGCGGCATATCCGGCCTGCTGCACTTCCCCTTCGCTGTCGTTCATGTCGGTGAAGGGCGTGTTGCGCATCGTGTCGACCATCGTGTCGCAACGGCCGGCGGTGACGGCCGCCAGATGGCGCATGTGTTCGATCGGGACGGGGTTTCGCTTCTGCGGCATGATCGAGCTGATCTGCACCAGGCTGCGCGGCAGGTGGAGCTGCCCCACCTCAAAGGCCGACCAGAAGGCGAAATCCTGCACCACGCGGCCCAGGTGGACGAAGGGCAGCTTCATCGCCGAATAGAGCGCGGTGATATAATCGACGCTGGCGATACAGGCATAGCTGTTCACCGAAACGGCCCCGAAGCCCAGCAGATCCGCCACGCGTTGCCGGTCGATGGGAAAGCCGCTGGTGGTGATCGCGGCGGCGCCCATGGGGCAACGCTCCAACCCGTCGGCGGCGTCCGACAGGCGCACGGCATCGCGGAGCAGCACCTCCAACGCGGCGGCGAGATAGTGGCCGAAGGTCGAAGGCTGCGCCGGCTGCCCATGCGTATAGGCCACGATCAGCGTGTCGCGCTCCGCCCGGGCCTTGTCGAGAAGTGCGGCCGCCAGCGCATACACCTGCCCTTCGAGCACCGTCACCCGCGCGCGCAGGGCCATCTTGAACAGCGTGTGGTCCATGTCGTTGCGCGACCGCGCGGTGTGCAGCGCCCCGCCCAGATCGCCCAGTCGGCCGCGCAGCTCGGCCTCGACCAGGAAGAACCAGTCCTCATGCGCGCCGGTATATGTCAGCGCGTCGCGGTCGGTGGTGGCGGCGATGTCGCGCAGGGCGCCCGCGATGGCGCGCCCGTCATCACGCGACAGGATGCCCGTCTCGACCAGCATCACCAGATGGGCCCGATCGATCGCGTCCATTCCGTCGGCGTAATGCGCCTTCACCCCATCGAAGAGGGGCGCCAGCACCGTCTCGCGATAGACCGGGTGCGGAAAGGCATCGAGGTCGGTCATGTCTGCGTCACGCCCATCTCCGGCGGCACCTTCCTCTGGCCCGAAATACCTCGGGGGTACGGGGGCGGCGCTCCCGCCCGGGCCACGGCACGATCCGCCTGCTTCGCCGAACCGGTCCTGAGCTCCGCCCGTTCGGGCCTCGGACCGTCCACTGAACGATCCGTCGGCTTCGCCGAACCGGTCCTCACCCCTTCAGCCCCGCCATGACGACCCCCCGGATGATGAACCGCTGGAAGATCAGGAACACCACCAGCGTCGGGATGGTCGAGATCGCCGCACCGGTCATGATCAGCTCCCACGCGACGTCGGCCTCGTCGCCGAAGCCCGACAGGCCCACCGGCAGGGTGTACATCTCGACCGAGTTCGTCACGATCAGCGGCCACAGAAACGCGGTCCAGTTGCCCAAGAAGACGAAGATCGCGAGCGCGGCGAGGGCGGGGCGGACCAGCGGCATCGCGACTTCCCACCAGATCTGGAACTCGTTCAGGCCGTCGATCCGTGCCGCCTCGATGAAATCGTCGGGCACGCTTTCGAAGAACTGCTTCATCAGGAAGACGCCGAAGGCCGTCATCAGGCCCGGGAACATGATGCCCCAATAGCTGTCGAGCCAGCCGAACTGCTGCGACATCAGGTACCACGGAATCACCAGCATTTCGGTCGGGATCATCAGCGTCGACAGGATCGCGATGAACACCAGCGTGCGGCCCGGAAAGCGGAACTTGCACAGCGTGTAGCCCACCAGGCTGTCGAAGAGGAGGTTCGAGACCGTCGTCAGCGTCGCAATGACCAGCGAATTGACGAACCAGCCATAGAAGCGACCGTCCTCCAGCACATAGGTGTAGTTCTCCAGCGTGGGTTCCTCGGGAATGAGGTTCACGTTGTAGACCTCGTGCGGCCATTTCAGCGAGGTCGAAATCATGTAGGCGATCGGCATCACCATCAGGATCCCGCCCGCGAACAGGATCAGCCAGCGGATGATCTGCGCGTTGTCGCGCGGGCCGCGCCCCGTGGGCTTGGCCAGCAGCGCCTCGGACGTGGGGCGGACGGGGCCGGGGACTTCGGTCACCGCCATGTCAGTCGCTCCTCAGCAGGCGCAGCTGGATCAGGCTGACGATCAGCAGGATCGTGAACAGCACGACCGTCTGCGCGGCGGCGTAGCCCATGTCGAAGCTGGTGAAGGCGGTCTCGTAGATCATCAGGACGAGGGGCTTGGTCGAATTGAGCGGCCCGCCCGGATTGTTCGTCGTCATGTTGAAGACGTGATCGAAGATCCGCAGGAACCCGATCGAGGAGAACACGACGATGAACACGATTGTCGGTCGCAGCAGCGGCAGCGTGATCTCGGTCAGGACGGTCCACCAGCCCACCCCGTCGATGCGCGCCGCCTCGTAATAGCTGGTCGGGATGGCGCGCAGGCCGGCCATGAAGATGATGATCTGGAAACCCAGCCCCGCCCAGATCGCCGGCGCCAGCACCGCCGGCAGCGCGTTCGTGGTGGAGTTCAGGAACTCGATCTGCGCGATGCCCATCGCCGCCAGCATGTTGTTGAACAGCCCGATCGGGACGCCCTGATAGAACCAGCGCCAGACCCAGGCCATGGCCACCGCGCTGGTCATGAAGGGCAGGAAATACAGCATCCGCAGGAACGAATGGGCGAAGCGCAGTTTGTCGAGGTGATAGGCGATCACGAAGGACAGCAGGAGCGACAGCGGCGTGCCGATCAGCAGGTACTGGAACGTGTTGACGAACACCTTCCAGAACACCGGGTCGTTCCAGAGCTTGGCGTAGTTGTCGAGCCCGGTCCACGTCCGCGAACCCAGCAGGTTCCAATCCTGGAACGAAATCAGGATCGCGTTGCCCGTCGGGTAGAAGCGGATGATCCCGTAGAACAGGACCGGGACCGCCAGGAAGGTCCACGCCCAGGCGATCCGCTTCTGCCGGATGGTCAGGTTTCGATAGAACGACATGGGCGGCCCCGTCGAATGGGGCGGCCCCCGCAAGGGCGCCGCCCGGCGGACGTCACTCGGCGTAGTATTCGTCGAGCAGCGCCTGTTCGGCCTCGGCCGCCTGGGCCAGGCTCTCGGCGGGGTCCTGCCCCTCGATGTCGACGCGGCCCAGCATGTCGACCAGCACCTGACGCTGCCCGCTCTCATCGGCGAACTTGGTGGTGTGGGCATAGTCGAGCCCGCGGATGAACGGGCCGTAGACCGGATCGTTCGCGTTGGCCTCGGTCATGCCGACCGACGGCTTGGCGGGCAGTTCGCCCACGATGTCCAGCCAGATCTGCATCGCCTCGTCCGAGGTGATGTACTCCATGAACTTGACGGCGGCGTCATAGCGCTCGCCCTCCGCCTTGGTCGTGATCGCGTTCACCCAGTAGGAGGAATAATTCGACCGCGTCCCGTCCGGCCCGGCGGGCAGTTCGGCCACCCCGTAACGCAGACCCCTTATGTCGGCGAGCGAGCCGATGCGGAAGCTGCCGTCGATATGCATGCCCGCCCGCTGCGCCTTGAAGGCCGCCTGCGGCTCGTCCATGAAGCCCGACGCGGTGACGCCATGCTCCTTCTCCAGCCCGGCATAGAAGTCGAGCGCGGCCAGACCGGCGTCGCTGTTCCAGTTCACGGTGCGATAGTCGTCGGTGTAGGGCTCTCCGCCGAACTGCCGGACGAGGACCTCGCGGAACCAGTGGTGATCCTGCGCCGTCATGCCGGTGGTGATGCCCACCTGCGTGATGTTGCCGGCGCCGTCGCGCTTGGTCATGGCCTTGGCATGTTCGACCAGCTCGTCCAGCGTCTCGGGCGGGCCGTCCAGACCGGCCTCCTCGAACAGGCGCTCGTTGTAGAACAGCGCCAGGCTGCGCACCGCCGTCGGCAGGGCGTAGTACTGGCCGTCGACCTTCATCGCCTGGACCATCGGGAAGAAGCTCTCGTCGATCTCCTCGGCCGGGAAGGCATCGGCGGGCAGCGGCTGGATCAGCTCGGCCTCGATATAGTCGTTGAGCCAGCCGTAGAAGAGTTGCACCACATCCGGTCCTTCGCCCGCGGGGATCGCGGCGGCGACTTTGGTGCGATAATCGGCATAGGGGAAATGCGTCATCTTGACGGTGATGTCCGGGTTCGCCGCCTCGAAGTTCTCGATCAGCTCCTCCATCGCGGCCACGCGCGCATCGAAGAAATACTGCCAATACTCGATCTCGACGGCCTGCGCCGAACCGGCCATCCCGAATGCAAGCGCCCCCGCCAGGGCCGTTTTCCCCATTCCGAACATCTTCGCCTCCCCTTGAATGGCGTCCGCCGCGCGCCCCCGGGGGCGCCGGTCTGTACGACCCAGCGTTAACTCAACTTGATTGAACGGACAACTGTCTTGAGTTATCGCGGGGTCATGCGACCGACCGTCATCCTGCGCGGCGTCAACGCCGCAAGATCGCGCGACCACAATCGGCAGCTGGTTCTGGGCCACCTGCGCGCGGGCGGCCCGCTGGGCCGCGCGGAACTGGCACGCCGGTCCGGCCTGTCGACCCAGGCCGTCAGCAACATCATCGCCGGGATGGAGGAAGACGGCCTGCTGCGTCCCGAGGGCGCCCGCAGCGGGCGCCGCGGCCTTCCGGCCATGCAGTACACGCTGAACGCCGAGGGCGCCTATGCGTTCGGCGTGGAGATCCGGCCGACCGTCCTGCTGGCGGCGCTGCTGGATTTCGGCGGCACGCCCGTCTGGCAGCGGCGGCTGCCCCTGTCCGAACCCGCCGCGCCCGAACCCGTCGCCGAGGCGCTGCGGTTGATGGTGGCGCGCGCCGGACGCGCCGTGCCGCGCGCGGCGGGGCGGATCCTGGGGGCCGGTGTCGTCATGCCCGGCCCGTTCGGCCGCACCGGCGTGGCGGGTCACGACACCGACCTGCCCGGATGGGACGCGATCGACCCGGCCGGCCACCTGACCGACGCGCTCCGCGTGTCCGTGACGGTCGAAAAGGACGCCAATGCCGCAGCCATGTCCGAGCGGATCTCCTTCGCGGCCGAGGACCTGACCCATTTCGGGTGCCTCTATTTCGGCGCCGGGCTGGGCCTGGGGATCGTCCATGACGGGCGACCCTATGGCGGTGCCTTCGGCAACGCGGGCGAGATCGGCCACATCCCGATCCCCACGCCCGATGGGCCGGTCCCGCTGGAATCCCGCCTGAGCCGTCTGTCGGCCGAACGCCACCTGCGCCGCGCCGGCCACCAGGTTGCCGATATCGAGGGGCTGGAAAGACTCTATCTCGACCGGGACCCCGACTTGATGGCCTGGCTCGACGCGGCCGAGGACCCGCTGCATCAGGCCGTCGCAATCATCGAAAACCTGATCGACCCGCAGACCATCATCCTGAACGGCGCCATGCCGGAGCCGATCGTGCGCCACCTGGTCGACCGGTTCACGCCGCCGGCCCGCTCCGTCGCGCGACGGTCCGACAACCCCCATGCGCCGCTGCGGATCGGAACCTGCAGCCGGATGACCGCCGCCTTGGGCGCCGCGGCGCTGGTGCTAAACCGCAGTTTCACGCCCGCCCTGGCCAGCTAAGGAGCGCCGATGACACCCGATCAGGCCCGACTGGAGGCGGACCGCGCGCGGCCCCGCATCGTGGAACTCTGGCATGCGCTGACCGCGCTGCGGACGCCGCTGACCTTCCTGCAGTCCGGCGCCCATCCCGATGACGAGACCTCGGCGATGCTGGCCGCGCTGCGGTTTCGCGACGGGATCGGCGTGGGCTATGCCTGCGCGACGCGGGGCGAGGGCGGGCAGAACGACATCGGCCGCGCGCGCGGCACGGCGTTGGGCACGTTGCGCACCGCCGAGATGGAAGCCGCCGCCGCCCGCCTCGACATGGACCTTCACTGGCTGGGCACCGGGCCGGAGGACCCGATCCGCGATTTCGGCTTCTCGAAATCGGGCGAGGAGACGCTGGCCCATTGGGGCCGCGACCGCACCCGCGACCGTTTCGCCGCCATCCTGCGCCGGGTGCGGCCCGACATGCTCTGCCCTACCTTCCTCGACGTGCCGGGGCAGCATGGCCACCACCGCGCGATGACCGCGCTCGCCCCCGAGGCGATGGCGCGCGCGGCCGATCCGGGCGTCGCGCTGGATGGCCTGCCCCCCTGGACCGTACAGAAACTCTACCTGCCGGCCTGGTCGGGGGCGGGCCAGGCCTATGACGACGACCTGCCGCCGCCGCCGGCCACGGTGACGGTCCCGGGCGCGGGGCGCGACCCCGTCACCGGCTGGACCTGGGCCCGCATGGGTCAGCATTCGCGCGCCATGCATCGCACGCAGGGAATGGGCCGCTGGCCGCCCGAGGCCGGGGACTTCCCCCTGCACCGCGTCGGCGGCCCGCCCGAGGTGGACGTGTCGGACGGCCTGCCCCGGTCGCTGGCCGATCTGGACATCGCGGGCGGGGCCGCGGTGCAGGCGATGATGGACGCCGCCCGCGATGCCTTCCCGGACCCCGAAGCCGTGGCGCGACATGCCGCGGCGGCGCTGGCCCGGCTGCGCGCCGCACAGCCCGCCCCCGAAGATGCGCATCGCGTCGACCGCAAGATCGCCGAGCTTGGCCGCGTGCTCCACCTGGCCTCGGGCGCCGATATCCGCGCCCATGTCGATGCCGACCTGATCGGGCCGGACGCGGCGGTCGGATTTGATCTTGAGGCTAGCTCCGGCGATGCGCGCGACCTTTCCGTCGACGTCGCCCTGCCCGAGGGATGGCGGCTTGATGGGAACACCCTGAGCGCGAAGGCCCTGCCCGACCCCTATCCGACGGAGTGGCGCCCGCTGTCCCCGCCCCGGCCCGCACTAGAGGTCGGCGCCACCGTCGCCGGTGAGCGGATTGCCATCCGCCTGCCGTTCGACCGCACCCCGGCGCCGATCCCGGATCGGGGCGTTCAGGCGCAACCGCAAACGGATGTCGTCAACCGCGCGGCGACACGGCGGGATTTCACCGTGCAACTGACCCCGCCTGACGCCGCGCTAGATCTGCCGGACGGCTGGGCGCGGGACGGCGACCGCCTGACGCCGCCGCCTTCGGCGCGGGGTCGCCGCGATATCCCGATCCTCCTCGACGGCCGTCCGGCCCGGCAGATCACGCCCGTGCAGGCCCCCCATGTGACGGCCCGGGTCCTGGCGCGTCCGGCGGTGCTGCGCCTCTCGGTGATCGACGCGGCCCTGCCCGAGGGACGGGTCGGATATGTCGGCGCCGGGCACGACCGTGTGGCGCATTGGATGCGGCGCATGGGCCTTGACGTGGTCGAACCATCGGATGCGCAGCTCGACGACGCCGGATATCTCGCTGCGCTGGACAGCCTCGTCATCGGGATCTTCGCACTGCGATTCCGGCCCGGCCTGTCCGGACGGATGCCGGTCCTGCATGCCTGGACCCGGGCGGGCGGCACGCTGCTGACGCTCTATCATCGGCCCTGGGACAACTGGGATCCAGCCGCGACGCCGCCAAAGCGCCTGCAGATCGGGCGGCCCAGCCTGCGCTGGCGGGTCACCGACGCGGGCGCGACCGTGACCCATCTCGCGCCCGACCACGCCGTCCTGTCGGGCCCCAATCGCATCGGTGCGACGGATTGGGAGGGTTGGAACAAGGAACGCGGCCTCTATTTCGCGCAATCCTGGGACCCGGCCTATGTTCCGCTGCTTGCCATGTCCGACCCGGGCGAGGCCCCACTCGAGGGCGCGCTGCTTTCGGCCGAGATCGGCGCCGGGCGGCACACGCATTGCGCCCTGATCCTGCATCACCAGATGGAGATGCTGGTGCCCGGCGCGTTCCGCCTGATGGCGAACCTCGTTGCCCCGCGCGCGTAACCTGTCGGGCGGGGCCTGGCTCCTCGCGGATATGGGTCTCAACATCTGGGCGCTGAGCATCGTCAAGGCGGCGGGGCCCGACATGGCGGCCACGCAGCTCGTCTTCCTGCGCGCGGCGACCGGCCTTTTGCTGATGCTGCCCTGGATCTGGGTCGCCCGGCATCGCTTCGCGCAGGCCCGCGCGCCGGGGCTGCATGTCCTGCGGATCGCACTCTCGACCGTCGCGCTGACCTGCAGCTTCCACGCCGTGGCACGGCTGCCCTTCGCGCTCTTTACCGTGGTCAACTTCACGCGGCCGCTGATGCTGATCGCCTTGGCCGCGCTCTTCCTGCGAGAGCCGGCGACCCCGCGTCGCTGGGCGGCGGCCGTGCTGGGGCTGGGGGGCGTGCTGCTGGCGGTGCGCCCGACGGGGCCATCGGCCGATCCGGCGCTGCTGGTCTTGGGCCTGGCCGTCCTGGCCGGCACGGCGGCCATCGTGGTCACGCGGCGGATCAACGATCAGCCGAGCCTCGTGCTCATGACGAGCTATACTGCCGGCCTGGGCATCGCCACGCTGCCCCTGGCCTGGGCGTCCTGGACGCCGGTACCGCCGCAGACCTGGCCTGTGCTGCTGGCCATCGGCCTTTTCGCGCAGGCCGCGCAGTTCTGCTTCCTGCAGGCGCATCGCCGGGCGGAGGCGGGAATCCTGGCCATCCTCGGATATTCGAGCCTGATCCTGTCGACCGCCGTCGGCTGGGCCGTGTTCGACGAGGTGCCGAACGCCGCCTTCTGGGCCGGGGCCGGGTTGATCGTCCTGGCCAGCTGGACCGCGCGCCGCCCCGTGGGGTTGGGCCCGCCGGCGCCATTTCGATAGGGGGGTGACTGGTCGGGCAGAGAGGATTCGAACCTCCGACCCCCTGCTCCCGAAGCAGGTGCGCTACCAGGCTGCGCCACTGCCCGACCGTGGGCCGGCACATATCGACCCCTCCGGGGCGAGGCAAGGGCCTATCGCGGCGCCACGCCCATGTCCTGCATCCGGTCGAGCGCGGCGGCCGCGTCTTGCGAGAGGGTCCGGATCTGTTCGCCGATGACGGCGAATCCCCGCCCGGCCACACCGGCGCGCGCGGCCTCGACCGAGGCGTTGATGGAGATGAAGTAGATCTGCCGGCTGATGGCCGAAACCTCGCGCGCGGCGACCCGGGACAGGGCGCGCGCATGGGCCTGACGGTCCAGCACCGTCTGGATGAAGGCCGCGCGCAGCAGGTCGAGCGCATCGTCGAGCCGCGGCCGCAACTCCGACATGAGGCGGACGGCGAGGGCCCGGCGCACATCGTCATCCGCGTCGCCCGCCGCGTCGCGCACCTCTGCCCCGGCCCGCTCCAACTGCGTGGCCAGATCCTTCAGCGCACATGCGGCGGCGGGGTCGAGCGTGACGTCATGCGGATCGAGAAGCCGGGCCTGCACCGTGCGGATCACTTCGACGGCGGCATGGGTCGTGTCGCCGACGGCAGCCCCGTTCGCATCGCGGGTCAAAAGCGCGAGCAGCATCGTCGGCAGGACCGGCGACAACCGCTTTTCGATCACGACGATCGGATCCTGACGCCAGTCGACGCGTTCGGCCATGGTGGTTTTCCTTCGCTTGCACGCAGGACTAGCGGCGAAGGATCAACAAAACCCTAATCGCGGTGCTGCGGCACCATGCGCTCCTTCAGGCTGAGCAGGGGCGAGATGCGCGGCGAAGTCCCCGTCTCGGCCCGCGATCGGGTGCGCAGGACGGGCGCGTTCCGCGACCCGCCGCGCCCCTCGCGGAAGACGATGTAGAGACCACTGGCGATCACGATGGCCGCGCCGATGGCGGTGCCCCGGTCGATCGTCTCGTCGAAGAACAGCCAGCCGTAGAGCGCGGCCCAGACGATCTGGCTGTACTGCATCGGCGCCACCAGCACCGCATCGGCGCGACGATAGGCCTGGATCAGGGCCAGGCCGGCCAGGAATGCCAGCCCCGCCATCATCGCCCAGAGGCCGAGGTCGCCCAACGGCATCGGCCGATACACGAAGGGCATCAACACCCCCATGATCGCGAAGTTGGCCACCATCGGGTAGAGCATCAGGACGGCGGCCCGCTCCTCGCGGCCGATCTTGCGCACGATCACCGATGACAGCGCCCCGCCGAAGGCCGCCATCAGCGCCGCCACGTGGCCCAGTTCAAGCGTGACATTCGCCGGGCGCAGCACGACGACGACCCCGATCAGGCCGACGATGACCGCCGCCCAGCGATGGATGCGGACCGTCTCGCCAAGGATCGGGATCGACAGGACGGTGATGATCAGCGGCGCGGCGAAGAGGATCGCGTAAACCTGTGCCAGCGGCAGGACCGAGAAGCTGTAGAACGCGCAGAAGCCCGTCGCCACGGCCGAGCCCGTCCGCAGGGCCGTCCACCAGGGATGGCGAGGGAACAGCGTGCCCACCTCCTCGTCGCGCAGCAGCATGAGAATCACCAGCGGGAAGGTCAGCAGAACGCCGAAGAACACGATCTGGAACACGGCGTAATGTCCGCCCAGCAGCTTGACCGCGACGTCATGGGTCGCGAACAGCCCGAAGGCGGCAAGCGCCAGCAGGATCCCCGAGAGGGGCGAGGCCTTGTCGGACATGGATCTTCCGTTCCGTTCGGGCCCCCGGACGAACGGGGACCGGGTGTCGCAACCGTCAGGCGGCGTCGAGCGCGGCGAGGATGGCGTCGCCCATCTGCGTCGTGGTGATCGGGGTGCCGCCGTCGGGGCCCATCAGATCGGCCGTGCGCGCACCGTCCGCCAGAACCGTCTGCACCGCGCCTTCCAGCATATCGGCCTGCGCCCCCTCGCCGAAGGAGTAGCGCAGCGCCATCGCGAAGCTCAGGATGCAGGCGATCGGGTTCGCCTTGCCCTGCCCCGCGATGTCGGGGGCCGAGCCGTGGACCGGTTCGTAGAGGGCCTTCGGCCGGCCGTTCGCCATCGGCAGGCCCAGCGAGGCGGAAGGCAGCATGCCGAGGCTGCCGGTCAGCATCGCGGCACAATCGGACAGGATGTCGCCGAACAGGTTGTCGGTCAGGATCACGTCGAACTGCTTGGGCGCACGCACCAGCTGCATCGCGCCGTTGTCGGCATACATGTGGCTGAGTTCGATGTCCTCGTACTCGGCCTTATGGATCTCGGTCACGACGTCGCGCCACAGGATGCCGGATTCCATGACATTGGCCTTCTCCATCGAGCAGAGCTTGCCCGACCGCTTTCGGGCCAACTCGAACGCGGCGCGGGCGGCGCGGGCAATCTCGCTTTCGGTGTAGCGTTGCGTGTTGATGCCGACACGCTCGTTGCCTTCCTTGTGGATGCCGCGCGGCTCTCCGAAATAGACGCCGCTGGTCAGTTCGCGGACGATCATGATGTCGAGCCCGGCCACCACGTCTCGCTTGAGCGACGAGAAATCCGCCAGCGCGTCGAAGCATTGCGCCGGGCGCAGGTTGGCGAACAGGTCCATCTCCTTGCGCAGGCGCAACAGGCCGCGCTCGGGCTTCACGCTGAAATCGAGGTCGTCATATTTCGGACCGCCGACCGCACCCAGCAGCACCGCATCGACCGCCTGCGCGCGGGCCATCGTGTCGTCGTGCAGCGGCGTGCCATGCGCGTCATAGGCCGCGCCCCCGACCAGATCCTCGGACACGTCGAAGGTCAGGTCGCGATTGGCGCCGAACCAATCGATCACGCGGCGCACCTCGGCCATGACCTCGGGGCCGATGCCGTCGCCCGGCAGGATCAGAAGGGAGGGGTTCGCCATGACGGGACCTTTCGGTGGGAAATGCGCAGCCGGGGTAGTCCGTGGCCCGGTTGCCGTCAAGGAAGGCGGATATCGACCCAGACCAGCCGTCCGGTCCCGGCTTCCGCCACGGCCCCGGCGAGCGCGTCGTCGCCCGCATCGCCCAGCACGCCGGCCCCCACCACCTTCGCCGCGGCGGGCGGCAGGACATAGTCGACACGCATGGCGCCGGGATCATCCCAGAACGCCGTCTCAGTTCGGCCATCCCGCGCCGTCGGCACCGGATCCTGCAGCTTGGGATGCGTCAGCAGCCCCGTGATGGCGGGCCGGATCCCCTGGCCGCGGTCGGGGTCGAGATTGGCGCGGCCCAGGACGATCGGCAGATCGGCATCGGCGGCCAGTTCGGACACGAGCGCCAGTTCGTCGCGGTTGCGCAGGCCGTTGCGATCTTCGGGGCCGTCGAAGACGGGCGTGCCCGCGGCCATGGTGATCAACGTCGCCTCGCGCCCCCCGATCTCGATCGGGACGGTCCATTGCGCCGTGGTGGCCAGCGGGACGAGGTCGCGCGCGCCGGGTGGCAGAAGCTTCGCCGCCTCCGACCGGTCGGACCAGAGCGTGCTGCTCAGATCGGTGGCGGACCCGAGTGGCAGGCGCGACAGCAGCGCCAAGCCGCTGTCGCCGGTGAACCAGCCATAGCCCATCGCATCGCGCGCCTCATGCGTCGTCCCGTCACCGTCGAGGTCATGGCCCGACGGCGTGCCGCTGTTGGGGCGAAGCGCGAGGCTGTGCCGATAGTCGGCGCCCAGATCGGCCAGCCGTTCGACCAGTACGGCCAGGCCCAGCCCCCCGTGGTCCCAGTCGATGTCCTGAAGCAGGATTATATCGGCCCGCGCGGCGGCGATCACGGCGAGCGCGGCCTCCGCCTGCGGGTCGCGGCCCTTGCGCAGATCCCGCATCATCACGCCGGGGCCCTTGCGGCCCAACCCGGTGTCGTAGGTTGCGATGCGCACCGTCTCCGCCCCGGCGGGCAGGGCCAGAAGGAGGGCCGTCAGGCCGGCAGGAATGCCGGTTCGGCCACGCCCTGGACGGCGCTGAAGCGGCGGCGCTTCTGCGAGATCATCAGCGCCAGCCGACGCATCGCGATGCCGCGCAGAAACAGCGAGGCGGGAAAGAAGGCCCATAGCGTCATCACCCAGACCAGCATCAGGTCGCTGTTCAGCATCGACAGGTCATAGTTCCGCGCCACGAACAGGGCGAGCGGCGGCGTCAGATATGGCAGGGCAAGCCCTAACAGGATGTTAACGGCGCCGTCGCGGTTCAGCCGCTTGACCACGTCCGCCCCCGCGGTCGGGTCGAAGGTCGGCAGATTGATCCAGACGTTGAAGCTGCCCGTGGGGGAGGGCCATCCGCGCAGGCGGATCAGGATGGCGAAAACCGTCAGGCCGACCAGGCTGACCAGGTAGGCCAGGCCCGCCGCGGCACGCACCGATTGCGCCTGGATCAGGGTCGTGCCCTCGGGCATCAGCCACAGGATCAGGCGCACCGGGCTGAACGGGAAATCGGTCGAATTGCCCAGCAGCAGGCCGATCGCCATGAGGAGCCGCGACAGGAGCGAACCGGTTTCCTTGCCGCTCATGGCGACGGCGATCAGCGTGAGCGTGCCGAACAGGACGGCGAAGCGCACGCGGTTGAAGGGTGGCGCGCCGCGGAACTCGACCAGGCCGGGATAGGTGGAGCCGTATTCGACGATCACGAACAGCGCCGCGAACAGCGCGATGAGGACGACGGCGTCAGTGAATTGCGGATTCGTCCCGGGCAGCAGCAGCGACGGTGTCAGAACCATCACGACCACGAGAAACGCGCGGATGCACGCACCGGGGAGCTGCGAAATCACTGCCTGCCATTCCTTGCCGGTCGCGGACCCATTCTTCGTGGGACCTGTGTACCTGTTGATGCCCGCGTTGGGGCGCCTGCCTCATTCTTGCCACCAAGGTGCCCCGTTTAACTTTGCCTCGCAACCGCCTGTCCCGGAACGGAAAGCCATGGGCGAAACTGTGTGCCCGGAAAGTCGCAAATCGTTAAGATACGATACAATTCACAAGTTAAATCATAGGCTTACAGATTGACGTTAAAGTCCTTGACCTCAGACCCAGGGACGCTCCTGCGCGGCCTTCGTCTCGAAACTCTCGATGGCGGCCGATTTCTCCAGCGTCAGGCCGATATCGTCCAACCCGTTGAGGAGGCAATGCTTCTTGAAGCTGTCGACCTCGAACGGATAGGCGGTGCCATCGGTGGCGGTGACTGTCTGGCTCTCGAGGTCAACGGTGATGCGCGCGTTCTCGCCGTTGCGCGCGTCGTCCATCAGCGCGTCGACCTGATGCTGCGGCAGGACGATGGGCAGGATGCCGTTCTTGAAGCAGTTGTTGTAGAAAATGTCGGCATAGCTTGGCGCGATCACGGCACGGATGCCGAAATCCAGCAAGGCCCAGGGCGCGTGTTCGCGCGACGAGCCGCAGCCGAAGTTCTCTCCGGCCACCAGGATCTGCGCATTCCGGTAGGCGGGCTTGTTCAGCACGAAATCGGGCAGTTCCTCGCCATCGTCGCCATAGCGCATCTCGTCGAAGAGGTTCACGCCGAGGCCGGAGCGCTTGATGGTCTTCAGGAACTGCTTGGGAATGATCATGTCGGTGTCGACATTGATCAGCGGCAGCGGCGCGGCCACGCCGGTGATGGTCTCGAACTTGTCCATGGGCATCCTCTTTCCGGGGTCCGGCGCGCGGGGCGTCCGAGGCCCGGATTACCCCTCGGGCACGGCAAAGGTCAACGCGGCCCAATGCGTCTGCCAGACCGGATCGCGCGCTTCCTCGGGCTCCAGCGGCAGGATGACGACGTGATCCAGCAGGTATTCCCGCCCCGGACGAACCGGCAGGACGGCGCGGCCATCGGCGTCCGCCTTGTGTAGGGTCACAGCCACCTCGCCCGTCGCGTCCTTCTCGAACATCTCGATCTGGGCGCCGGGGCGGGGGGCGCCATCGAACAGGATCTGCACCGGCAGGCCGTCAGACAGGTCGTCGGTATAGGGGTTCGCACCGGCGACAAATTCCACCAGCAGACCGCGCGCGGCATCCGACCCGGCGCCGTCGCCCACCGCCACCAGCGCCTTGGCATGGCGGCGATAGCGTTCGCGGAACTCCTCCTGCGGCAGGCCGCGGTCGAGATGTGCCTGCTGGGTGAAGGCGAAGTCCTTGTGCTCGGTGAACTTCACCCATTTTGCCCATTCCGAATAGGTGACGAACTGATCCGTCGTGACATGGAGAATGGTCAGCAGCCCCTCGGGCAGGTCGGCGACGCGGAAGGCGGGGTTGTCGCCGATCCGGGCGGGCACCTTCGTCATGTCGCCACCCGCGATCATGTCGAACCGTTCGGCGCGGCCGGGAATGTAGCTGAGCGCGGAGCCCACGAGTTCCTGGCCGTTGCGGAAGCGGGCCACCACCTCGGCTCCGGGTGCGACGGTGTAGTCCTCGGCCTCGATCCAGAATTCATGCGCTTGAAGCGGCGCGGCGATGATGCACATTGCCGCAAGCAGGGATCTAAACGGGACGGACAACATGACACTCCTTCGGCTGGCGATCAGGGTGGGCCTCGGCGCGCTGCTGTCAATTGTCTTCGCGATCACGGCTTCGGCACATGAGGTGCAGCCCTCGGTCGCCGACGTCACCATCGACGGCAACCGGGTGACGATCACCCTGACCACGGCGATGGAGCCGATCGTCGCGGGCGTGAACCTGTCGGAGGTCGCGGACACGGACGAGTCCCCCCTTTCGGACCGGAACGACGCGCTCCGCGCGCTCTCGCCCGACGAGATGGGCGCCGCGCTGATGGAGGCGTGGCCGGGCATCGCTGAACGCATCACGCTGCGCGTGGGCGACATGGACCTGGTGCCCGAACTGGCCGAGATGGAAATCCCCCCCGTCGGCGACCCGGAGATCCGGCGCGACAGCACGCTGACCCTGACGGCGGAGCTGCCGGAGGGGGACGAGCCGGTGATCTTCGGCTGGGATTCGGAGCTGGGCGGCCTGATCGTGCGGCAGGTATCGGACGGCGAAGGCTACGACGCCTACTTGACGAACGGCGCATTGACCGAACCGATGCCGCGCATCGGCGTGGCCGAGATGACGCTGGGCGAGGCCGTCATGCGCTATGTCGTGTCGGGCTTCGACCACATCATTCCCAAGGGTCTCGACCACATCCTGTTCGTGCTGGGGCTGTTCTTCTATTCCTTGGCGTTTCGTCCGCTGATCTGGCAGATCTCGGCCTTCACGGTCGCGCATACGGTCACGCTGGCCCTGGCGACGATGGGCATCGTTCAGCCGACGATGTGGATCGTCGAGGCGCTGATCGCGCTCAGCATCGTGTGGGTCGCGGTCGAGAACATCTGGGCGGGCGGCAAGCAAGAGATCGGGTGGACCCGGATCGCGGTCGTGTTCGGCTTCGGCCTGCTGCACGGGCTTGGCTTCGCCAGCGTGCTGTCGGAATTCGGCCTGGGGCAGCATTTCATCGCCTCGCTGATCTCGTTCAACATCGGGGTGGAGATCGGGCAGCTGACGGTCATCGCCGTCGCGTTCCTGCTGCTGGGCCTGCCGTTCGGATCGAAGCCGTGGTACCGCCGCGCGATCGCCATCCCCGGCTCGCTGATCATCGCGCTGATCGCGGCCTACTGGGTGCTGAACCGGATCGGGTTTGCGGGCGACCTGCCCTATCTAACCTAACAGCGACAACAGCGCGCGTTCGCCCCGGCGCAATCCGTCGGGGCGGTCGGGCGGGTCGATCTCGCGCCACGTCTCCGACAGGGCGATCACGTCGGGATGGACATAGCTGTTCCGCGCGATGGTCGGCGTGTTGTGCAGCACGTCGGCCGCGGCCTCGGACATGGCCTTGATGGTCACGCCCTCGCCCGCCCTCAGCGCCGCCTCGAGCGCGGCGACCGAGCCGTTCCAGGTGCGGAAGGTCTTGGCGGTCGCGGCCTCCAGGTCGGTCGCCTCACGCAGCCAGTCGTTGACATGGTCGGCATGGACCGCATGCATCCGGTCGCCATCCTGCCATTCGAAGATCGGCGCGCCGGGCAGGTCGGCCAGATCGTGCAGCGCGCGCATCAGCGTGCGGTCCGAAAGCTGCCGGCGCACGCGCTTGCCGCCCTTCGCCGTCCAGTCGAGGCGGACCTTGCCGTCCGACAGCTTGAGGTTGCGGTTCTTGAGCGTGGTCGCCCCCTCGGTCCCGTTCACGGCGTAGTAGTCCTCGGACCCGATCCGGATCGAGGTGCGGTCGATCAGACGCAGGACGGCGGCGATGGCGAAGTCCTTCTCGCCCGCCTCGCCGGACAGCGAACGGGCGATCCGGCGGCGCAGGGACGGCAGCGCCTCGCCGAAGGCGGGCAGCTCGGCGAACTTGCGGGTCGCGCGCCATTCCGACCAGTCGGCATGGTAGCGGTACTGCTTTCGGGTCCGGTCGTCGTAGCCGGTGGCCTGCAGGTGGCCGCGCTTGCGTGGACTGATCCAGACATCGGCATAGGCCGGGGGCACGGCCAGCGCCTCGATCCGCGCGCGTTCGGCCGCATCGTCGATGGTGGTGCCGTCGGGCGCGCGATACGACCAGCCGCGCCCGGCCCTGCGGCGGCTGATGCCGGGGCGGTCATCGGGATAGTAGATCAAGTCGGGCGCCTTCATTCCGATGAACGCCGGACGCCCCGACGCGGTTGCGCGTCAGAGCGACGCGGTGATGCCCCCGTCCACATAGACGATGGTGCCGTTGACGAAGCTGGACGCCTCCGACGACAGGAAGATGCAGGCGCCGACCAGTTCCTCCACCCGGCCCCAGCGACCGGCAGGGGTGCGGATGGACAGCCATTCGGTGAATTTCGGATCCTCGACCAACGCCTTGTTCAGCGGCGTGTCGAAGTAGCCGGGGGCGAGGCCGTTGCATTGCAGACCGTACTTGGCCCAGTCGGTGGCCATGCCCTTGGTCAGGTTCGCGACGGCACCCTTGGTCGCGGTGTAGGGCGCGATGCCGGGCCGGGCCAGCGCCGTCTGCACGGAACAGATGTTGACGATCTTGCCCCGCCCCCGCCCGATCATGTGGCGCGCGACGGCCTGGCCCACGTGGAAGACGGTGGCGATGTTGGTCTGAAGCAGGCGCTCGAACGCGTCGGCGGGAAAGTCCTCCAGCGGGGTGCGGTGCTGCATGCCGGCGTTGTTGATCAGGATGTCGATGGGGCCGGTCCCGGCCTCGAACCCGTCGACGGCCTCGCGCACGGCGTCGTGGTCGGTGGCATCGAAGGGCAGCGTCTCGACCGTCGCGCCCTCGCCCCGCAGCGTGTCGGCTGCGGCGGCCAGGTTGGCGGCATTGCGCCCGTTCAGGACGACCCCCGCGCCCGCCGCCGCGAGCCCGCGGGCCAGCGCCAGGCCGATCCCCTGCGACGAGCCTGTGATCAGCGCGCGCCTCCCGGTGAGGTCGAACAGGGTCGTGGACATGGCGCGGCTCCGCTGCAAGGCTGGGGGTCCCCTTCCCTAGCGAGGCGTTTCCATGAAATCCATCGTGATCCACGCCGCCCGCGACCTGCGCATCGACGACACGCCCGAGGGCGCGCCCGGCCCCGGTCAGGTCAAGGTGCGGATGGCGGCAGGCGGGATCTGCGGGTCGGACCTGCATTACTACAATCACGGGGGGTTCGGTACGATCCGCCTGCGCGAACCGATGGTGCTGGGCCATGAGGTGTCGGGCCACGTCGCCGAGCTGGGCGAGGGGGTCGACGGGCTATCGGTCGGTGATCTGGTTGCGGTGTCGCCGTCGCGTCCCTGCGGCGCCTGCCGTTACTGCCTGGAGGGGATGCCGAACCAGTGCCTGAACATGCGCTTCTACGGATCGGCCATGCCGTTTCCGCATATCCAGGGCGCTTTCCGCGAGACCTTGGTGGCGGACGCGTCGCAATGCGTGCCGGCCGGCGATCTGACCCCGGGCGAAGCGGCGATGGCCGAGCCGCTGGCCGTCTGCCTGCACGCGACGCGGCTGGCGGGGGGAATGGTCGGAAAGGCCGTGCTGGTCACCGGCTGCGGACCGATCGGCATCCTGTCGATCCTGTGCGCGCGGCGCGCGGGGGCGGACCTTATCGTGACCACGGACTTGTCGGACTTCACGTTGGGCATGGCGCGGCGGGCCGGGGCGGACGTGACGGTCAACATGGCCGACGACGCGCAGGGGCTCGCGATCTACGAGGCGGGAAAGGGAACGTTCGATCTTCTGTACGAATGCTCCGGCGCAGCGCCGGCCCTGTCGGCGGGGATCATGGCGATGCGGCCGGGCGGAACGGTGATGCAGCTCGGCCTCGGCGGGGACATGACGATCCCGATGCAGACCCTGACGGCGAAGGAGCTGTCGCTGAAGGGCAGCTTCCGCTTCCATCCGGAATTCGCGACCGGTGTGTCGCTGATGCGAAAGGGCCTGATCGACGTCGCGCCTTTCATCACCCATAGCCTTCCGCTGGCGAAGGCGGTGGAGGCGTTCGACTTGGCCGGCGACCGGTCCCGCGCGATGAAGACGCAGATCGCGTTCTAGATCGGGGCGGTCGATCCGCGTACGATCAGGCGCGACGGCAGCATGCGCCGCCCGTCCGGCGGCCGCGTGCCGGAGACCAGCGCCGCGACCAGCGTCTCGGCCGCGCGCCGGCCCAGCGCGGCGCGCGGCTGGTGGACCGTGGTCAGCGGCGGGATGAAGCGGTCCGAGAACTCGATATCGTCGAAACCCACCACGCTGACGTCGCCGGGGCAGGCGATGCCCATCCTGTCGCATTCGCTGATGAAGCCCAACGCGGATTCGTCCGATGCGCAGATGACGGCCCCGGTCCGGCCGGGCACGGCGGCCCAGTCATGCGCCGCGCGCGCGCCGCTTGCCATCGTGAAGTCGCCATCGAGGCGGTCGCCCGGGCGAACCAGCAGCCCGTGCCGCGCCATGGCCGCGTCGAAGCCGTGGCGACGCGCATGGCTGAGGACGTTGCCGCATGGCCCGCCCAGAAAGGCCACCCGGCGGTGGCCGAGCGCCGCCAGGTGATCGACCGCAAGCCCGATCCCGGCCGCGTTGTCGGTGCCGAAGCAGGGCATGGCGACATCGTCCATCCATTCGCAGACCATGACCACCGGCACCGTCCAGCCCGCGACCATCGCGGGGTCGAGCCCGCCATCCAGAAGCAGGATGCCGTCGGTCCGCCCGTCGGCGCCGATCGGACCCAGCCGCGCCGCCTCGACCCGGGAATCGGAGACCTGGACGATCAGACCGGCCTCGCCCGCCACCTCCTGCACGGCCGCGATGATGCGGTTGAAGAAGGTGTTGGCGAGGTTCGGCGCCAAGAGCGTAATCGCGCGCGCCCGGCGGGACCTGAGGTCGCGCGCGGCGGCATTGGCGCGGTAGCCCGTGGCCGCGACCGCCGCCAGCACGCGGGCGCGCGTCTCGGGCCCGACGCGTTCGGGCAGGGTCAGCGCGCGGCTGACCGTGGCGGTCGAAACGCCGGCCGCCTTGGCGACATCCGCGATCCTGGTCTTGCGTTGCATCCCGGCGGCCTCCCTCCATCGAAGGGTTGCCAGACGGACCGACCCATGTAAACGATTACATCAAGCGCGGCGAGTCGGGGAGGACGGTGCCGCCCTTGGGGGAGGATTTGCCATGAGGACGATCAAGGGACCGGCGCTTTTCCTGGCACAGTTCGCCGGCGACGCCGCACCGTTCGATTCCTGGGACGCGATCACGAGATGGGCCGCCGATTGCGGATATCTGGGCGTTCAGGTGCCCAGCTGGGACGCACGGCTGATCGACCTGAAACGCGCCGCCGAGAGCAAGGATTATTGCGACGAATGGGCCGGCCAGGCACGCGAGAACGGCGTCGAGGTGACGGAACTTTCGACCCATCTGCAGGGGCAGCTGGTCGCCGTGCATCCTGCCTATGACACCGCCTTCGACGGGTTCGCCGACCCGTCGGTCCATGGCGACCCGAAGGCGCGTCAGGAATGGGCCGTCGACCAGGTGAAGCTGGCGCTGACGGCGTCGAAGAACCTCGGGATCGGGGCGCATGCGACGTTCTCGGGCGCGCTGGCCTGGCCCTATGTCTATCCCTGGCCGCAGCGCCCCGCCGGCCTGATCGAGGCGGCCTTCGACGAGCTGGCGGCCCGCTGGCGCCCGATCCTGGACCACGCCGAGGATTGCGGCGTGAACGTCTGCTACGAGATCCACCCCGGCGAGGACCTGCATGACGGCGTGACCTTCGAGATGTTCCTGGACCGGGTCGGGGGGCACGCGCGCGCGATGATGCTCTACGACCCGAGCCATTACGTGCTGCAATGCCTCGATTATCTCGACAATATCGACATCTACCGCGACCGGATCGGGATGTTCCACGTCAAGGACGCGGAGTTCAATCCGACCGGGCGGCAGGGCGTCTATGGCGGCTATCAGTCCTGGGTCGACCGGGCCGGTCGGTTCCGCAGCCTGGGCGACGGGCAGGTCGATTTCGGGGCGGTCTTCTCGAAGATGGCGGCCAACGATTTCGATGGCTGGGCCGTCGTGGAATGGGAATGCGCCCTCAAGCACCCCGAGGACGGCGCGCGCGAGGGGGCGGCCTTCGTGCGTGATCACATCATCCGGGTGACGGAGAGGGCCTTCGACGATTTCGCCGATGGCGGGGCGGATGACGCGGCAAACCGGGCGATGCTGGGGTTGGACCGATGAGCCGTATCCGCCTGGGCATGGTCGGCGGGGGCCAGGGGGCGTTCATTGGCGGCGTGCACCGCATCGCCGCGCGGATGGACGACCGCTATGAGCTGGTGGCCGGCGCCTTCTCCTCCACGCCGGAGCGCGCGAAAGCCTCCGGCGAGGAGCTGGGCATCGATCCCAAGCGGAGCTACGCCGACTTCGCCGAGATGGCCAGGCGCGAGGCGCGGCTGAAGGACGGGATCGAGGCCGTCAGTATCGTCACGCCCAATCACGTCCACTTCGCCGCCGCGCGTGAGTTCCTGAAGCGCGGCATCCACGTGATCTGCGATAAGCCGCTGACCTCGACCCTTTCGGACGCGAAGAAGATGGTCCGCGCCGCAGAGAGTTCCGACGCCCTGTTCGTACTAACGCATAACTACACCGGCTATCCGATGGTCCGGCAGGCCCGGCGAATGGTGGCCGATGGCGAGATCGGCCGGATCCGCGTCGTGCAGGTCGAATACCCGCAGGACTGGCTGACCGAGGCGGCCGAGTCCGAGGGTCTGAAACAGGCCGAATGGCGCACGGACCCCGAACGGTCGGGCGCGGGCGGCTGCGTGGGCGACATCGGCACGCATGCGTTCAATCTGGCCGAGTTCGTCACCGGGCTGCGGGTCGAGAGCCTGGGCGCCGATCTGCAGACCTTTGTCGACGGACGGCGGCTGGACGACAACGTGCATGTCCTGCTGCGGTACGAAGGCGGCGCGCGCGGAATGCTGTGGTCGAGCCAGGTCGCGCCGGGAAACGAGAACGCGCTGCGCCTGCGGGTCTATGGGGAGAGCGGTGGGCTGGAGTGGGCCCAGGAGGATCCGAACCACCTGTGGTTCACCCCGCACGGGCAGCCCAAGCGCCTGCTGACGCGCGGCGGCGCGGGCTTCACCGAGGAGACCGGCAGCCGCATTCCGCCGGGCCATCCCGAGGGCTATCTGGAAGGCTTCGCCAACATTTATTCCCAGGCCGCCGACCTGATCGTGGCGCATCGGGACGGCCATGTTCCCGACCATCTGTTGCCCACGGTCGCGGACGGGCTGCGGGGCATGCGATTCATCGACGCCTGCGTCCGGTCGTCGAAGCGCAACGCCGCCTGGGTCGAATTGTGAAATTGTCGCTGCGTGAGATCGACCGCAGCTTCGGCGCGGTGCAGGTGCTGCATGGCATCACGCTGGATCTTGACCCCGGCGAGGTGCACGCCCTGATCGGCGAGAACGGCGCCGGCAAGTCGACCACGATGAAGATCATGTCGGGTTATCTGGCGCCGAGCGCGGGCACGGTCCTGCTGGATGATGCGCCCGTGTCCCTGGCCTCGTCGCAGGAGGCCGAGGCGCGGGGCGTCGTGCTGATCCATCAGGAGTTCAACCTGGCCGCGCAGCTGACGGTGGAGCAGAACATCTTTCTGGGTCACGAGCTGCGACGCGGGCCGTTCCTGGACAAGCGGGCCATGCGGGCACGGGCGCGGGCGCTGCTGGACCGGCTGGACTGCGACGTCGACCCGCGGGCGACGGTGCGCGACATCTCGAACCCCGACAAGCAGATGGTCGAGATCGCCAAGGCCCTGTCGCGGGACGCGCGGGTCCTGATCATGGACGAGCCAACCGCCGTCCTGACCGAACGCGAGGCCAGGGCGCTCTTTGCGCAGGTCGACCGTCTGCGCGGCGAGGGGGTGGCCATCCTGTTCACCTCGCACAAGCTCGACGAGGTCAAGCGCATCTCGGACCGGGTGACGGTGCTGCGCGACGGAGCCGTGGTGGCGCAGGCCGCGACCGCCGGGATGAGCGAGGACGAGATGGCGACGGCGATGGTCGGGCGCGACGTCTCCTCGCTCTATCCCGCGCGGGGGGCGCCCGTGGGGCGGGAAGTCGTCCTTTCGGTGCGCGACCTGAGCGTGCCGAACCATGCCGATCGGGTCGATTTCGACCTGCACCGGGGCGAGATCCTGGGGATCGCCGGCCTCATCGGATCGGGCCGGACCGAGGCGATGGAGGGGCTGGTCGGCCTGCGCCGCGCCACCGGCACCGTGCGGATGGACGGGCGCAACATGCGGTTCGACGGCCCCCGTGCCGCGCTTGACGCGGGCATCGCCTACCTGACCGAGGATCGGAAGGAACGCGGTCTGCTGCTGACCAAGGGCATGCGCGAGAACCTGACCCTGCAGAGCCTGCGGGATTTCACCCGCCTCCTGATCGACGAGAGCGCCGAGGAGGCCGCGCTGACCCGTGCCATCGCCGAATTCGACATCCGCGCCCCGCACCGCGCCGTCGACGTGGGCAACCTGTCGGGCGGCAACCAGCAGAAGCTGCTGCTGGCCAAGACCATGCTGGCCGAGCCCGAGATCGTCATCATCGACGAGCCGACGCGCGGCATCGACATCGGCACCAAGCAGCAGATCTACGAGTTCGTCCATGCGCTGGTCGCGCGCGGCAAGCCGGTCATCGTCGTCTCCTCCGAGATGCAGGAGGTGATCGGCCTGTCGGACCGCGTCCTGGTGATGCGGCAGGGCCGGGTCGCGGGGGAGTTGTCGGGCAAGGATATTACCGAGGATCGGATCGTCCGCCTCGCCATGGGCCTGGACGGGCTGAAGGGGGCGGCATGACCGCAATCGAGACGAAGGCACCTCGCGGCTTCCGGCCCGACCTCAAGGTGCTGGGCCCGATCCTGGCGCTCGTGGTGCTGGTCGCGGTGGGCGCCTGGCTGAACGCCAATTTCCTGAGCGCGGGCAACATCACCAACGTCCTGTCCCGTTCCGCCTTCATCGGCATCATCGCGGTCGGCATGACCTTCGTGATCACCGCGGGCGGGCTGGACCTGTCGGTGGGATCCATGGCGGCCTTCATCGCGGGGCTGATGATCATGGTCATGAACGGGCTTTTGCCGACGCTCGGGCCGGGCGTTCCGCTGGTGCTGGTGGGCATGGCCACGGCACTGGTCGTCGGCATCCTCGCGGGGGCGTTGAACGGGTTCCTGATCACGACGATGCGGATCGAGGCCTTCATCGTCACGCTTGGCACGATGGGCATCTACCGCAGCCTCGTGACCTGGCTGGCCGATGGCGGCACGCTGTCGCTCGACTTCGGGATGCGTTCGGTGATCCGGCCCATCTATTACGACGGAATCCTGGGCATCAGCTTTCCGATCATCGTGTTTGCCCTGGTCGCCATCGCGGGCGAGGTGGTGATGCGCCGCGCCGCCTTCGGGCGTCATGCCGCCGCGGTCGGCTGCAACGATCAGGTGGCGCGCTATTCCTCGGTCAACGTGAACCGGGTGCGCATGCTGACCTACGTGTTTCTGGGCCTGCTCGTCGGGATCGCGACGATCATGTACGTACCGCGCCTGGGCAGCGCCTCGTCGAGCACCGGCGTGTTGTGGGAGCTGGAGGCCATCGCCGCCGTCATCATCGGCGGCACCATGCTCAAGGGCGGGTTCGGACGCGTCTGGGGCACGGTGATCGGCGTGCTGATCCTGTCGCTGATCGACAACATCCTGAACCTGACCGACGGGGTCAGCCCCTATCTCAACGGGGCGATCCAGGGGGTCATCATCATTCTCGCCGTGATCCTGCAGCGGGAACGCAAGGCCGAAGGGTGACCTTCGGAGAACATCAAAGGGAGGAACGACAATGAAACATCTCGCGATCGCGGCCCTCGCCGCCAGCCTCGCCCTGCCCGCCTTGGCGCAGGAAACCAAGGTGATCGGCGTGTCGATCCCGGCGGCCACGCATGGCTGGGCCGGCGGCATGAACTTCCACGCGCAGGAAGCGGTGAACCGGCTGGAAGACGTCTATCCCGAACTGGATTTCGTGCTGGCCACCGCCTCGGACCCGTCCAAACAGGTCAACGATATCGAGGACATGCTGGCCACACGCAACATCGACGCGCTCGTCGTACTGCCCTTCGAATCCGAGCCGCTGACCGGCCCGGTCAAGGCCGTGGCCGACAGCGGAGCTTGGGTCACGGTCGTCGACCGGGGGCTGGCGCAGGAGGGGATCGAGGACCTGTACGTTGCCGGCGACAATCCGGGCTTCGGCCGCGTCTCGGGCGAATACATGGCCTCGGCGATGCCTGACGGCGGCAAGATCGTCGCGCTGCGCGGCATCCCGACCACCATCGACAACGAACGCGTCGCGGGCTTCGAGGCCGCCATCGAAGGGTCGGGCATCGAGGTCGTCGACATGGAGCACGGCAACTGGAACCGCGACGACAGCTTTACCGTGATGCAGGACTTCCTGTCGAAGCACCCGCAGCTGGACGCGGTCTGGGCATCGGATGACGACATGGCCATCGGCGTCCTCGCCGCGATCGAGGCGGCGGGCCGCGACGACATCAAGTTCGTCCTTGGCGGTGCCGGCATGAAGGAGATGATCGCCCGCACCCGCGACGGCGATCCGATGATCCCGGCCAACGTCACCTATCCGCCCGCGATGATCGCGACCGCCATCGAGATGACGGCGGTGGGCCTGACCTCGACCGCGCCGGTCTCGGGCACGTTCACCATAGGATCGGTCCTGATCACGCCGGATAACGCCGCCGACTACTACTATCCCGACTCGCCGTTCTGAGGCGGGAGCGCCGTTTCCGGGGGCCGCGGATCGTCGCGGCCCCCGCCCACCGGCGGAAGCGTCTCGACCGGCGGCTTCGGCAGGCCATCCAGCAGCACGCGCATCAGGCGGCGTCCCTCGGCCCCGCGCCAGCCGTCGGGGAAGGCCCGATCCGGCAGGTCAGGAACACGCAACACGATGCGGCGCCAGGCATGCACGATCAGCACCCGCAGGATCGCCATCTGCAACGGATCGGTCGGGCGAGGCAGCTCCGCCACCGCCGCGAACCGTCGCGCGACGTCCGTCGCGGCAGACAGCGGCACCTCCGGGCAGACCCGCCCGCGCATCCATGGCGGCGGCCGTGACAGCGCAAGCGCGTCGGGCGCCGGGTCCGCCGAAAGCGCGACGTTCGCGGTGATGGCGAAAGCCGCCCCCGGCAGCGGACTGCCCGGTTCGGTCACGATAAGAAACAACGTCTCGGGCGCGCGGTCGGAATAGATGCGGGGGGCGGCCGCGCGGCTCTGCTCGCGGCCCCAGGGCGTCAACCCGTGCGACGTCGTCCGCCCATCGCGGCGCGACGCGATCCAGCCCTCCTTGCGCAGGCGGTGCAGGGCGGTGCGCAGCGCCTCGGGCCGGATGCCCATCGGCTCGGTCAGCGCGGCGAGTTGCGGGCCGGACAGGCGCGCCCCCTCCGCAAGTGCCAGGTCGCCGAAAATCGTGACCAGCATCGACCAGACGCGCGGGGGCCGGCCGTCGGTGAGGATATCGATCGCCGCCTGCATGGCGCCTGTCTATCCGCGCGCCACCATGGTCAGCAAATCGTATTCGGCCACCGCCTCGTCGTGCTGGTTCGTCACGCGCACGTCCCACCGGATCTCGCCGTATTCGTCGGTGCGCGGCGTCTTGTGCTTGACCGTCAGCCGCACGCGGATCGCGTCGCCGGGCGAGACGGGGGCGAGGAACCGCAGCGCGTCGAGGCCGGTGTTCGCCAGCACCGGACCCTCCTCGGGCGAAACGAAGAGGCCGGCGGCGAAGCTGAGGATCAGGTAGCCATGCGCCACCCGGCCGGGGAAGAACGGATTCCGGGCGGCGGCGTCCTGATCCATGTGGGCGTAGAACGTGTCGCCGGTGAAGTCGGCGAAATGCTCGATATCGGCCAGCGTGATCTCGCGCGCCTCGGTGGTCAGCGACTGGCCGACCGTCAGATCGTCGAACGTGTCGCGAAACGGATGGGTCTTCGACGGCGCCACCGTCGCGCCCTTTGTATGGCGCCCGGTGATGGCGGCCAGGATGTCGGGGCTGCCCTGGATGGCGGTGCGCTGCATGTAATGCAGGACGCCGCGGATTCCGCCCAGCTCCTCCCCGCCGCCGGCGCGGCCCGGGCCGCCATGAACCATGTGCGGCATGGGTGCGCCATGGCCCGTCGCCTCGGCTGCCGAGTCGCGGTTGTTGAAGTAGAGCCGCCCATGGAACGCCGCGCTGGCCAGCGTGAGCCGTCGCGCCAAGGCGCCGTTGCGGGTGAAGACCGACGCGACGAGCGAGCCCTCGCCCCGGTTCGCGAGTTCGGCGGCATGTTCCATGTCGCGGCACGGCATGAGGGTGGAGACGGGGCCGAACGCCTCGGTGTCGTGCAGGCGGGCCGCCGCGTCCGGGTCGTCGCAGCGCATCAGGATCGGCTGCAGGAAGGCACCCTCGCCGAAGCGCACCTCCGGGTCGCCCCAGACGCGCGTGGCCTCGCGCGAGAGGGTCGCGACCTTGTCCAGAACGTCACGCTTCTGTGCGTTCGAGACCAATGCGCCCATCCCCGTGGCCTTGTCGCGCGGGTCGCCGATCGTGGTTGCCGCCAGCCTTTCGGACAATGCGCGGGCGACCGGATCCAGCATCGCCTCGGGCACGATCAGGCGACGGGTGGCGGTGCATTTCTGGCCGGCCTTGGCGGTCATCTCGCGATGCGCCTCGGCCACGAAGAGGTCGAATTCGGCGCTGCCCTCGGTCGCGTCGGTGCCGAGGATCGAGGCGTTCAGGCTGTCCTGTTCGGCGGTGAAGCGCACCGAATGGCGCATCAGATTGGGGTTGGCGCGCAGCTTCAGCGCGGTGGCGGCCGAACCGGTGAAGGCGACCGCGTCCTGCGCGCCCAGCCGGTCCAGCATGTCGCCAAGGCCGCCCGCCACCAGTTGCAGTGCCCCGTCCGGCAAAAGGCCGCTGTCCAGCATGATCCGGACGCAGGTCTCGGTCACGTAGCAGGTGGCGGTGGCGGGTTTTACGATGGCGGGCATGCCGGCCAGCAGCGTCGGGGCGAGCTTTTCCAGCATGCCCCAGACGGGGAAGTTGAAGGCGTTGATATGGACGGCCACGCCATGCAGCGGCGTGCAGACGTGGCGGCCGAGGAAGGTGCCATCGCGGGAGAGCTGCTCGACCGCGCCATCGACATAGACCTGCGCGTCGGGCATTTCCCGCCGCCCCTTGGAGGCGATGACCAGCATCGTTCCGATCCCGCCATCGACGTCGATCCGGTGATCGGCGAGCGTGGCGCCGGTGTGATAGCTGAGTTCGTAGAGTGCGGGGCGGTGGTCGCGCAGATGCAGCGCCAGCGCCTTGAGCATGCGCGCGCGGTCATGAAACGTCATGGCACGCAGGGCCGGGCCACCGACATCGCGGGCATGGTCCAGCATCTCGGCCGCATCGAGGGCGGCGCCGGCGCGGGCGAAGACCTGGCCGGTCACGGCATCTTCGATCGGGCGAGCGTCGGCATCGGGGTCGACCCAGCGGCCGGCGACGAAGCTTGGGACATGCAGCATGATCGTCCTCCCTGTTCTCCGTATTCTTGACCGTCCGGTCGGGTTTGTGCAAGCCTTCCGGGCGGGAGGATCCGCATGGCCGAGATGACCGGGAGGGAGCGCGCACGCCGCGCCGCCGACGCGATGTGGGCGGGCGATGCCGCGTCGCAATGGATGGGTCTGCGCCTGATCGAGGTCGGCGAAGGCCACGCCGTGATGGAGCTGGAGGTGGCGGCGCACCATTGCAACGGCCACGGCACTTGCCATGGCGGGGTGATCTTCAGCCTGGCCGACAGCGCCTTCGCCTTCGCCTGCAACTCCCGCAACCAAGCGACGGTGGCGCAGCACGCCAATGTCAGCTTCGTCGCCCCGGGGCAGGCGGGCGACATCCTGCGGGCCGAGGCGCGGGAGGTGACCCTGGCCGGGCGGAGCGGGATCTACGACGTGGCGGTGATACGGGCCGACGGCGCGGTGGTCGCGCAGTTCCGGGGCATGAGCCGCGCCATCGAGGGACATCTGTTCGAGGAGGGAGCATGAAGGACCTGACGCCGGGCCGCGACACGCTGGCCCCGATCGAGATCGCGCCGAGGGCCGAGATCGAGGCGCTGCAACTCGACCGCCTGCGCGCGACGCTGCGGGCGGCCTATGCGAACGTGCCGCTCTACCGCGCGAAGTTCGACGCGGCGAATGTTGGGCCCGACGACCTGGCGACGCTGGCCGACCTGGCGCGCTTTCCGTTCACGGTTAAGGACGACCTCCGCCGGTCCTACCCGTTCGACATGTTCGCCGTTCCGCGCGAGCAGATCGCGCGCATCCATGCCTCGTCGGGGACGACGGGCAAGCCGACGGTGGTGGGCTATACAGCGCACGACATCGAGACGTGGGGCGATCTGGTCGCGCGCTGCCTGCGTGCGGCGGGCGTGCGGCGCGGCGACATCGTCCACAACGCCTATGGCTACGGTCTGTTCACCGGGGGGCTGGGCGCACACTACGGGATCGAGAAGCTGGGCGCGACGGTGATCCCGATGTCGGGCGGGCAGACCGCGCGGCAGGTCCAGTTGATCGAGGATTTCCAGCCCAAGGCGATCATGGTGACGCCGAGCTACATGCTCAACATCCTGGAGGAATACGCGCGTCAGGGCCTCGACCCCCGCGCCTGTCCGCTGGAAGTGGGCATCTTCGGCGCCGAGCCCTGGACCCCTGCCATGCGCGCCCAGATCGAGGCGGCGTTCGACATGCATGCGGTCGACATCTACGGCCTGTCGGAGGTGATGGGGCCCGGCGTCGCGCAGGAATGCGTCGACACCAAGGACGGGCTGCATATCTGGGAGGATCACTTCCTGCCCGAGATCATCGACCCCGAAACCGGCGCGGTGCTGCCCGACGGACAGGAGGGGGAGCTTGTCTTCACCACCCTGACCAAGCAGGGAATGCCGGTCATCCGCTATCGCACGCGCGACCTGACGACGCTGATGCCCGGCACGGCGCGGACGATGCGGCGCATGGCCAAGGTCACCGGGCGCAGCGACGACATGATCATCCTGCGCGGCGTCAATGTCTTCCCCACCCAGGTCGAGGAACGGGTTCTGGCGGTGAAGGGGCTGGCCCCATATTTCCAGATCGAGCTGGTCCGCGCGGGGCAGATGGACGCGATGCGCGTGCATGTCGAATGCCTGCCCGGCGCGGATGGCGATGACTGCCGCCAGACATTGGCGCAGGCGATCAAGGAGATGATTGGCGTGTCCGCCGAAATCGTGATGGCCGAGGCCGGCGGAGTGGAGCGCAGCCAGGGCAAGGCCCGACGCGTCGTCGATAACCGTGGGCCGTAGCGTCGCGCGCGATCACGGCGCCAAACGCATGGCAATCCTGAAGGGCGCCGCGCGGGTCTTCGCGCGACAGGGCGTGGCCGGCGCCAGCATGGCGCAGGTCGCGGCCGAGGCGGGCGTATCGAAGGGGACGCTCTACCACTACTGGGATGGCAAGGACGCGCTGCTGTTCGAGGTGCTGGACGGGTACCTGTCCGCGCTGCGCGACGTGATCGTGGCCGAGGACGCGCTGCTCCCGATGCTGACGGCGACGCTGCTGGCCTATGACGGGATGGACGACGAACACCGCATCCAGTCCGAGGGGTTGATCCTGCTCGACCCCGCGCGCGCCGAGACCTTGAAAAGGCATCAGCGCGAGATGGTCACCGCCCTGTCCCGCGTGCTGGCCGCCGAGGCGCCGGGCCTGACGGGCCGTGCCCTGCGCGAGGCGACGATGTCCGTCTTCGGCATGCTCAACTGGTTCTACATGTGGAACCCGGGCGCGGATCGCGCGGCGCGGGTGGCCTATGCCGGGACGGTCGCGACCATCGCCACGGGGGGGATCGGCGCGCTTCGATGAACGGCGCGTCAGTGACCGACGTCGTATTCGATAACGACGCGGTCGGTCACCGGGTAGGACTGACAGGCCAGGACATAGCCGCGCTCGACCTCGTAATCCTCCAGCGCGTGGTTCTGCACCATCTCCACCTCCCCCTCGACCACGCGGCACATGCAGGTGCTGCAGACCCCCGCCTTGCAGGCATAGGGCGCGTCGATGGCGTTCTCGCGCGCGGCCTCCAGCAGGGACTGGTCGCGGTTCATGGTGAAGCTGTGCGACCCGCCGTCGATCCGCACCAGCGCCTCGGTCGGCTTGTCGTCCGCCCTGGGCCGCGCCGATTGCGGCAGGCGCCCGGCCTGGGCGGCCGCGAAGAGCTCCACATGGATCGCGTCCTTCGGCAGGCCGTGCCGGCCCAAGCTGTCGGACACGGTGCGCATCAGCCCCTCGGGGCCGCAGATGAAGGCCAGGTCGACCGTGTCGACCGGCACCCATTGCCGGAACAGGTCGTCCAGCTTGGCCGCGTCGATCCGCCCGGTGAAGAGCGGGATGTCCTGCGCGTCCTGCTTGAGGATGTGAACGATGGCCAACCGGGTCAGGTGGCGCGATTTCAGGTCGTCCAGCTCGGTCTGGAACATGATCGAGCTGACGGCGCGGTTGGCGTAGATCAGCGTGACCTTCGATAGCGGCTCCCGATCCAGCACCGTCTTGGCGATGGACAGGATCGGCGTGATGCCCGACCCGGCGGCCACCAGCAGGTAATGCCGTGCGGCATCCGGCAGGATGTCGGCATGGAACCGGCCCATCGGTGGCATCGCGTCGAGCGTGTCGCCCGGTGCCAATTCGGTATTGGCCCAGGTGGAAAACGCGCCCCCCTCGACCCGCTTGATGCCGACCTGCAAAGGCTCGCCCGGGGCGGAGCAAATCGAATAGGAGCGCCGGATCTCCGTCCCCTCGAAGTCGCGGCGGAAGGTCAAGTGCTGCCCCTGCACATGGTCGAAACCGGGCGCGTCGGCAAAGGTGACGACCACGGCGTCGCGGGTCGTCCTGGCGATGTCGGCGACGGTCAGGGGGGCGAACTTCATCAGTGGCACTTAAAGTAGTCGAAGGGTTCCAGGCAGTCGTCGCAGCGCCAATGCGCCTTGCACGGGGTCGATCCGAACTGGCTGACGCGGGTGACGCGGGCGCTGCCGCATTGCGGGCAGGCGTCCGGCCCACCGCCTGGCGAGGGCGGCGCGATGCCGTAGCGGCGCAGCTTGTCGCGCGCCGCGTCGGTCAGCCAGTCGGTGGTCCAGGGCGGGTCGATCCGCGTCTCGATCATCGGGGTCAGGCCCGCATCCGACAGCGCCATCTCGACCGAAAGCGCGATGACCGACGTGGCGGGACAGCCGGAATAGGTCGGCGTGATCGCCACGCGACAAGTCGCCCCCCGCAGGTCGACCGACCGCACGATGCCCAGATCGGTGATCGAGATCACGGGGATCTCCGGGTCGGGAATGGTGGCCAGCAACGTCCAGATGTCCGCTTCCGTGGTGGGGGTGGGGCGGGGCGTGCGCGGCCGGTCGGCGGCGCTGCCGGGCACGGGGGCGGGCGCGGGCCTTACCACGTGGCCCCCGGATAGGCGCGTTGCAGCCACTGCATCTGCGTCAGCATGTGACCCAGATGTTCGGAATGCCGCGCGCCGCTGCGCCCGCCGGCATGGGCGAAACCCTCCTCCGGCACGGTCAGCGTCGCGCGGGCGAGGATATCGCGGACCGTCTCCTCCCAACCGCCGCGCAGATCGGTGGGCAAGGGCGCGATGCCGGCCCGGGCCAGCCGTTCATCGACATCGTCATTGACGAACATCTCGCCGGTATAGGGCCAGAGCGTGTCGAGCGCGGCCCGCATCCGGCGGTGGCTCTCCTCCGTGCCGTCGCCCAGCCCGATGACCATCTCGGCGGAGCGTTCGGCATGATAGCTGACCTCCTTCACCGCCTTGGCGGCGATCGCCGCGACGCGTTCGTCGGACGAGGCGGTCAGGCGCGACAGCATGGCGTGATGCCAGTGGTCGAACAGGAAGGACCGCATCATCGTCAGCCCGAAATCGCCGTTCGGTCGCTCCACCAGCAGCAGGTTTCGGAAATCCCACACGTCGCGCAGCATCGCCAGATCGTCGGCATCGCGCCCCTGCTCCTCGACCTCCGCCGCCAGGCCGAGCCACATCTGCGTCTGGCCGATCAGGTCGAGCGCGGTGTTGGCCAGCGCGATGTCCTCCTCCAGCGCGGGGCCGAGACCGCACCATTCCGACAGGCGGTGACCCAGCACCAAGGTGTTGTCGCCCATCCGCAGAAGGAACGTGAACAGGTCGCTCACATCGCCCCCACGTCCTTGGGGATGTCGAAGAAGGTCGGGTGGCGATAGGGCTTGCTGTCCGCCGCCTCGAACAGAGGGCCCTTGTTGGACGGGTTCGACGCGGTGATCTGGGCCGAGGGCACGACCCAGATGCTGACGCCCTCGTGCCGGCGGGTGTAAACGTCGCGCGCATTCAGCATCGCCTTTTCCGCGTCCGGCGCGTGGAGGGAGCCGACATGCCGGTGGCTCATCCCGTGCTGGCCGCGGATGAACACCTCCCACAGCGGCCATTCGCGGCGGGGGGTGCCGTCGGGCGTCTCGGTGCCTGGATAGGGCTGGGCGGCGTGATTGCTCATGCCGGGGCCTCCTCGGGGGTGAGGCAGGGGCGGAACTTCGTCATGTCCACCGCGTCCCAGCCGAAGGCATGGTCGGTGGAGCCATGCGCGCGCAGATGGGCGAGCCGGTCCATCGCCTCTTCCAGGGTGGGGATATGCCCGTCGGCGACATGCCACATGACGAAATGCGGCTTCGTCATCGCACCGAACCAGGCAGGGCGCTTTTCATAGAACCTCGCGTGGACGGTATTGAAGACATAGCCCCCCAGGCTTGGCACATCGGTCCACACCGAGAGGTTCGAGATCATGTCGGCATCGCCCGGCACCGCGATGTCGGTGGCGTTGCCGCCGTCGGACTGCATCCGCCAGACGAAGCCCGGGGATCGTTCGGCCAGCGCGTTGATCCGGTCGAGGTTGTCCATGAACCCGGCCATCCGCGGATCGTCCAGCGGATAGCGGGCATAGCCGACGTTCAGCTCCGCGATGTTCATTCCGCCGCCACCGGTGCCGCCTGCCGCCTCCGGGCGTGGGCCATCAGCCCCTCGCGGACCCAGGCGCCGTCGTCCCACGCCGCGTTGCGTTGGGCCAGCCGGTCGGCGTTGCACGGGCCGTTGCCGGCGATCACGTCCATGAACTCCGCCCAGTCCGGCTCGGTGAAGTCATAGCGGCCCTTCGCCTCGTTCCAGGCGAGGCCCGGGTCGGGCACGGTCAGGCCCAGATACTCGGCCTGCGGCACGGTCTGGTCGACGAACTTCTGACGCAGTTCGTCATTGGTGTTCATCTTGATCTTCCAGGCCATCGACTGCTCGGAATGCTTGCTGTCGCGGTCGGAGGGGCCGAACATCATCAGGCTGGGATACCAGAACCGGTTCAGCGCATCCTGCGCCATGCGGCGCTGCGCCTCCGTCCCGTTCGCCATCTTCATCATGATGTCGAAGCCCTGCCGCTGGTGGAACGACTCCTCCTTGCAGATGCGGACCATCGCGCGAGCATAGGGGCCGAAACTGGTTCGCTGCAGCGGCACCTGGTTCATGATCGCGGCCCCGTCGACCAGCCAGCCGACCGCGCCCATGTCGGCCCAGGTCAGGGTCGGATAGTTGAAGATCGACGAGTACTTCATCCGCCCGTCCAGCAACATTTCCGTCATCTCGTCGCGGGTGACGCCCAGCGTCTCGGCCGCGCAATAGAGGTAGAGACCATGGCCCGCCTCATCCTGCACCTTGGCCAGCAGGATCGCCTTACGCTCCAGCGTCGGCGCGCGGGTGATCCAATTGCCCTCGGGCAGCTGGCCCACGATCTCGGAATGGGCGTGCTGGCCGATCTGGCGGATCAGGGTCTTGCGATAGCCCTCGGGCATCCAATCCTTCGGCTCGATCTTCTCGCCCGCGTCGATGCGGGCCTGAAAGGCGGAGAGCTTCTCGGGGTCGTCCTTCGTGGCCTCGGATTTGATCATCTGGGCATACATCTGCGCACTCCGATCTGGCGGCGATACCTCGATATATAGCGCGGATTCGACACTCCGGCAACGAGATGTTACAGAATGGTCCATACTGGGAGATATCGTAACACAAGAATCGCCGCCGGCTCAGGTGTCCGCCATCGCCGCAGGCGCCGTGACCTGCCGTCCGCCCGCCCCGCGGATCGCGCCCTTACCGCGCACGGTCAGATCGCTGACGAAGGCGAACTGGTCGCGCATGTCGAACGGATACGCCTTGAGCTTGTAGTGCGTCCCCCAGGGGGTCTCGGACAGCATGACGAGCACCGGACGGTCGTAGTCGAGATAGGCGCTGGTCAGGGCGATGTTCCGCAAGGCCGCGCGCACCGCCTCGGCATCATGGTCCGGTGCCAGAAAGAAATCGGTCACGCACATCAGTGTCCGGGTGCCGTCATTGCCGTTCGAGACGTTCTGATCCCAGAGCCTGATATGCGGCACGGTAACGATATCGTCCGACGGCGTCCGCAGGCGGATGGCGCGCATGCCGACGGATTGCACCTCGCCGTAGTCGCCGCCGATCTCGATCCAGTCACCGGGACGATAAGGCTTCTCGAAGATGGCGACGGTTCCGGCGATCAGGCTGCTGACATAGTCCTTGAACGCGAAACCGATCGCCACGCTTGCCGCGCCGGCGATGACCAGAAAATTCTGGAAGGTGATGTTGAAGACGATCGGGATGATCCACAGGACCGCCCCGACCAGCAGCACCAACCGGATCAGCGGAACCGCCCCCAGGACATACAGGCGCGCCCGGCTGGGCCCGCGTTCGGCAATATACGGGAACGATTTTCGCACCACGAAGATGATCAGCCAGGTCCCAAGGACGATCAGCGCCAGTTTCAGGAAGCTGATGTCCTGGATGTCGTTGATCAGTCGGGCGGCGGGGGTGTCCTGGTCCATGTTTCAGAGCCTGTCCCTGGGAAAACCGGCATTGCCGAGCGCCGAACGGATGGCCGGATAGGCGACCGGGTTGACGCGCAGCATGGTGACGTCGGGGCGGACATGGCTGTCGCGCAGCACATGCCCCGTCTCGATCAGCGCGGGGATCACGGCGTCGGTATCCGGAAGGGGCAGAACCCGGTGCAGCAGCGGCGCGGGCAACGCGCCGTGGATCAGCAGCGCGTGCAGCGACAGAAGCGCGCTTTGCCGGTTCGACGGCGGCAGGGCGAAGTCGTCAGCATGGGCGATCCAGTAGGTATCGTCGTCGCCCAGACCGGCAGGCACCTCGGATCCGTCCTCGTCGGGGCGCAGATCGCTCAGCGCGGCGCGCCACATGGCCCAGGCGATCCAGGGGATGCCCAGCGACCGTGCGGCCAGGCGGTTGAACCAATCGCGCGTCCGCCGCTCCTCGGGGTCCTCGAATACGTCGGCGCCGGTATCGGCCAGGCGGAAGCGACGGCTGCCCGATCGGGCGTCCCGCGACAGAAGGCAAAGCCAGGCCTGCAGCCGTGCCCCGTCGAAGGCCTGGAACGTATAGGCCGACGGCAGCAGCAGGGCCGCATCCACCGCCTTCGTCAGATACGCCCAGGCCCAGGAGCCGCAGCCGATCAGGATCCGCCGGTCGGAGGCCACGATGGCGTCGACAAGCGCGCGGACCGTATCCAGCCCCGCCGCGTCGCGCAGGAACCACGCCTCCAGCCGTGGAAGGACCAGCACGCCGGATCCCGAAAGATCGGGCGCATCCGGGCCCGGCCGCTCGATCAGCAGGTGTCGCGCCGGCGGGTGGCGCAGTTCCAGCCCATGTGCCGCGGCCCAGCTTTCCACGACATCCGGGTCGCCACCGGGCGGCATGATCGCGACCTGCACGCGCGCCGCCTGCGACGGCCGGGCCAGCCATTCGGCGTAGCTGTGCGTCATGTCGTCGAGGATCGGCTGGCAGGCGGGCGGGCGCGCCACCTCGTCCAGCCGGTCGGGGCCCAGGTGACCCAGGCGTTCGGGCTCGATCAGGGGGGCGTCGGGCTCGGCGCGGTCGAACACCGCGCGCAGGTCCGCCCAGACGCGCTGGACGGCCTCGTCCCGCGGCATCGTCGGCCAGTCGTAGTTGCCCAGGGACCGAAGGCGGCGCGGGGCGAGCGGATCTTGATCGGGCATCGACGGTCCTGGTTGCGCCTGCGCGACCCTAGCGCCTCGGGCGCCCCGCGCAAAGCCGCCCCGAACGCGGCCCATGCAAACGCCGCCCTATACAAACGCACACGAAGGCTGTAGCGGGCGGCCCTTGCCCTATCGACAGGATGATGACGCGGTGAAGAAGGCTCTGGCAGAGGCGCTCGACGCGCGCGGATACGACACGTTGACCCCGGTGCAGCAGGCCGTGCTCGCCCCCGAACTGGCTGGGCGCGACCTCCTGGTCTCGGCGCAGACCGGGTCGGGCAAGACGCTGGGCTTCGGCCTGGCCATCGCGCCGACCCTGCTGGGCGAGGCGGAGACGTTCGGCCCGGCCGGCGCCCCGCTGGCCCTGGTCATCGCGCCGACGCGGGAATTGGCGATGCAGGTCCGCCGGGAGCTGACATGGCTCTATGACGGGGCCGGGGCGACGGTCGCCTCCTGCGTGGGCGGGATGGACATGCGCGACGAACGCCGCGCGCTGGATCGCGGTGCGCATGTCGTCGTGGCGACGCCCGGACGGCTGCGCGATCACATCACCCGCGGATCCGTCGACCTGACGGCGATCCGCGCCATCGTCCTGGACGAGGCCGACGAGATGCTGGACCTCGGCTTCCGCGAGGATCTGGAGTTCATTCTGGGCGAGGCCCCGACCGCGCGGCAGACCCTGCTCTTCTCGGCCACGGTCCCGGCGGCGATCGCCCGGCTAGCCGAAAGCTATCAGACGAATGCCGAACGAGTGGCCACCACGACGGGCGCCAGCCAGCATGCCGACATCGCCTATCATGCGCTGACGGTCTCGGCGCGGGACGCCGAGAATGCCATCATCAACGTCCTGCGCTTTCACGAGGCGCCGAACGCCATCGTCTTCTGCAATACCCGTGCGATGGTGAACCGCCTGACGACGCGGCTGTCGAACCGGGGATTTTCGGTCGTGGCCCTGTCGGGCGAACTGTCGCAGGCGGAGCGTACGCACGCGCTGCAGGCGATGCGCGACGGGCGCGCGCGGGTCTGCGTGGCGACCGACGTGGCCGCGCGCGGGATCGACCTGCCGAACCTGGACCTGGTGGTTCATGCCGAACTGCCCGGCAGCCATGAGACGCTGCTGCACCGGTCGGGACGGACGGGCCGGGCCGGGCGCAAGGGGATCAGCGCATTGATCGTGCCGCCCTCGGCGATGAAGAAGGCCCACCGCCTGCTGGGCTGGGCCAAGCTGCGCGCCGAATGGAACCCGGCGCCCGGCGCCGACGCGGTGATCGAACGCGACCGGCAGCGCATGCTGGACGACCCCGCCTGGGCCGAGCCCGTGCCGGACACGCGGCGCGAGACGGTGGATGCCCTGCTGGCGCGCTTTACCCCCGAGCAGATCGCCGATGCCTATCTGCGCCTCCATGGCGACCGCCATTCCGCCCCCGAGGACCTGTCCGAGCCGGATGCGAAACCCGCCCCACGGGCCGCCTTCGGACCCAGCGTCTGGTTCGCGCTGCAAGGTGGTCGTGACCGCGATGTCGAACCGCGCCGCGTGCTGCCGATGCTGTGCAAGGCCGCGGGCCTGACGCGTGAGGAGATCGGCGCGATCCGCATCCAGGCCGACGAAACCCTGGTGGAGATCCGTGCCACGGCCGAGCCCCGTTTCATCAAGGCGCTGGGACCGGACATGTCGCTGGGCGGGAATACGGCCGTGCGACGCGCCGATGGCCCGCCCGCCTCGGGGCCGGGACTTGCCAAACACAAACCCGGCGCCAAGCCCCGGCCGAAGACGGACAAGGCCGAGGCGCGGGACGGGGCCACGAAGCCCTGGCGCAAGCCCGCCGCCCCCAAGCCCCGCGGGCCGAAGCCGCCGGCCGGAAAGCCGTCGAGCAAGAAGAACCGCCAGCGCGCCGCGGACAAGCCGTCGAAGCCCGCGAAACCGGCACGTCGGAACCCCGACCGCGACTGACCGGCGGCCCCGCCGCCCCGCCCACGGAGCCGGAAGCGTCCGGAACCCCCGCACCCCGGAGGGGTTGCCCCCGGGGCATGTGCATGCGCGCGCCTTTTCTCCCGTGGATACGGCCGAACCCGCCGCGTCAGGCGGCGGAACAGAACGCCCGGGGCCGCGTTGGGCACCTGTAACACCGGACGGCACCGCATGCGCCGCCAGAACCCGGAGAGGTCGGAATGAACAGCATTTTTTACATCATCGGCGTCGTCGTCGTCGCCTTGGCCGTCATCAGTCTGATCGCCTGAACCGAACAACCCGAAGGAGCCTATCATGGCCGACAAGAAGACAACCCCCGAACCCAATTCCTTCAAGACCGTGACCGAAGCCTCGACCACGTCGCCCGCCGCGCGCGCCTCGACCGGCGCCGGCAGCACGCCGTCGTCGGCGACGACCGCCACGACGCCGTCGCAGGGCGCCGGGTCCGACGACAAATCGGCCGGCGAGATGGCCAAGGAAACCAAGGTCGCGGCCGAGGGTCGTGCCAGCGAACTGAAGGACAAGGCCAAAACCGAAGCCTCCAAGCTGGCGGGTCAGGCCAAGTCGGTGGCGGATTCCAAGGTCGAGGAGGCCAAGGACTACGCCACGTCGAACATCGAACGGACGGCGGACCAGATCCGCAATGCCGGCAACGAGTTCGGCGAGGACAGCTATCAGGCCCAGGCGGCGGATTACCTCGCCTCGAACCTGACCTATGCCGCCGACGTCATCCGCGACAAGGATTTCGGCTCGCTCAGCGACGACATCACGGCATTCGCGCGCCGCAACCCCGCGATGTTCCTCGGCGGTGCGGCACTTCTGGGCTTCGCCGCGGCGCGGCTGATGAAGGCATCCGAGCGCGACCACGGTCCTGCCGCCTCGACCTATGCCGACCGGGGCTACGACAGCCGCACCTATGACGATCGGCGTTTCGATGCGCCGACGCCCGGCGTCGCGCACACCCCCCATGACCGCCCGATCGGAAGGTAACCGCCATGAACGAAGAAACCCATAACAAGGGCACGACCGGTCTGATCGGCGAGGTTCTGTCCCACGTCTCGAACCTGGTCCGCAAGGAAGTCGACCTGGCCCGTGCCGAGGTGTCCGAAAACGTCAGCCGTGCCGGCGTCGCCATCGGTCTGCTTGCCGGCGCGCTGATCGTCGCCCTGGTGGCGCTGAACGTGCTGGCCGCGGCCTTGGTGGCCGCCATCGCCGAGCTCGGCCTCGATGCCGGGTGGGCGGCGCTGATCGTCGGTGGCGCGCTTGCCATCATCGCGTTCGCGATGGTCTCCAAGGGCACGAAGGACCTCAAGCTTTCCAGCCTGGCCCCCAGCCGCACGGCCAAGAATGTGCAGCGGGATGCGACCGTCGTGAAGGAGTCGATCTGATGACCGACAAGACACCCGATCAGATCGAACGCGAGATCGAGGCCGAACGCGGCGAGCTTGCCCGCTCGCTGGAGGAGTTGCAGGCCAAGTTCTCGCCCGAGGCGCTGGTGAATACGGCGACCGGCCTCTTTCGCGACCATGGCGGTGCCATCGCCGACAACGCGACCCGGCAGGTCAAGCAGAACCCGCTGGCGCTGGTGGTAACCGGGGTCGGTCTCGCCTGGCTCATCGCCGGGCCGGGCCGCAAGACAGGGCAGACCTATGACCGGTGGTCGGCCACGCATGGCATAGATGCGTTCCGCGACCATTACGGCCGGCCCGAAGACCGCGACCCTCCGCGCGTCGCCTATGACGACCGGGTCTATGCGAGCGCGCCCGGCTTCAACCCGGACAGGGATCCGATGACCGGCTTCGATGACCGCCTGGCACGGGCCGAAGGCGACTGGGAGGAGCCCGGTCTTCGCGACCGCGTGCAGGACCGCGTCCGTGGCGCCGCGCAATCGGCCCGCGATGGACTGGCCTCAGCCCGCGCCCGCGTGGCCGGCACGGCCGCATCGCTGGGTTCGGACAGCGACGGGTCGTCCGGTTCGGACAAGTCCATGCTCGATCGATTGAAGGAAGGAACAGAAAATATGACCGACGCCGCACGTGACCGTGTGATTGCCGCCCGCCAACGTGCCTATGAGGCGCAGCGCCGGGTCGAGGATCACGCCCGTCAATACGCGAGCTATGGCCGCGAGGCCTATGGCAGCCAGCCGCTGGTAGGCGGCCTGATCGCCTTTGGCGTGGGTGCGCTGATCGGCGCCGCCCTGCCGCGCACACGCCGGGAGGACGAGTACCTGGGTGTCTATCGCGACCGTGCCATGTCCGAGGCCGAGCGGATCTATCGCGAGGAATCGTCCAAGCTTCAGTCCGTGGCCCGCGCCGCCGCCGATGAGGCCAAGGCCGTGGCCTCCGACGCCATCGAGCAGGTCAAGTCTGGCGCGCCGTCGGGTAAGGAGGCCGTCGATCAGGCCGAGGGGGCCGCGAAATCCGCCGCCACCCGCGTTGCCGACGCCGCCAAATCCGAGGCGGAGAAGAAGGATCTGGGCGGCAGCGTCCGCTGAACGCGGCCTGATCCAGGACAAACGGGGCGTGGATCAACGGGTCCGCGCCCCTTTTTTGTGGTCTAAGAAGAGACGCGCGCGTGTCCGTGGCCCAGAAATATTCTAGGCGACATGCGACATAATGAAACGCGATACGGCCTGAAATGTCGAAAGACGCTTCGTAATTCGCACCATCCCGCGAGGACGATGGCATCCGAGTGGTAGGCCATGGCGATGGGTAGGATCGTGCGTTCGCCCTGCGTCTTGTCCGCTCTTTCATAGGTTATTCTTAATTTCTGCTCGTCGTGAATGGCCTTACGAACATCGAACAGGTCGATGGCATTAGGTTCTTCTGCCCCCCAACCTGCAGCAGACAGGTTACGACTCAAGGGTGGGGCGTCGGCCAGTCCCTGGGCGTCGCCGCGGACTGCGCGTTCGCGTTTAGGTCCCTTGCGATGTCCTGCGCCGTGCATGGTTTTTCAGGAATACGAAGCAACTGGATTATCTCGAACATCCGAACCGAACGACCCATGGCCTTTTGCCTCTAACAGATACCCAACGTGACAGTCTTTCGAAGATTGCTGACACATACATGCCAGCATGGGCGTGTTATCGATCGTTGGCGACACGCCAATCAAGTCAAGGACATGCCTCCTGCCGACATCCTTCCGAGACCTTCATGCGCGCGGAAACCCCTTCATTCTGGCAAATGCATGAGACATCGGAACGGTTCGTTTGTTCGCCGGTATGGGTGCAAGGGCCCTCGCCACGTCTTCTGGCGCGCATGCGTTCACACTGGGGCGGTCCGACCTTCATACGATCACACGGGACGAAGCACTTGCCCACGCCGAGGCGATTGTGTCGGCAACATCGCTTCCAGTATCGGGTGACTTTGAAAAACGGGTTCGGCGGTGCCCCGGATATCGTGGAGGAAACCGTCAAACTGTCAGCGGACGTCGGGCTCGCGGGGATCTCGATCGAAGACGTCGTGCCTGTCGATGCACAGCCCTACCCGTTCGACCTCTCGGTCGAGCGCGTCCGTGCGGCCAATGCGACTGCAAGTGCGCTGTCCAAGGACTTCGTCCTCGTCGCGCGTGCAGATGGCTTCATGTACGGCTCCTATGATCTGGACGAGGCGGTCAGGCGCATTCAGGCGTTCGAAGCGGCTGGCGCGGATTGCGTCGATGTCCCCTATCTGAAGGATATCGCGACCGTCACGACGGTCTGTCGCAGCGTATCCATCCCGGTGAATGTCGGGATCAGCACAGTCGAAAACGTCAAGCTGGCGGAGTTCGCAAATGCGGGCGCTGCACGGCTTTCATTGGGAATGGCGATGGCAACCGCGAGCGGGCGCGTCAATCTCTCTCCGACGACCGGTCGAATTCAAGTCTCGGAGTCGCAACCGCTGGAAGCCCACAACCGTTCGTCGGACAGTTCTTCGAAACGCGGCCGGTCGGCCCGACCTACTCGTCTCCGTCGCAGCAGACGCAGACCTCGTTGTCATCCATATCGCGAAAATAGGCGCCGAAGTATGTCGCATGATACTCTGGCCTAAGCCCTGGCGGCCCATCGCACCTGCCTCCGGCCCCGACCGCCGCTCCATGGCAAAGATCGACAGCCTTGCGTGTTGACGCGAGAAGCGCAGTCATCTGACCGTTGCCAGCGTTGTGGGGCTGTTCGTTATGGGGTGTCCCGACAAGGAAGAGTGGACGATCATGCTGGCCGATCCAGCCCGCCCAACCACGCCCGTCATCCGCAAATTTGCGTCTCAGCCCCAGAGGGGCGAGGACCGCGTCATAAACGCGATGGCCCTCGAAAGATTGCGGGTTCCAATATGAACGTGAGACAGCATCAAACGTTGTCCGCCATCATCTTCGCCTCGATCGCCAGAGCCTGCGCCACGGACGTCCGTTCGCCCATAAGCCTCCGATGGGCGGCCACCTTCGGGAAATCGTCCGGGCCGCACCCGTCGGACTCCATCCACCGAGAAATCGTGAAGAGATAGGGGTCGGCAATCGTATAGCTCTCGCCGAATACAAATGGGCCCTGCATCAGGTGGTGCTCAATATGGGCGTAGCAGACGTCAACGGCCTCGGGCACTTTCTGTCGCATCGCTTCTTCATGTTCCTCGCCATCCAGCCAGCGATACCCCCGCATTCGATGCGCGTGGGCGACGTGAAGCGTAGAGCAGAGGTAGCTGTTGAACGCTTGAACTTTCGCCTGCGCCACAGGTGCGACGGGAACGAGTTCAGCGGTCGGCGCAAGCTGCGCAATCAGCATCAGGATCGCAGGCGTTTCTACCACGATATCCTTGCCGAACACGATTGCAGGCACCTTGGCGGAAGGGTTGATTGCGCGGTAGGCCTTCCCCAGTTGCTCGTCGCGCGCAAAGGAAACCTCTTTCACCGTCGGCTCCATCCCGGCATCGTAGCACGCGATGAGGGATGCCAGCGAACAGGTGTCAGGCGCGAAGTAAAGTATCGGTCGCTCAATGTCCGCGGTCAAATCGGAAGCTGCTTTCATATCGGATATTCCGGAAATCGTTCTTAGTGTAACTGCATTTATCGGACAAAGAACGCTGGACTTTACGAAACATCGGACTCGATGGTCGTCGCGTCATAGCTCGATCAGTCCAGGGATCATGGCCTGCAGGAATTAAGCGTATCTTCGACGGGTATCGGTGCGCGACGGCTTCGCCTCCACATCCGACACCCTCGGCCCCGACACCCCCGCAAATGACCGCGAAGGCGCGTCCCCTGACCGACCGCCGCCCGCACCGGCAATGAAACCCATACCAAAAAGGGGCACGTCCGCGACGCGCCCCCCGTTCGAAGCGGATATCGCGCGCCGTCAGGCCGCCCGGGCGTCGCCGTTGATGCCCGAGGTCGCGATCTCGGTCATCCGTTCGTCGCCGTCATAGGTGTGGCTCAGATGCGTGTCGATCTTCTGGGCCTCGTCGGGCAGTTCGAGACGTTTCGCGAAGGCCTTCACGCAACCGTAGCCCGCGATCGCGTAGTGGGCCATCCGCTGGTACTGGGTGACGATCATCGCGTCGCGCGTCGCGTCGTCGCCGAAATCCTCCTCCAGCGCATGGGCGCGGGCCTCGGCGACGAGGCCTTCCATTCCCTTGCAATGCTCGCCGCCCGGGTCCTTGCCATGGCCCTCGATCAGGCCGCGCAGCATGTCCATGCCGTCCGAGATGCCCTTGTGCCCCGCATGAAGGGCCTCCTTCAATTCGGCGTCGGTCGCCGCCTTCTCCAGTTCGATGGTGATGTCGCGGGACTGCTTGCAGGCCGAGTAGATGTCCTGCAGCTGATCGAGATAGAGATCCTTCAAGCCATTCATGGCGTCACTCCTGTCATGGGTTGGGTCATGCCCTTCAACGTGTGCGAAGGCATGCGCGTTCCGGCCCGGGTGCGTGTTGTCGCAGGGCGGAACTGGCACCCGGTCGGGGCGTTCTTGGACGACCTGCCAGAGGAGATATCCATGCCCCGTACCCATCAGCCCGTCGCCGTCGTCGCCGGCGGCACCGCCGGCGTCGGACGTGCCACCGTCGACGCGCTCCTGGACCGTGGATACCGCGTCGCGGTCGTGGCCCGCGGGCAATCTCGGCTGGACGCGCTGCAGGGCGAGTTCGGCGACCGGGTCTGGACGCGATCGGTGGATGTGGGCGACGGCACCGCGTTCGACCGCGCGGCGGATGCCATCGTCGCCGATTTTGGCGTGCCCGAGATCTGGGTGAACTCGGCGATGCTGACGAGCTTCTCTCCGTTCGAGAAGGTCGACGAGGCCGAGTTCCGCCGAATCACGGATACCACCTATCATGGGACGGTGAACGGCTGCCGGACCGCCCTGCGGGTGATGGTTCGGGGCAATATCGTCAATGTCGGCTCGGGCCTGGCCTATACTTCGGTGCCAAACCAAGCGGCCTATTGCGGTGCCAAGCACGCCGTGGAGGGCTTTACCCAGGCTCTGCGGATCGAAATCGCGCGCGACGGGCGCCCGATCACCCTGTCGATGGTGCAGCTGCCGGCGGTCAACACGCCGCAATTCGACTGGGCGCGCAACCGGATGGATGCCAAGCCGCAGCCCGCCCCGCCGATCTTCCAGCCCGAGGTCGCGGCCAAAGGCGTGATGCAGGCCATCGACACCGACGCGCGCGAAGTGCTGGTCGGACGGTCCGTCCTGCAGCTGGTCTTCGGCAACATGCTCCTCCCCGATCTGGTCGAGCACCAGTTGGAGAAATCGGGCGTCGAGGCACAGAAATCCGATCGTCCCGCCGGGGATGGCCCCGACAACCTGGACGGCCCGGTCGAGGACTATCCGACCAGGGCGCACGGATCCTATGACGACAGGGCGAATGCGCACGGAATCATCGTCGACGGCGACACCGCCCGAAAGTCGCTCGTCTTTGGGGGTGCGGCGGCACTGCTGGCGGTGGGCATCCTGCTGGGCCGTTCGACGCGAACCTCCGGCGGTGACGATGAGCGCAACCGTCTGGCGCGACGCGGCCGTCCTCCGTTGCCGGCCTATGAGCGTCCGGCCGAATACCGGCGCTGAGGCTTGGACCCGCTGGACCTGGTTCGCTGGGCGGCCGCGCTCTGCACGATCGCGGCGGCCCTGATGGTGGCCTGGGGCGAGCCCGCGCGTCTCGTCGCCTGGGGGTTCGTGCTCTTCACGGTCGCCGCGCTCCTGTGGATCGGTGCGTCCGTCGCGGACGGCAAGGCCGATCTGCTGGCGCAGAACGTCGTCCTGCTGGGCGTGAACCTCTGGGGCGTCTGGCGTTGGTGGCGGCGGATCTAGGCGAGCCAGATTGCGCCGGTGCGTCCCGGCATCGTCATCTCGCCCATCGGGCCCGAGGCGAAATCGGCCCGGCCGGGCACTTCGATCTCGGACTGGCCGAAATTCAGGATCACGCGGGCCCTGCCATAGGTTAGCTCGATCACCTCGTCCGTACGGGTCCAGTCGTTCAACGTCACGGATCCCAACATCTCGCGCCGGAACCCGAAGGCGGCGCGATAGAAGGACAGGTTGCTGTCCGCGCCGTATTGCTGCACCGCGACCGAGACCCCCGCCGGCCAGTCCATCGGCAGCCAAGGCTGCGCGATGGAGAAGCCGCGGTCGTCGCCTTCGGCCCAGGGCAATGGCACGCGCGCACCTTCACGTCCGGGGCCGTCGGGCCAGTAGAGCAGGTCGAGTGGATCGGTCACGGCCCATTTCGGCAGGTCCGGCTGCGACAGGCCCAATTCCTCCCCCTGATACACGATCACCGGGCCCGGCGCGGTCGCCAGCACGAAGGCGAGGAACCGGACGTCGCGGTCCGACCCGTCGCCCGCCTTGGCCGCATGGCGCGGCTGATCGTGCGACGACAACCACCAACCCAGCCGCGCCGGGCGCGTCGCCCGCGACAGGATGTCGGCATAGGCGGCGGCGCTTCCCTTCCCGGCCGGAAAATCCGTGGTGTAGGCCGCGTCGAGGCGCCCCGGCTCCGTCAGGCCGCAGGCGAGTTCGACGGATTGGTTGCCCGACGTGACCTCGCCCAGCAGGAACGCGTCGTCCCCGGCCCAGTCGCGGACTTTCTCGACATAGGCGAGGCCGTCGCCGGGCAGGATGTCGTGAGCATGGTCCTGATAGGTATAGGGCACGAAGCTCTCGCCCGCGACCTTCGCGCGCACCTCGGGCGAGGCGGGCGGGTTGTCCTTCATCGACGTGTCGAAGAGGAACGAGGTGATCGCGTCGATCCGGAACCCGTCGACGCCGCGATCGCGCCAGAACCGCATGATCTTCTGCATCTCCGCCTGCACACCGGGGCAGCGAAGGTTCAGGCTCGGCTGATCGGCGGTGAAGTTGTGGTAGTAGTATTGCTCGCGCTTGTGGTTCCACGTCCAGGCGGGCGGCCCGAACTGCGAAAGCCAGTTGTTGGGCGCCGTCCCGTCCGGCTTCGGATCGTGCCAGACGTAGAAATCGTCGTAATCCGGATCGCCCTGGATCGCCCGCTGGAACCACGGACATTCGGTCGAGGTGTGGTTGAACACCTGATCGATGATCAGCTTCATCCCCAGCTCGTGCGTCCGCGCGACCAGCCGGTCGAAATCGTCCAGCGTGCCGAGCGCCGGATGCACCTCCGTATGATCGGCGATATCGTAGCCGCCATCCTTCATCGGCGACGGATAGAACGGCGAAAGCCAGACCGCGTCGGCGTTCAGCCTGGCCGGATGGTCCAGCTTCTGGATGATTCCGTTCAGGTCGCCGGTGCCGGTGCCGGTGCTGTCCCGGAAGGAGCGGGGATAGATCTGATAGATGACGGGGGCGGCGGGCCAGGAACGGTCGGTCAAGCGAAAGGTCTCCTGCGGGATGGGAATGGCCCGCTTCACGCGACGAAGGCGCCCGACGGGGCGCCCTCATCTTTGCCCGGCGACTTAGCGCCCGTTCAGGCGCCGACCACCATGCCGCCATTCGGGTGCAGCGTCTGGCCGGTGTAGTAGTTGCCGTCCGACGAGGCGAGGAACAGAAAGGCGGTCGCCACCTCCCACGGCTGGCCCGCGCGACCCATGGGCGTGCCGGATCCGAAATCCTCGACCTTCTCGGCGGGCATCGTGCCGGGGATGAACGGTGTCCAGATCGGCCCCGGCGCCACGGCATTCACCCGGATGCCCCTGTCCGCCAGGTTCGACGCAAGCGACCGGGTCAGCGCCAGCGACGCGCCACGGGTCATGGAGTAGGTAATCAGCGACCCCATCCCGGCGAAGGCGTTCACCGACGACGTGTTCACGATGGCCGCCCCCTCCTTCAGGTGCGGCAGCGCGGCCTGCGTCGTGAACATGTAGGCCTTGATGTTCGACGCGATCATCCGCTCGATCTTTTCCTCGTCCAGCTCGGCGAAGTCCTCGTCGATCCATTGCTGGGCGCCGTTGTTGATCAGCACGTCCAACTGCCCGAACGTGTCGACCACCTGTTTCACCGTCTGCTCGCAATGCGCCTTGCCGCCGAGGTCGCCCTCGATCAGCAGGCATTCGCCGCCCTCCGCCTCGACCAGGCGCTTGGTCTCCTCGGCGTCCTTCGACTCCTCCAGATAGGCGATGGCGACCTTCGCCCCCTCGCGGGCGAACAGGACCGACACGGCCCGGCCGATGCCGCTGTCGCCGCCGGTGACGAGGGCCACCTTGCCCTTCAGCTTGCCCGAGCCGGGATGGCGCGGCTCGTAATCGGGGGCCGGGTCCATCTTGTGTTCATGGGCCGGCATGCTGTCCTGGGACTGGGCGGGAATGTGGGGGTCGTCCATGTCGGTGGCTCCGTCGTCGTTTGCAGGGTCTGGCGGCAGAACCCGCGCGGCGGCGTGCTTGTTCCGAACGCCCCCCGCCCCCGACGGTCAGGGAACCGATCCATGTCGGGGCGCGCTGTCTTCGGACGCAACCAATGCGATGGAGCATTCCGATGGACCTCGACATCAAGGGCCGCACGGCCGTCATCTCCGGCGGTGCGGGCGACATGGCGCTCGAGACGGCGAAGATCCTGCGGGGCGAGGGCTGCAACCTCGTGCTGACGGATATCGACGAAGACGAGTTGAAGATCGCCGCCGGCAAGCTGGGCGGCGAGGTCGTCACCGTGGTCGCCGATCTGGGCGATCAGGCCGGGGCCGACAAGGTCGCGCAGGCCTGCGCCGATGCCGGCTGGGACTGCGACATATTGGTGCATGCCGCCGGCGTGACCGGCGCCAAGGGCGACCCGCTGGATGACATCACCGAGGACGACTGGAAGCATGCCTGGAACACCGATTTCATGACCGCCGTGCGGATGTCGAAGGCGTTCATCCCCGGCATGCGCAAGCGCGGCTGGGGCCGGGCGGTGTTTGTCGTGTCCGAGAACGTGGCCCAGCCCTATCCGGACGAGGTCGTCTACAACGCCTCGAAATCCGCCGTGCTGAGCTTCACCAAGGGGATGAGCCAGGTCTACGCGCAGCAGGGCGTGCTGATAAACTGCGTGGCCCCCGCCTTCATCGAGACCGACATGACCGACGGCATGATGGAAAAGCGCGCCGAGGAGATGGGCGTGAGCTTCGACGAGGCCGTCGAGACCTTTCTGGAGGAGGAACGCCCGCATCTGACCCTGAAGCGTCGCGGGCAGCCGGAGGAAGTAGCCTTCGTGATCGCCTGCCTGTGCTCCTCGCGCGCGAGCTTCGTGAACGGCTCGAACTGGCGCGTGGATGGCGGCGCCGTCCAGTCGATGAACATCTGAGGTGCCGTTCAACGGCCCCGTCGATCGCGACCGCATCGTCCAGCGGATCGAGGCGCATACGCTGGGCGAGACCCCGGCGGAGATGCGGCGCGGTTTCCGCAACCTGGCGCTGGGCGCGGCGGGGCCGGGCGACGGATCACTCCGTTTCAGGCCGGAAGGGACCGCGTGCGACCTGCCGCCGGTGGTCTGGTTCCATGGCGGCGGCTACGTCTTCGGCGCGCCCGCGACCCATTCGCGGATCGGCCGATACCTGGCCGACACGCATGGCCTTGCCGTGCACCTGCCTCGCTATCGCCTGGCGCCCGAACACCCCTGGCCCGCGCAACTGGACGATGCCTTGTCGGCCATTCCCGACGGGCCGACCCCGATCCTGGCGGGCGACAGCGCCGGCGGGCACCTGGCCCTCGTCACCGCCCTGCGGATGGCGCGCGACGGCCGTGCGCCCCGGGCGCTCCTGCTCTTCTCGCCCAATACCGACCGGACCGAGCAAAGCGGCACGCGTCGCAGCATGGAGGACGGCGATCCGATGGTCGACGATGCGGCGGATCGGCGGCTAGCCCGCATGTGCTTCGGCGACCGCGACCCGGCGGATGTGCAGGTCTCTCCGCTGCTGGACGACCTGTCGCGCCTGCCGCCCACCTGGATCGAGGTCGGCACGCCCGAGGTCCTGCTCGACGATGCGCGGCTCCTGCATGCGCGCGGACAAGCGGCGGGGGCCGATATCGGCATCGCCGTCACGCCGGGCCTGCTGCACATGGCGCAAATCTGGGCGCCGTGGTGGGACGAGGCCTGCCGATCCCTCGATCGGGCGGCGGCCTTCGCGCTCGCCCGTTTCTAGGGGCGTTCGCGCAGCCCGCGCTCGAACGTCCGGGGGGCCTGCGTCAGTCGCGACAGGAAAGACTCGGTCCACCAGCGGATGTCTTGGCGGAAGACGCCGTCGCGCAGGTCGGCATGGCGTTCGCGCCGCTCGGCCAGGGGCATGTGGATCGCCCGGTCGATGGCCTGCGCGAAGGCGCGCGTGTCGAACGGGTTCACCATCAGGGCGGCCCCGCCCATCTGCTCGGCGGCGCCTGCGAAATGCGACAGGATCAGCACGCCCGGGTCCTCGGGGTCCTGCGCGGCCACGTATTCCTTGGCCACCAGGTTCATCCCGTCGGCCAGCGGCGTGACCAGTGCGACGTCGGCCCGCCGATACAGGCCCGCGATCACGTCGCGGTCGACATGGTGGCGAATGTAGCGGATCGGCGTCCAGTCCAGCTCGGCATGGGCGCCGTTGGTCGAACCGGCGGTACGCTCCAGATCCTCGCGGATGTCCTGATAGGCGCTAACATCCTCGCGGCTGACCGGGGCGATCTGCAGGAAGGTCGGCCGCGGGTCGCGGGGCGCGCGGGTCTGCAAGTACATGCCGAACGCGTCGAACCGGTGCACCAGCCCCTTGGAATAGTCGAGCCGGTCGACCCCCAGCAACAGCGGCGCATCCTCGGCCATCTGAAGATCGACGACCGGGGCGCGTGCCGCCGTCTCGGCGAAGTTCTCGGCGTCGATCCCGATGGGGAAGCTGCGGACCGAGAACACCCGGCCCTCGCGGATCCAGCTTCCGTTGTTCAGGATCTGCGCCTTGGGGTCGCTGCGCAGCACGTCCTGCGCGGCGGTCACGTCACGCGAGGTCTGCAGCCCCACGAGGTCATGGGCGGCCAGCCAGCCGCCGATCTGGCCGACCTGCGGCATGGCCATCGCGTCCGAGAGGTTCGGAAACGGGATGTGCAGGAAAAGGCCGATCCGGTTCTCGACCCCCAGCTTGCGCAACTCCTGCGCGACCATCAGGAAGTGATAGTCCTGGATCCAGATCACGTCTTCGGGTTCGGCGGTGGCCGCGACGATGCGCGCCACCCGGGCGTTCACCGCGGCATAGGCGTCGAAATCGCGACTATCGAGCGAGAGGAGGTCAGTGCGGTGGTGAAACAGCGGCCAGAGCACCGAGTTGGAATAGCCCAGGTAGTGACCGCGATGTTCCTTCTTGGTGATGGGAAAGGTCGCGCGGTCATAGGCGCCGCTGCCGATCTGCGTCAGCTTGTCCTCGACCGTGGTGCCGGGTTTCGCCGCCCCGATCCACAACCCGCCCGAACGCGAAAGCGCCTCGTGGATTGCGAAGACGAGACCACCTGCCGGTACGTCGCCCTTGGGAATGCGGTTCGAGACGACGATCAACCGACCCGATCTGGCGGTTCCGTCAGCCAAGCCATCCCCCAAGGAACCTGATCAGATCGGCCGGGTGTTCCAGCCGATGACAGGCCACCGTCTCGGCCGGTCCCACCTTGATCGCCACGCCGCCGCGATCCTGGGCCAGTTCCAGCGCCGGCTCGTCGGTCAGATCATCGCCGGCATAGACCGGCGTCTTGCCGGCGAAGGCACCGGTCGACAGCAGACGTTCCAGCGCGACGTCCTTGCCGACCCCCTCGGGCTTGATCTCGTAGGCCATCAGGGCGGGCTGGATGCGGAACCCGTCCGCCGCCATCGCGAGGCTTTCCATGAACCGCATCGCCAGGGCGGCATGCTCCTCGGCCTGGCGGTAGTGCAGCACTACGCCCGACGGCTTGTGTTCCACCAGGAATTCGGGCCGGAGCGCGGCGAAGTCATCGGCCAGCCGGATCAGGCGCGAAACGGTGGCCCGGTCGAAATCGACGAGTTGGCGATGCTCGCCGTCCGCCCGCATCTCGGACCCATGGGTGCCGATCAGGGGGCCCGCGAAGTCCGGCAGGAACCGCTCCAGCTCAGCCACGGATCGCCCCGAGACGATCGCCACGCGTCCGTCCAGCCGCTCAAGTGCCTGCGCCAGGATCTTCCGCGTCTCGGACGTGACGACGATCCCGTTCGGGCGGTCGGCGATATCGACCAGCGTGCCGTCGAAATCCAGCAGCAGGGCTGCCTCCTCGGGCCGCGGCATCTCGATCTCCGAGCAGTCATCGGCCGAATCGGTCATCAGCCCCATGAAGCCCGTCATCTCGTAATATTCCATCGCACCCTCCCCGATCCGATACGGCTACTCGGCCGCCATGGAAAGATGCCGGTCGCGTCGCGCGGACTGCACCGCCAACGTCGCCTCAACCATGCCGTCCTTGCAACCGCAATCATGACGCTTACCCGAAAAACGGAACGCGTGCACCCGGCCTGCGGCCGCGATCGCGTCGGTCAGCTGAATCTCTCCACCCGCGCCGCGGCCCACGCCCCGCAAGGCGCCGAACACGTCGGACGACAGGATATATCGACCGACCGCGGCGAGGTTCGACGGCGCCTTCTCGGGCGACGGCTTCTCGACGAAGCCGCGGGCGGCCGTCACGACGTCCCCCGTCGCCCCACCGTCGCAGTCGAAGATCCCGTAGCTCGACACCCGGTTGCGGGGCACCTGCTGTGCGGCGACGAGGCTGCCCATCCGGTCCGGATCGAAGGCGGCGGCCATCTCGGCCAGGCAGGGCGTGCCGAGGATCAGGTCGTCGGGCAGGATCACGCCCACCGGCCCGTCCAGGAGATGCGGCGCAGCGCAGAGGACGGCGTGACCCAGGCCAAGCTGTTCCTCCTGCATCACGAAGATCACCTCGACATCCTCGGGAACGCGCCCTTCGCGCACGGCCTCCAGAACATCCTGCTTTCCCTTGGCAGCGAGCGTCGCCTCCAGACGGTCGGCCGGGCGCAGGAACGCCTCGATCGCGCCCTTTTCGGGGTGCGAGACGAAGATCAGCCGCCGCGCCCCGGCCGCCAGCGCCTCCTGCAGGGCGAACTGCAGAAGCGGCGTGTCATAGACGGGCAGAAGCTCCTTCGGGACGACCTTGGTGGCGGGCAACATCCGCGTGCCCAGACCGGCGACTGGAAAGATGACGGTGGGCAGGTCGGACATGGCGGGCGCTCCTTGGGATGTTCGGAAATCAAACTGTTACGCCCCGGCGAGGGTTCCGGCCGATCCGTCCTTCCCTTGCGTTCCAAGGGCCGCACGCGGTCAGGACGCCTCCACCAGCGCGCGTACCCGGCTCAGATCCTGGCGGAACAGTTCCGTCTCATGCGCCCGCGCCTCCTCGGTGGGCAGCCGCAGCAGGAAGCTCGGATGCACCGTCACGAAGAGCAGGCGGCCGTCCCGCGTCTCCTCGATGGCGCCCCGGCGCTTCAGGATGCCCTTGCCGTCGCCGGTCAGCGCATGCAGCGCCGTGGCCCCGAGCGCCACGACGACATCGGGGTCGATGGCCGACAGCTCCTGATCCAGCCACCAGCGGCAGGCGCTGATCTCGCCGGCCGCCGGGCGCTGGTGGATCCGTCGCTTGCCCTTCTGAACGAACTTGAAATGCTTCACCGCGTTGGTGACATAGGCCGACGCCCGGTCGATCCCGGCTTGCCCGGCCACCTCGTCGAAGAGCTGCCCGGCCGGCCCCACGAAGGGACGGCCGGCGATATCCTCCCGGTCGCCGGGCTGTTCGCCCACGAACATCAGCCCGGCATCGGGCGGCCCCTCGCCCCAGACCACCTGCGTTGCCGGCGCATGCAGGGGACAGCGCGTGCAGCCGCGCGCCTGGCGCGCCAGTTCGCCGGGCTCGGGCGTGCCGAACAGATCGGGTCCGGGGGTGCGTGGCATCTCGGGCTCCTTCCGCCTGAGTGAGGCGGGCGACGGCTGCGTCGGCCCCGCCGCCTGCATGGAGGCGACGCGTGCGCGCGCCCCCGCGATCAGGGAGGGAATCGCCTGCGCCTCGGGAAGGTTCCGCCAGTACTTCTTGGGCATCTCGGCGCGCATCGCGTCGGGCTTGAGCCGCGCGGGATTGAAGATGTTGCTGTAATAGGTGGTCCAGAGCTGCTCCAGCGGGTCGGACGCATCGGGCCTGACCGAAGGGACCGCATGCAGCGAAAGCGCCCCGTCGAGATAGGCGATGGTGACCTCGGGCGTGACGATCCGCCAATCCATGTCGCCGAACCGGTTCACGAAGAAATCCGCCACCGGTTCCTCGATCCGGTGGTCGGGCTCGAACCAGGCGGAAAACGCACGTCGCCCGTTTTCGCGCAGGACCGACTCCTCCTCGCGGAAACGGACGAAGGCGTGCATCTTGTGGAGGTCGCGGTGGACCGACTTGGCGATGTCGCGGGCGCGGGCGACGTCGGGGTCGGCGCGGTTGGACAGCAGGCGCGGGTCGGTCTGCAGCCGGACGAGAAGGGAATAGGCCAAGGCGAAGCCCTGCCCGCTCCGCTCGGGGACCAGGCTCCGCGTCAGGTCCGCGAAGACCGAAGGAACCGTCAACGGACGCCCGGCCTCGGGGAGGGGCGCGTCGAACATCGGCACGTCGCCACCTTCAAGACCCCAATCCACTTGGTCGGGCGGGACATCCGACCCCGCCAGCCGCCGGGCCGCGTCGCGCCAGGCGACATAGGTCCCGATCCGCGGCAGGCGGGGGGCATACATCTCAGAACAGTTCCATCTGCTTCGGCTTCACGAAACGGGAACGCAGGTCGGCGGCATCCAGTTGCGTGCCCGGACGATGGCCCCGCGCGACCACGAAGGACTTCGCCTGCTTCACCCGCCCCCCCATCCGGCGGATATCCTCCAGAGAGAGCGAGGCGGACCGGCGGGCGGAGAGGATGCGGTCGACGATCTTGGTGCCGAAACCCGGCACGCGCAGCAGCATCTCGCGCCCCGCGCGATTGACATCCACGGGAAACCGGTCGCGGTTCGCCAAGGCCCAGGACAGCTTGGGATCGATATCCAGATCCAGCATCCCCGCACCGTCCCGGGTGACGATCTCGTCCAGGCCGAAATCATAGAACCGCAGCAACCAGTCTGCCTGGTACAGGCGATGCTCGCGCATCAGTGGCGGATCCACGAGCGGAAGGACGGCGGAGGCATCGGGAATGGGCGAGAAGGCCGAATAATAGACCCGCTTCAGGCCATAGGCCCCGTAGAGCTTGCTCGCATTGCCGAGGATCGTCGCATCGTCGGCCGCATCCGCACCGACGATCATCTGCGTTGACTGGCCCGCGGGCGCGAACTTGCCCCGGCTGCGACCGGTATGGCTCCGATCGGAATAATCCTCCTTGGTCAGGCGGACCCGACCCATGGCGCCACGGATCTGTTCGGGATCCTTCTCGGGGGCGTAAGCCTTGACGCTGGCATCGGTCGGAAGCTCCACGTTGATCGAAAGGCGATCGGCGACAAGGCCGGCGCGTTCGATCAACTCCGGCGCGGCGTCGGGAATCGTCTTGAGGTGGACATAGCCGCGGAACCCGCCCGCGCGCAGCTTCTCGGCAATGCGGACCATCTCCTCCATCGTGTAGTCCGACGATCGGATGATCCCCGAGGAGAGGAACAGCCCCTCGATATAGTTGCGGCGGTAGAACTCGGTCGTAAGCCAGACGACCTCGTCCACGGTGAACCGGGCGCGGGGCACGTTCGACGACACCCTATTGATGCAATAGGCGCAATCGTAGATGCAGTGGTTCGTCATCAGGATCTTGAGCAGGCTGATGCAGCGCCCGTCCGGCGCATAGGCATGGCAAATGCCCGATCCGCCATCGGTCGAACCCAGGCCCTTGCCATCCCGCGAGCCGCGCTTGACCGTCCCTGACGAGGCGCAGGACGCGTCGTATTTCGCGGCGTCCGACAGAAGCGCGAGCTTATCCTTGATCGACATCTTGCCCATATGTTCGATCTATGTTCCTCGCGCGTGAAGCTCAAGGGGAGGGGCGGGAAAGCGGAGGTTTTGACAGAATTGCGCGCGGTTTCCGCCGGATTCTCGACGCTTTTCCGTGCGATCTTCGCCCCGGGTGGCAGTCTTTCCAACGTGAGGTCATCTCGATGACGACTTGCATCAACCTACCGATCGTCGGCACGCAGTGCTTCGGGGAACTGACCGTCCGCTTCGGCGACCGGGTCGTCGACCTGACCCATCCCAGCGTGCCCGCCCTCGGCGTCCTGCTGCTCGTGATCGGCGTCTACGTGTTCCGCAGCCCCGCCTGAGGCGGGGCCCGCCTCAGGTCGCGGCCGGCGCCGAGGTGCCGCCGCCGACCACGCCCCGTATCACCACCGGCAGGCAGAGCGCCCCCGCGATCAGCGTTGTGACCAGGTCCGGCGCCACGAACAGCAGGGCCGCCACCGCCAGCAGCGCGCGTTCCCACGCGCGCAACGGTTGCGTCAGATAGCCCGAGAAGGCCGCCGACAGCGCCGTGATCCCTAGCATCGCCCCCGAGAGCGCCAGGATGAACAGCGGCCAGGTGAAGCCCTGCGTCACCAGCAGCAGCGACGGCGAGAAGACGAAGACGAACGGCACCAGCGCCTTGCCCATCGACAGCCGGAATGCGGTGTTGCCCGCCTTGAACGCGTTCGCCCCCGCGATCCCCGCCGCGGCATAGGCCGCCAACGCCACCGGCGGCGTCACGTCGGCCAGCACGCCGTAGTAGAAGACGAAGAAATGCGACACGATCGGCTCCACCCCGAGCGAGGTCAGGATCGGCGCGGCGATGGCGATCATGATCAGATAGTTCGCCGTCGTCGGGATGCCGCAGCCCATCAGGATGCAGACCACCGCCGTCATCATCAGCGTGAACAGGAGCGTCAGGGTCGAAACCTCCATGATGCCGAACGGGATCAGGTGCTGGACCGATTCGGCCCAGCCGCCGGCGGTCGAGGTCACGAGGTAGACGATCTTGAACCCGACCCCCGTCAGCGTCACCACGCCGATGACGACGCCGACCAGCGCCGCGGCCACCGTGACCGAAAGCGAGTATTTCGCGCCCAGGATGAAGCCGTCCCAGATGTCGATGGCGGTGGATCGGGCGGCCTCGACCGGGTTCCGGATCATGACGTTCTGCAACACCATCACCGCGACGCAGGCGGTGATTCCCCAGAAGGCCGCCGAATAGGGCGTGCGGCCCGACAGGAGGATCCCCACCAGGACGATCAGCGGGATGATGGTCAGCCATTTCGCCTTGAACACGCGCCAGGCGTCCGGCAGTTCCTCGCGGGTCAGGCCGCGCAAACCCAGGCGCTTGGCCTCCATGTGGACCTGCACCAGTACGCCGAAGAAGTGCATGAACGCGGGCACCAGCGCCGCCGTCAGGATCGTGGTCAGCGGCACCTCGAGGTATTCGATCATCAGGAACGCGACCGCGCCCATGACCGGCGGCGTGATCTGGCCGCCCGTCGATGACGCGGCCTCGACCGCGGCGGCGAAATGCTTCTTGTAGCCGATCTTGATCATCGCCGGGATGGTCAGCGAGCCGGTCGTGACCGTGTTCGCAATGGACGAGCCGGAGATGGAGCCCAGCATGGCCGAGGAAAGGACCGACACCTTGGCCGGCCCGCCGGCATAGCGTCCGGCAAGCGCGCTTGCCAGGTCGATGAAAAGCTGACCCAGGCCGATCCGCGTGGCCAGCACGCCGAACAGCACGAAGTGGAACACGTAGGTCGCGATCACGCCCAGCGCGGTGCCGTAGATGCCCTGGCTCGTCAGGTAGAGGTGATTGACCAGGCTGTTCCAGCTGGCCCCCGGATGGACCAGGATGCCGGGCATCGACTGGCCGAAATAGGCATAGGCCATGAACAGGATCGCGATCACCGGCAGGGGCCAGCCCATCGCGCGGCGCGTGGCCTCCAGCAGGGTAACGATCAGGATCGTGCCCATCGTGACGTCGACCGGGCTCGGGTTGCCCACGCGCATCGCCAGCGTGTCGAAGACCCAGGGCACATACATGGCCGAGACGATGCCCCCGACTAGGAACGCCCAGTCCCAGAGCGGCAGGCCCAGCGGCGTCAGCGGACCGTTCGGATCGGGTTCGTCCTGCACCCGGCCCGAGAACGAGAAGACCGCGAAGACCAGGCCCAGCGTGAAGGCCAGATGGATGCCGCGATGCGTCGTCTGCTGCAGGATGCCGAAACCGGCGGTGTAGTAGTGAAAGCAGGCCAGCACGAAAAGCGCGGTGGATGACACGATCAGAACGGGTTTCGACAGCGGCCGGAACCGGACCTCGCTGTCGAACTTCTGCTCGAGGGCGCGCTGTTCCTCCTCGGTCAGGGCGGCCGGTGCGTCCTGATGCGCGGCGGCGCCGCCCGAAGGTCCGGCTGGTCGCGTGTCGGTCATTCTCGCTCTCCCCTGTCCGGGGCGGGGGCGGACATGCGCCGCCCCCGCCCGAGTCTCCTCCCGAAGATCGGCCCGCTACTCGAGAAGTCCGGCCTCGCGATAGAACCGTTCCGCGCCCGGGTGCAGCGGGATGCCGATGCCGTCGAGCGCCGTCTCGGCCGTGATCGAGGCGCCCTTGGCATGGCCGCCATCCAGCAGCTTGCGGGTGTTGTCGTTCCACAGCGCCTTGGTGATCTCGTACACCAGCTCCTCGGGCTGATCGGCCGAGGTGACCCATTGCGCGCCGACGCTGATGGTTGTGACATCCGCGTCCTGGCCCTCATAGGTGCCGGCGGGGATCAGGTCCTCGGCGAAAAACTCGTACTCCCCGAGGATGCCCGCCGCGGCGTCGCCGTCGATCGGCACGATGACGATATCGTCCTGGCTGGCCAGCTCGGCGATGGCGCCGGCCGGAAAGCCGCCGACGAAGAAGAACGCGTCCATCGCGCCGTCGCGCATCCGGTCGGCGGCCTGGCTCGGCTTGAGGTACTCGGCCTCGATATCGTCCTCTGTCAGACCCGCGGCCTCGAGGATGATGCGCGCATCGACCAGCGTGCCCGATCCCGGCTCGTCCAGCGAGACGCGCTTGCCGGCAAGGTCGCCGATACCTTCGATGCCCGCATCGGCGCTGGCGACCAGATGGATGGATTCGGGATATAGGTTGGCGATGGCGCGCAGCTTCTCGACCGGCTCCTGATCCTCCCAGATGCCGGTGCCGGTATGCGCCCAATAGGCGACGTCGGACTGGCTGAACCCGCTCTCGATGGTGCCGCCGGCGATGCCGTTCACGTTGGCGACCGAACCGTTGGCGCTCATCGCGGTGGCGATCAGGCCCGGCGCACCGCAAGCGCCCCCCTCCTCGCAGGGACGCGAGCCCGGCGGGTTCGAGATCGCGTTGGCGATCAGGCCGCCGATCGGGAAATACGTGCCCGACGTGCCGCCGGTGGCGATGCGGAAGAACTGCGGCGCCTGCGCCATCGCGGTCCCGGCCCCCAGCGCCAGCGCGGCGGCGATGCCCGCGGCCTTCAGAAACGTGCGTTTCGATCCTTGCATGTCATTCTCCCCTTTTGGCCCCGCCCGTGCCCCGGTCTTGGGGTGGCGGCGATGCCCCACGGTTCTTCAACTGGGCCCGCGATGCAAGGGCCAGCACGCCAAACGCACGAGCGGATCGCCCCGCCCCATGGCTCCGGCAGGCCCGGCGGAGGCCGGATCTCAGCGATGCAGGATCGTCGGAAACCAGTCCTCGCGCAGCCGGTCCCCGGGTTGCATCCCGTGTCCCGGGAAGGGTGGCGAGGTCGGGCCGGGTCGCGCCACGTAGCGCGCGTCGTCGCCCACGAGGCGCAGCGAAAAGGCCCGCCGGCGCGTGTCCGACCTGTTGCCACGCGCGCCGTGCAGCGTGCCGAAGGTGAAGGCCACGGCGTCGCCCGGCTCCATCGGCCATTCGCGAATGTCCATTCCCTCGGCATCGGGGTCCGGCACCGGCATGTAGTCGCCGCCATCGGCATAGAAATCCGTCTCGGCCAGCCAGCGCGTCGGCAGCACCTGCCGCGGCCAGCGGTGGCTGCCGGCCACGCAGCGCAGCGTCGCATCACCAACGGGATCGAGCGGCGACCAGAAGCTGACCGTCTGCATGCCTTCGACGAAGTAATAGGGCGCATCCTGGTGCCAGGGCGTGGGCTTGGCGGTCCCCGGCTCCTTGACCAGCACGTGGTCGTGGAACAGCTGGACCGTCCGCGATCCCATCAGGTCGGCGGCCGCCCGCGCGGCGGGCCCGTCGCGAATGACGGCCTCGAACTCGGGGATGCGCGACCAGTTGCAATAATCGTCGAAGAAGCGCCCGCCCTCGCCCGGCTTCAGGTTCTCGGCCGCATGGGGGCCGGGTTCGGCCATGTTGCGGGTCACGCCCGCGCGCAACGTCTCGACATGATCGGCGAAAAGTCCGCGCAGCAGCACGACCCCATCGCGCCGGAACGTCTCCGCCTCTTCCATCGTCACTCGCACCACGCGTTGCCCCCGTTTCCGTTCGCACCTGATTAGGCGCATGCGGCCTGATCGATTGTCAAATGGCGGGCCCCCGTCTTTCGCCGCCGTCCGGTTGCGCCCGGCCGCGGGCCGTGACACCCTTTGCCATGACGCCCGAGACGCTTCCCTCCTGGCCCGATGCGGCCGCCTCCCTCATCGCCATTGCCGCCGGTCGCGCGCCGGCCGAGACCGTCATTCGCGGCGGCCGCGTCGTGCTGGTGCAAACGCGCGAGGTGCTGGACTGGCAGATCGCCATCGCCCATGGCCGCTTTGCGTATGTCGGGCCGGATGCGTCGCATTGCATCGGCCCGGGGACCGAGGTGATCGAAGCCGGTGGCGCCCATGTCGTGCCCGGCCTCGGCGACGCGCATATGCATGTCGAATCCGGCATGCTGACCCCGGCCGAGTTCTGCGCCGCCGTCCTGCCCCACGGCACGACGTCGATGTTCACCGACCCGCATGAGATCGCGAACGTCCTGGGCCTGCCCGGCGTGCGGCTGATGCATGACGAGGCGCGGATGCAGCCCTGTTCCATGTTCGTGCAGATGCCGTCCTGTGCGCCCTCGGCCCCGGGGCTAGAGACGACGGGCCACGAGATCGGACCCGACGACGTGGCCGGGGCCATGGCATGGCCCGGCATCGTCGGCCTGGGCGAGATGATGAACTTTCCCGGCGTGGTCGCGGGCGACGGCAAGATGCTGGCCGAGATGGCCGCGACCGCGAAGGCCGGCAAGACGATCGGCGGCCACTATGCCAGCCCTGATCTGGGCCCCGCCTTCCATGCCTATGCCGCCGGCGGCCCTGCCGACGACCACGAAGGCACCTGCGAGGCCGACGCCGTTGCCCGCGTGCGTCAAGGCATGCGGTCGATGATGCGGCTCGGCAGCGCCTGGTACGACGTCGAAAGTCAGATCACCGCCGTGACCGAGATGGGCCTCGACCCGCGCGGCTTCATCCTGTGCACCGACGATTGCATGGCCGGGACGTTGGTGAACGACGGCCACATGAACCGCGTCTATCGGCACGCGGTCGAATGCGGCTGCGATCCGCTGGTGGCGCTTCAGATGTGCACGATCAACACGGCCGCGCATTTCGGGCTGGAACGCGAGTTGGGCAGCATCTCGCCCGGTCGGCGCGCCGACCTGATCCTGACCTCCGACCTTCGGACCCTGCCGGTGGACCGGGTCATGGCATTGGGCCGGTGGGTCGCAAAGGACGGCGCGCTGACCGCGACCTGCCCGCATCTCGACTGGCCCGACGACGCCCGGAACACCGTCCACCTGAAGCACGACCTGACCGCCGATCACTTCGCGATCCGCGCCCCGGACGGCGCGGATGCCGTCACCGCCCGCGTCATCGGCGTGGTCGAGAACCAGGCGCCGACCAAGGCACTCCGGCGCACGCTCCCCGTCCGGGATGGCCGGGTCGAGGGGGATGGCGATACCTGCCAGATCGCGCTGGTCGAACGCCACTGCGCCACCGGCGGCGTGACCAACGCCTTCGTCGCGGGCTTCGGCTATGGCGGGCGGATGGCGATGGCGTCGACCGTGGCGCATGACAGCCACCACATGATCGTCGTCGGCACGTCGCGCGACGACATGGCCCGCGCCGCGAACCGCCTGGCCGAGGTCGGCGGCGGCGTCACGCTCTGGTCGGACGGCACGGAACGCGCGCTGGTCGAGCTGCCGATCGCGGGCCTGATGTCCGACCGCCCGGCGGCCGAGGTCGCGGCGAAGGCCGAGGCCCTGATGCAGGCCATGCGCGACGCCGGCTGCACCCTGAACAACGCCTACATGCAGCATTCCCTGCTGGCCCTGGTGGTGATCCCCGAACTCCGGATCAGCGACCTCGGGCTGGTGGATGTCACGAAATTCGAATTGACCGACCTCATCGAGACGACATGACCCTTCACACCGCACCCATCTGCTCCCCCGACCCGGCCGAGCCGCGCCTGTTCCACGACGCCGCCGCGGCCGTGACCGAGCTTCGCCGCCTCTATGACGAGGCGACCTCCTATCTTCGCGAGGGGTTCCGGAACGCCGTGTCGGGCGAGATGCCCACCTGCCGCTATCGCGCCTACTATCCCGAGATACGCATCGTCACGACCAGCTACGGGCGCGCCGACAGCCGGCTCTCCTTCGGCCACGTGGCGGAGCCGGGCCATTACGCCGCGACCATCACCCGGCCGGACCTGTTCGCCGCCTATCTGACGCAGCAGGTTGAATTGCTGATGCGATCGCATGACGTCCCGGTCAGCATCGGGCAGTCGCGCACCCCGATCCCGATCCACTTCGCCATGCTGAACGATGCCGCGCTGGAGGTGCCGCAGGACGGTGTCCTGCCCTTCCTGATGCGCGACGTATTCGACGTGCCCGACCTGAACACGACGAACGACGCCATCGTCAACGGCGTTGGCTTCACCTTCGAGGACGGCGCCCGGCCGCTGGCCCCGTTCACCGCGCAGCGGGTCGACTATTCGCTGGCGCGGCTGTCGCATTACACCGCGACCGATCCGGCGGATTTCCAGAACCACGTCCTGTTCACCAACTACCAGTTCTATGTCGACGAGTTCGTGGCCTATGGACGCGAGGCACTGCGCGACCCGGCCTCGGGCTATGCCGAGATGGTCGGACCGATGGGCCAGCGGGTGACGCCCGACGACCCCGACGCGCCGATGGTCGACCCGCCCAAGATGCCGCAGATGCCGACCTATCACCTGACGCGGGCGAACGGGCAGGGCATCACGCTGGTCAATATCGGCGTGGGTCCGTCGAACGCCAAGACCGCGACCGACCATATCGCCGTCCTGCGCCCGCATGTCTGGCTGATGGTCGGGCATTGCGCGGGCCTGCGCAACTCACAGTCGCTGGGCGATTTCGTTCTGGCGCACGGATACCTGCGCGAGGATCACGTCCTCGACGACGACCTGCCGATCTGGGTGCCGATCCCGGCGCTGGCCGAGGTGCAGGTCGCGCTGGAGGACGCGGTGGAGCGGGTGACCGCGCTCGAGGGCTACGAACTCAAGCGGATCATGCGCACGGGCACGGTGGCCACGATCGACAACCGCAACTGGGAATTGCGCGAACAGGCCGGGCCCGTTCAGCGCCTCAGCCAGTCGCGCGCGATCGCGCTCGACATGGAAAGCGCCACGATCGCCGCGAACGGATTCCGGTTCCGCGTTCCCTACGGCACGCTGCTCTGCGTCAGCGACAAGCCGCTGCATGGCGAGTTGAAACTTCCCGGCATGGCCTCGGCCTTCTACAAGTCGCAGGTGAGCCGGCATCTTCTGATCGGCATCAGGGCGATGGAATCCCTGCGCGAGATGCCGCTAGAGCGTCTGCACAGCCGCAAGCTGCGCAGTTTCGAGGAAACCGCCTTCCTGTAGTGGCAAAACCGCGCGAAACCTATGAAATACGGCGCACACATTCTTGTGACCCCGTGATCTAGTGGTCTAAGGTCCTTCAAACGCAACCAATCCCCGGGGAGGGAGAATACAAGATGGCCAACAAACCGATGACGAAGACGCAGCTGGTCGCCGCGCTTGCCGAGAAGATGGACACCGACAAGAAGACCGCGACGTCCGCGCTCGACGCCATCACCGGCATCATCACCGAGGAGGTCTCCAACGGCGGTGCCGTGACCCTGCCCGGTGTCGGCAAGATCATGTGCCGCGAGCGGCCCGAGCGGATGGTTCGCAACCCCGCCACCGGCGAGCAGTTCAAGAAAGACGCCGACAAGGTGGTCAAGATGACCATCGCCAAGGCGCTCAAGGATTCCGTCAACTCCTGATCGCGGAACCCCGGGTCCGGCACGGGACCGAATGACGAAGGGCCGCCGCGAGGCGGTCCTTTTTCGTTCGGCGCCCGTCGCGATCCGCCCCCCCACGCCTTGCCCCCGGCGCGAAACCAGCCAGGGTCGGCGCGCCCGCCATCCGCGAAGGACATAATGGACGCCCGCGCAATCCTGTACGGCCTGACCTTCGCACTGATGTGGTCCTCGGCCTTCACCTCGGCGCGTATCATCGTGGCCGAGGCGCCGCCGATCCTGTCGCTGTCGCTGCGCTTCGCGATCTCGGGCGTGCTCGGGATCGCCATCGCCTACGCGCTCGGACAGCGTCTGCGCCTGACCCGGGGCCAGTGGCGCGCGGTGATCGTCTTCGGCCTGTGCCAGAACGCGCTCTATCTGGGCCTGAACTTCGTCGCGATGCAGTGGATCGAGGCGTCGCTGGCCGCGATCATCGCCTCGGCGCTGCCGCTGCTGGTCGCGCTGGCGAACTGGATCCTGTTCTCGGAGCGCACCCGGTTCCTGGGCGTGGCGGGCCTTCTGGCGGGCACGGGCGGGGTCGCGCTGATCATGGGAACGCGCCTGCAGGGCGGCGCCGACGCATGGGGCATCGCCCTATGCGTGGTGGCGGTGATCGCGCTGATGCTGGCGACGCTGTCGGTCCGCGGCGCATCGGGCGGCGGCAACCTGATGATGGTCGTGGGCCTGCAGATGCTGGTGGGCGCCGCCGCGCTCCTGCCTTTTGGCCTGATGGCGGAGACATGGGACGTGACCTGGACGCCGCTCCTGATCGGGGCCTTCGCCTACACGACGCTGGTGCCGGGACTGGCCGCCACCTTCATCTGGTTCCTGCTGGTCGCGCGCATCGGCGCGACGCCGGCGGCGACGTTCCATTTCCTCAACCCGTTCTTCGGCGTGGTGATCGCCTGGGCCCTGCTGGGCGAAAGGCTGGGCCCGCTGGACGCGATCGGGGTGGCGGTCGTCACGCTGGGCATCCTCGCAGTGCAGCTGTCGCGCCTGCCGCGCCGACCCGCACCCTGATTCGCCGCGTCGGGCCCCGGACGCATCCCGGGTCGCGGAACAGTGCCCTTGCCCGGGCGCGCACTGTCGCCCGCCCCGAGACGCCGCCAATTGACGGAACGGAGAATCCCCCCGTGCCCGGGTAAGGAACTCCATACCGCCCGCCCCTGCAAACCGCTGAATCCCGAGGATTCCCGGTCACGCCCCAGGCCGCACCCATGGTTGGGACGAAAAGAAGGCGTGACGGGTTTCAAAGCTTTGGCTAACCTCGGGTAAGGTTCATTTTTCGAACGATTGTAGCGAAGTCATTTTCCTCGGGCAGCCGTCCGAACTGTAAGACCCGATGACCGACCGACGGGTCCGGAGCGTAGCGATGAACAAGACCGACCTGCTTCCCGGCCTGGCGGAGATACGAGAGGCCCGACGCGAAGGGCGCGCGCTTCTCTGGACGGCCGGGTTCTTCAGCATCTTCGTCAACCTGCTGATGCTGACCGGGCCGCTTTTCATGCTGCAGGTCTACGACCGTGTGCTGGGCAGCCGGTCCGAAGAGACGCTGGTCGCGCTGTTCGTCCTGATGGGGTTCCTGTTCCTGGCCATGGGTGTGATCGACTGGGCGCGGGCCCGGCTGCTGACGCGGATGGGCGCGAAGTTCCAGGCCAGCCTCGACCGTCGCGTCTTCGCGGCGATGCTGAAACGCGCCTCGACCGCGCAGGACGACCCGAACGCCGATATGGACAGCATGAAATCCGGCAACGAGCTGCGCGACCTTGAGGCGATGCAGCGCTTCTTCTCGTCACCCGTGTTCATGGCGCTGTTCGACATCCCATGGACGCCCGTCTTCCTCATCGGGATCTCGATCTTCCATCCGTGGCTGGGCGGCCTTGCCATCGTGGGCGGCAGCATCCTGATCGTGATGACGGTGCTGAACCAGATCCTGACACGCACCTCGGCCGTCAAGGCGGCGGCGGCGGCGCAGCGCTCCGACCGCTATGCCGAGCATCTGCAGGGCGAGGCCGAGACCATCCGCAGCCTGGGCATGCAGGGCAATGCCTTCGAGAAATGGCACCGTGCCCGCGCCCGGTCGCTGGAGCAGGGCATGCATGCCAGCGATGTCGGGCGCAGCTTCTCGACCGCGTCCAAGACGTTCCGGCTGTTCCTGCAATCGGCGATGCTGGGCCTCGGCGCCTATCTGGTGCTGCAAGGCGCGGTGACGCCCGGTGTGATGATCGCCTCGTCGATCCTGCTGGGCCGCGCGCTGGCGCCGGTCGATCTGGTCGTGGGCCAGTGGTCAGTGGTGCAGCGCGCCAAGCGCGGCCACGACAACCTGGTCGAACTGCTGGCCGAGGTGCGCCCCGAGAAGAGCCCCGTCGCCCTGCCCCGCCCGGCCGCCCGGCTGGACGTGCAGCAACTGACGGTGATTCCACCGGGCGCGCGCCAGGCTTCGCTGCGCCTGATCTCGTTCGACGTGAAACCGGGCCAGGCCGTCGGCGTGATCGGGCCTTCGGGCTCGGGCAAGTCGACCCTGGCGCGGGCGTTGACCGGGGTCTGGCGCCCCGCCGGCGGCAAGATCCGCCTCGATTCCGCGACGCTCGACCAGTACGACCCCGAACGGCTGGCGCAATATGTCGGCTACCTGCCGCAGCGCGTGCAGCTCTTCGAGGGGACGATCGCCGAGAACATCGCGCGCCTCAGCTCGACGCCGGACGATGCCAAGGTCGTGGCCGCGGCGACCAAGGCGGCCGCCCACAAGATGATCCTGAAGCTGCCCAAAGGCTATGACACGCCGGTCAGCATCGCCGGCGCGCAGCTTTCGGGCGGCCAGATCCAGCGGATCGGCCTGGCCCGCGCACTCTACGACGATCCGTCGATCCTGGTGCTGGACGAGCCGAACTCCAACCTCGACAATGAGGGGACGAACGCGCTCAACAACGCGATCCGGCAGATGAAGGCCAACAAGGGTGCGGTCCTGATCATGGCCCACCGCCCCGCCGCCATCAAGGAATGCGAGATGATCCTGATGCTGGAGGACGGCGCGCGCAAGGCCTGGGGCCCGCGCGAGAAGGTCCTGCCCGAGGTCGTGGTGAACTACGACAAGCTCAAGAAGGCGTCGAACAAGCCGACGGGCGTGACATGAGCAAACCCGAGAACCGCTTCCTGCGTTCACGCAGCCCCCTGATCGTCGGGTTCCTGACGATCGCCCTTCTGCTGGGCGGCTTCGGCGGCTGGGGCGTCATGGCGCAGATCGCGGGCGCCGTGGTGGCGCCCGGCCGGATCGTCGTCGACCGCAACCGGCAGGTCGTCCAGCACCCCGACGGCGGCGTGGTCGAGGAGATCCTGGTCGAGGAGGGCGACCGCGTGGCCGAGGGCGACGTGCTGGCCCGGCTGGACCTGTCGCTGCTGCAATCCGAACTGACGATCGTCGAAGGCCAGCTCCGCGAGATGGCCGCAAGGCGCGGCCGAATGGAGGCCGAGCGCGACGACCTCGAGACCATAACCTTCGACGCGGACCTTCTGGAGGCGGCCGAGAGCCAGCCATCGGTCGCGGCTATCGTGGACGGTCAGACCCGCCTGTTCGAGGCCCGGCGCGATTCGCTCGCCCGGGCCGTGGAGCAACTGCGCAACCAGCGCCTGCAACTGGACAACCAGGTCGACGGGATCGACGCGCAGATGGTCGCGCTGGAACGCCAGCAGGAACTGATCGGCGACGAGACCTCGAACCAGGAGATCCTGCTGGAACGCGGGCTGACCCAAGCGTCGCGCCTTCTGAACCTGCAACGCGAGGAGGCACGGCTGGCCGGTGCGCTGGGCGATCTCGTCTCGCAGCGCGCGCAGGCGATGGAGCGGATCGCCGAGCTGGAGATCGAGGAGCTTCGGCTGTTCACCCAGCGCCGCGAGGAATCGATCACCCGCCTGCGCGACCTGGAAGCCACGGAAATGGAGTTCGCTGAGCGGCAGCGCGCGCTGGCCAAGCAGCTCGACCGCCTGGAGATCCGGGCGCCGGTGTCGGGCGTCGTCTACGACCTCCAGGTGTTCGGCCGCCGCTCGGTGATCCAGCCGGCGCAGACGGTGCTCTACCTGGTGCCGCAGGACCGCCCCCTGATCATCGAATCCCGCGTCGATCCGATCAACGTGGACGAGGTCTATGTCGGCCAGGAAGTGGTGCTGCGGTTTTCGGCCTTCGACATGCGCAGCACGCCCGATCTGTTCGGCTCGGTCACGCAGGTCTCGCCGGACGCCTTCGTCGACGATCAGAACGGCACGTCCTTCTACCGTGTCGAGATCCAGCTGCCCGAGGAGGAGCTGACCAAGCTGCCTGAGGGGCGGACGCTGGTCCCCGGCATGCCGGTCGACGCCTTCATCCGGACCGAAGATCGCTCGCCGCTGGCCTATCTCCTGAGCCCGCTGGCCGGCTATTTCCAAAAGGCCTTCCGCGACAGTTGACTCGCCTTCGCCGGCGAATCCGCGGGGTGGGGAATTCCACAGCTTCTTGTTTCCGACTCGAAACACACCGTTGCACAAATGGTGACGGCCACCTCTGCGGGCAGGTAATTACAACGTCATAATATCAACATGTTAGCGACGTATTTGATCCGGTCGACACGGTTTTTGCGACCGTGATCCGGCGGGATCGGACAGGACAAACTGTTTCCCCGGACACCGAATTATCCGGGTCGATTGCCCCCAAATGGGAGTAGCTGCCCAAACGTCAGGTAGGGATGATTGTGGCGTGGATGCGGCGACAGTTTGCCGATCCTGACTTTACGTCATTCCGCCCGGTCCCCGGGTGGGGGGGCCTTTTTCAGATACCAAATTTTTTGGGGGAAGACACATGGCTAACAATTGGCAATCAATGTGGAACTCGGTCAGCGGTCAGTGGATCGGCGGTACGCCCGGTTCGGACAACGGTGACTTCGAGGACCTGACCGGCATCAACAAGGGTAAGGGCCTTGGTGGTGACGATCACATCAAGGGCAACGACAACGTCAACGTCATCTACGGCAACGGCGGGGATGATTTCCTGCGCGGTGACGGAAACGATGACTGGCTGTCGGGCGGCGACGGAAACGACGCGCTGCTGGGCGACGAGGATGACGATGTCGACCAGGGTGATGACTGCCTCTCCGGCGGCGACGGCGATGACGTGATCGTCGGCCAGGGCGGCAAGGACGACATCAACGGCAACGACGGCGACGATCTCGCCATCGGCGGCTCGGGCAACGACAAGATCCGTGGCGGTGACGGCGATGACGTGCTGCTCGGCGGCAACGGCAACGACGACATCCGCGGCCAGAGCGGCGACGACTGCCTGTTCGGCCAGGAAGGCAACGACTTCATCCGCGGCGGCCATGGAGAGGATTCCATCTCCGGCGGCATGGGTGACGACTCGATCTACGGCGGCAAGCACGGCGACTTCGCCGCGGGCAACGCCGGCATGGACTACATGAACATGGGCAAGGGCGACGACCTGGCCTTTGGCGGATCGGGCGATGACCATCTGCGCGGCTGGAACGGCGACGATACGCTGTTCGGCGGTACGGGCGATGATCTTCTGGTCGGTCAGCGCGGCGACGACCTCCTCTACGGTGGCGAAGGTGAAGACAACATCCAGGGCGGCGGAGGCGATGACCGTATCTCCGGCGGCGAGGGTGATGACATCATCGAAGGCAACGACAACGAGGATTGCATCAACGGTGACGGCGGCAACGACCTGATCTGGGGTGACAATGCCGACGGCCAGCCCGCGCAGGACAACGCCGCCGACCTCATCAGCGGTGGATCGGGCAACGACACCGTCCACGGTGGCGAGGACAACGACCAGATCCGCGGCAACTCGGGCAACGACCTGTTGAACGGCGACTCGGGCGATGACACCATCAACGGTGACAGCGGCAAGGACGTCATCAACGGCGGTTCGGGCGAGGATCACCTCAGCGGCGGCACCGGCGACGATGTTGTCAGCGGTGGTGCCGACGATGACGCGATGCGCGGCGATCAGGGCAACGACACCCTGAACGGCGGGTCCGGCGATGACTGCGCGGAAGGCAATGGCGGTGACGACGAGCTGAACGGCGGTTCGGGCGACGATGCCCTGTCCGGCGGGATGGACGACGACCTGCTGAACGGTGACTCGGGCAATGACTCGCTTTTCGGCGATGAAGGCAACGACGAGCTGAACGGCGGTCGCGGTCGCGATGTCCTGCTCGGCGGCGAGGGTGACGACACGCTCGACGGCGGCAAGCACGATGACTGCATCATCGGCGACGAAGGCGACGACGAGTTGACCGGCGGCGCGGATGGCGACGACTTCGTGTTCGGCTACGGCGTCGACACCGACGATGACGGTGAGTGCGACGAGTTCAACTTCGAGGACATCGGCGACGACACCATCACCGACTTCGACGACGACCAGGAAGACCGCATCGTCATCCATTCGGCGATCGCCGGCGACGTCGAGTTCGACGACGACGGCCGGGTGACCAACACGGGCAACCTGACGGCGGCGATCAATGGTGACGACGTCATCATCACCACCCCGTCCGGCACCATCACCGTGACCGGCCTGGTGTCCGAGCTGGAAGGCATCGACCCGGACGATCCGTTCTTCGACGAGGACGACCTGATGAAGTTCCTGCTTCAGGTCGGCGAGGACGGCGATGGCAAAGGTGTCGTCTACATCGAAGACAAGTGCATCGACGACTTCGACTGTGACGTCGACGACGCTCAGGTCGGTTGGCAGGGTGACCGGATCTTCGTCCCCGAGGTCGACAAGGACCTGGACGACGAAGATATCGGCAACACCACCATCAGCACCACCGAACTGGAGCTGGCCCAACAGTATGTCGATGGCGACGGCAACGTCTCCGTCAGCGGTGACTCGCTCGTCGGCAGCTACCTGTCGGAGTTCGACCACGACGACAACGATCTGAGCTGATCACAACATGGGATCGCGGACCGCAGCATCGGCGGCGGTCCGCACCACGAAATCCGACACCGCCCCCTTGGGGGCGGTGTCTTCGTCTGGGTCAGATCAGGATGTCGTCCTGAACCTGCGCAATGGTGGCGTCCTGAATGACGACCCGATCGCCGCCGCCGAAATCGAACACCACGTCGCCATTGCGCTCCGTCGCGTCGTTCATCAGGGCACCGACGCTGTTGGCATCGAAGTCACGGAAGTCGAGCACATCGACATTGTTGCGGAAATCCAGAACCACGTCGCGGTCGCCGTTCTCGTGAAAGACGAAGGTATCCGCGCCGCCGCCACCCTTGAGGCGATCTTCGCCGTCCTGGCCGATCAGCGTGTCGTTTCCGCCGCCGCCGACCAGCTTGTCGTCGCCGCCGCGGCCCTGGATCTCGTCATCGCCCCGCGCGCCCCAGATGCGGTTGTCGCCATCGTTGCCGCGAAGATCGTCGTCCTTGCGCGACCCGCCGAGCCACTCGATCGAGATGAAGCTGTCGCCGCGCGCGTCGCCGGTGTTGTTCTGCGCGTATTTCAGATCGACCCGGACGCCGTCGGCCGACTTGTAGTCGACGCAATCATTTCCGGATCCGCCCGAAAGCGTGTCCTGGCCCGACCCGCCCGTCAGCCGGTCATTGCCCGATCCGCCTTCCAGCCGGTCGTCGCCCGCACGCCCGAACAGGCGGTCGGCGCCACCCTCGCCGCGCATGACGTCATCGGACATCGTGCCGCGCAGGTCCTCGCCCGAGCCGGTGCCGCTGATGACCTGCGGCGTGAGGTCTTCCGGCGGCGTCTGCGTCCCGGACCCGCCGGAGCCGCCGTCGATCCGCACCTGCCCCGATGTCGAGGCGAAATTCTGCGTCACGATCACGGCGTCCCAGCCGTTGTAGTTTCCGCGCTCGATCCCGATGCCGACATAGTCGTAGCCGGATTTGAGGATGTTGGCCCGGTGCCCCGGGCTGTTCATCAACGCCTCGTGCAGGTCGACCACGTCGTCCGAGATGCCCGACGCGCCGCGCTCGCTCTGTACGGCGATGTTCTCGCCCGAGGACCAGCTGCCGGAAAAGTCGAAATCGGCCTGCCGCATCCGCGTGTTCGACGACGATCCGCCCGCGCCCGTATGCGAGAACGTGTCCGTCGCCAGCATCCATTCGCTGTGCCGCTCGGCCGATTCGTTCAGTCGCAGCTCCAGCTGCAGCGGATCGAGCCCCCGCGATGTCCGCTCCTGGTTGATAAGCGCCAGCATCTGGCGTTCGAAGTCACTCGCCTGTGTCATGTGTCCAACAGTCCCTTGTTCTTGGCGCGCATCAGTTGGGGCCAAGGCCCCGTCGTCGCAATTCCGCGCGCGCGCGCCGTCGATTTCCGGCACGATCACGCGAGGGCTGGGCGAAACTCTGCCGTTTTGATGACCGAAACAGGGTGTACCGTCGCCGGAAACAGGAGGGCGAAATGCTGCGTGTCACATCTCTCCAGCACCATGACGGGGTGCTGTTCGGACTGAACGGCCGCACCGCGCGCGTCCAGATCGAGGGGCTGTCCGGGGCCGACCCGGGCCGTCTGGCAGACATGGCTGCCCCCACCGGGGGCGATGCGCTGTTTCCGCCCGATCCCATTTCCGGCTACCTGCCCGGCGACTGGTTGGCGGGCTGCCTGATCGGGGGGCGCGGCGGCGATGCGATCCGCGACCTGTCGGCAGGCCTGCCGGTCGCGCTGCAGATCCTGGCAGGCTGCCCCGTGGGGCCGGCACAGATCGTGGGCGGCGACAACGACATGATCCGCATCGCCCTGCCCTGGCACATGCGTGCCCTGTCGCGGGCCGCGCTCAAGCTGGCGCTCGACCTGCTGAACGCGCATCTGGATCCCGCGGGCGATGCGGCGCAGGCGCTAGACGAGACCCGTCGGGTGCTGGCCCGCGCCCGTACCGGGGGGCTGACGCCGGCGGGAACGCGGATCGGCGTGTCGGCCGCCCGGCGCGGCATGCCGCTCGCCATCCTGAACGGCGGCGTCCTGCAGGTCGGCTGGGGCGCCCGCGCCCGCCAGTTCAAGAGTACCTTCACCGACAGGTCCCCCTCGATCGGCGAACAGCTGGCCCGCGCCAAGGCGGTCTGCACCATGCGCCTGGATCGCGGCGGCCTGCCGGTCCCGCAGCAGCACCTCGCCACCGATGCCGATGCCGCGCGCAGGTTCGCCGCCACCGTCGGCTGGCCCGTCGTCGTCAAGCCGGCGGGCCTGGACCAGGGCCGCGGCATCCACCTGGATATCGAAGACGAGGCCGCGCTCGACACGGCTTTCGCCCAAGTCGCCGCACTGGACGGCCATGGCGTGCTGGTCGAGGCGCAGGTGCCCGGCGACGACCACCGTTTCCTGATCGCGAACAACCGCGTCGTCGCGGTTGCCCGCCGCCTGCCCGGCGGCGTGACCGGCGACGGGCGCGCCAGCGTGACCGAACTTCTCGACCGGGTGAACGCCGACCCGCGGCGCGGCACCGACAAGGACAGCCTGTCGATGCGGATCGAGATGGACGACGAAGCGCGCGACCACCTCGCCGCCGCGGGGCTGACGCCTGATGACGTGCCTGAGGCGGGGCGGTTCGTTGCCCTGCGCCGCACGCCCAATATCAGCACCGGCGGCACCGCCGAGGACGTCGTCGACCGCGTCCATCCCGACAACGCGATGATTGCGCTGCGCGCCGCGCGGCTGATCGGTCTGGATGTGGCCGGCGTCGATTTCCTCAGCCCCGATATCTCGCGCTCCTACCGCGAGGTCGGCGGCGCCATCTGCGAGGTCAACAGCCAGCCGGGCCTGCGCCCCCATTGGATCGCCACGCCCGACCGGGACGTGACCGGCGCGATCCTCGACGCGGTCCTGGACGGCGCCCCGGCCCGGATCCCGACCGCCGCCGTGACCGGGTCCAAGGGCAAGACCACGACCGCGATGATGCTGCACCGGATCTGGCAATGCACGGGACGCGTGGCCGGGGTCAACGGCACCGCCGGCACCTGGGTCGGCGACGACCGGGTGGACATGCGCAACCTGACTGGCGTGCCCGGCGCGATCCTTCTGTTCAACGATCCCGCGGTCGAGGCCGCCGTGCTGGAGATGCCGCGCAAAGGTCTGTTGACCTACGGCCATGCCTGCGACCGCTATGACGTCGCCGCGCTGACCAACGTGCAGTCCGAGCATCTGGGCCAGGACGGGATCGAGACCCGCGAGGAGATGGCCGACCTAAAGGGGGAATTGCTGCTGCGCGCGCGCGACGCCATCGTGATCAATGCCGAGGACGATCAGTGCCGCCGCATCGCCGCCAAAGCCGCCGCGCCCCGGCAGATCCTGGTGGCGATGGACGCGGAGGGCCCGACACTGGCCGCGCATCTGGCCGCCGGCGGCGACGGCGTCTTCGTCGCTCCGCAAGACGGGCGCGACTGGATCACGATGGCGCGCGGCGCGCGACGCGTGCCCGTCCTGGCGGTCGAGGACATCCCCGCCACGATGGGCGGCCGGCTGGAGGTCAACATCCGCAACGCCATGTTCGCGGCCGCGTTGGCCGACGCCCAGAACCTGCCCGCCCGCGCCATCCGCGAAGGGCTGTCAAGCTTCCGCAGCAGCCGCGAGATGAACCCCGGCCGCTACAACCAGATCGAGGGGTTTCCCTTCGACGTGCTGGTCGACTACGCCCATTCGGTCGAGGGGGTCGCGCAGCTCACGTCCTTCGTACGCGACATGCCGGTCGCGGGGCGACGCCATGCGGGCGTCCGCATCCTGGGCAATAGCGGTCCCGACAAGATCGGCGATACGGCCGCCTACCTGGTGCGCTGTTTCGACCGCATCACGATGATGCCGGATATCGACATGATCCGTAAGTTCGGGCGCTATACCGGCGAGGATCCGGTCGGGGAGATGCTGAGCACCGCGGGCCGGATGTTGAAAGAGGCAGGCGCGCGCGAAGGACAGGTGACGCTGGCACGCGACCATGTCGCCGGTTGCGACGCGCTTTTCGACGAGGCCGCGCCCGGCGACCTCCTCGTCCTGATGGTCGACCCGCCGCTGGCCTATGACACGATCGACCGGCGGCGTGCCGACAAGGGCACCGGGGCGACTACTCCGCCGCCGGCAGACGCGCCTCCTCCGGGGTCTCCATCGCAGTCACCATCTTCACCGGCGGCATCAGCGAGTGATAGAGCGAGATGAGCTGGCTCTGCCGGTTGATTCCCGTCTTGGCAAAGATGCGCTTGAGATAGCTGCGCGCGGTCGAGATCTTCAGGCTGGTGGCCTCGGCCGCATCGGCCAGCGACTTGCCCGCCAGCAGGTGGCGCGCCAGGCGCCGCTCCGCCAGCGTCAGGCCGAAGGTTTCCAGCAGCAGGTCGCGCAGCGCGGCATCCGCGGTTTCCTGTCCGAAGACCAGCAGCGCGCGGCGGGGCAATGTCTCGATCGGCAACACCACCACCGTCTGCGGCACCCCGCCATCCGCGTCGAGTTGCAGGATCGAGGTGCGCGCCGTATCCGCCGTCGCGCCGACGATGGCGACCTGTAGCATCTGCTGGACATGCTTGGACTGCCCGGACAGGCGGCCGCCGGAAATCGCCAGCTGGCACCGCTCGGCCAGCCAGCCATCGGCCAGGTTGTTCTGATAATCGACGGTTCCCTGCGCATCGACGACCATGAAGCTGAGTGACAGCGACCGCAGGATGGAATCGGTGATGCGGTCTTGGGTCTTGCGCCGATTGGCCATGTCCTCGCGAAGGATCTGGACCGAATAGGACAGCCCGATTTCGAGCAGCGGTTCGCATTCGGCGGATTTCACCAGTTCGGGCCGGTCGCTGACGAAGGCGGCGACGGCGACCAGGGGGCCGACCCGCTCGCCGATGCCGATCAGCGTCTTTTTCGATCGGATCCAGGCCACCGCCTCCGACCCGCGCATGCCGGCCCCCCGGCGCCGCAGGCTCAGGTCGATCTTGGGAAGCGCGCCGCGAATGGCGCGCGTCAGCATGCGGGTGACCTCGTCGTCCTCGGGCGAGGCATGATCGTCGCCATACCCCACCCAGGATTCCGCATATCGCTGGTTCACCCAGTCGAAATACCCGATATGCGCGACGGCGGCCCCCGCCGCCAAGGTAAGACGGCGTGCGATCGCCGCCCGCCCATCGCTGACGCGCGATGGCGAACCAAACGTACTCATGACCCCCCAGCCCTCGAAATAGTTACGCAAAAACAATAAAATATGTCTCAGGCTACCTTACCTTGGGTCACCTGACAAGCGCGGAGCCCGGATCGGCGGCGCTTTCGCCGATTCCAACCTACATCTTGTGCCTACCCCCGCATGGGGGCACTGGCGAAACGCCGCTCAGCGCATTCGAGACACCTGCCAGGTGATTCGCGCGTCAGCGCCGGCCGATCCAGACCTCGCGATCGGCGTCCCATCCATAGCGACCGGCCCAGGTCACCCGCAGCGGTCCGCGACGGAGCGACAGGTTGGTCCCTGCGATCTTCACCGCCAAATCGACCGGACTGGGGGCCGAGGCGAAGTCCAGAAGCGGCCCGACGGGAACGCGGAAGCCGGGCCCATTCTCCGGCAGGTCCGGGCGCGGATGGCAGGGCAGGAAGCGGCCCGCGAACTTGCCGGCCACATGCAGGCTCAGCGGCACGTCGCGGTGGTCGCCGGACCGGGCCCAGCCCGACAGATGCCCGTCCGACAAGCCGTCGATGACGCCGTCGAACTGCGACCGGGCCAGGGCCACCTCCTGATCCTCGTCCGACGCGATCATGACATGCGAGGAGACGTGGCGGACGAAGCTCTCGCCGCCCTCGTTCGCGCCTTCGGGCTCCAGCGTGATCTCGACGTCGCGGACCCGCCCGCCCTCGTCGTCCAGGACCTCGTTCAGATCGAAGGGCAGGAAGTAGACCGCCCGCTGCGTGGGCACCAGCAGCGGAACGAACGGATGCCGGATGCCGGCCAGATCGACCTGGAACAGCACCCGCCCCCCGGACCGCGCGACCAGCCAGCGTCGCGGCCCGTCCGCGCGCGGCAGCAGCGGCTCGGGCACGTGCAGGTAGAAGCCGTCGCCGGCCAGGTCGAGAATCTCGAGCGCGGTGTCCGCCCGCCGCCCGGGGCCCGATTGCGACCCCGCACGCAGCAGCTTGGCCATGCGCCGCCGGCCGACGGATCCGGCGCGAAACTCGGGGCGGGCGGAGAAGTAGAAGTCGCAGCTCAGGCCCATCTGCCGCTCTGCCTCGATCACCATCTTGCGGTAGAGGCCGTTGTAGAATTCCGGCTCCGCCTCGACCCAGGGTTTCCGCTTGCCGGAATAGTGGATCAGGCTGGCGTCGACCTCGGCGTATTTGCGGACGCGCAGGGGGTCGGCGATGCACCGGTCCGACAGGTAGTACTGCGTCATGTAGTTGTACTTGCTCGACAGCAGCATCTTGCGGCCGGCGAAGGCGATGTTCATTGCGTCCTGGTCGCGCTGCTTGAGCGCGGAGGCGAAGTTCATCACCATGCTGCGCGCCTCCAGCGCCATGCGGTGATAATCGGGGTTGTCCAGATCCATGATCAAGACGCCGCCGTTGATATACTGCTCAAGCCCACCCGACCCATGGGTGATGCCCTGCAGGCGCGTGGACTGTTCCGGCGGGACGGTGTCGGGGTCGTGGATCGCGCGCAGCGCGGCGCTGTCGGGCACGCCGGCCAGGCAGGCGCCCTGCAAGTCCATCGTGAACAGTTCCGAGAAGTCGCGCGTGGCCAGGATGTCGCCGTCCAGATAGATCGTCCGCTGGCGTGGCAGATAATCAATCAGATAGATCCGTCCGAAGGTCGCACGCTTGGGGTCGCCGCGGCCGATGTCGCGGTCCAGGTCCTCGGTGATGTCCTGGCAGATCACCTCGACATCGACCTGCGCCAGTTCCAGCGTCTTGAACTTGGCCACCGAGGTCTCGGTCAGACCGTCGCCCAGGACGACCATCCGCGTCCGCCCCAGATGCCCGATCTTGGAGAGCACCGAGAGCTGCGTCGCGAAGGTCGCGCTGGCGAAGTTCTCGTCCGTAACGAAGGCGAACTGGAAATCCACCCGGTCGCGCGGATCGGTGGGGGCGACGGGTGCCAGCGTGTCGGCCGCGGCGGGCAGGGCCAGCGGACCCTCGGTCGCACCCCCCAGATCCACCTCTTCCAGCAGCCCCGCCTCCGTCAGCTTGGCGATGGTGGGCTCCGGCAGCGAGAAGAACTCCGCGAAGAAGGCCCGCTGTTCCGCCTCGGGCTTGCTCATCTCGGCGATGAACAGGTGCAGTTGCAGCCGCCGCTTTGCCAGAAGACCCCTGGCCAGGGCCCGGCCGTCGGCGCGATGCGCCCATTTCGCCTGCCAGGTCGAAAAGCTGCCATGGTCGTAATGCAGGATGCGGCCGTCCTGGTCGTCCAGCGCCATCGCCCCGTCCAGCAAATTGCCCGACTTGGGCCCGTGCACCGTCATCTCGCCGGCCCTGAGCGGCAGCGCGTAGATCGCCTTGCCCGTCCGGTGCCCCAGCAACCCGCGTCGCAGCAACTGGCTGCGCCAGCCCATCAGCTTGGGCCAGGCGATCTTCTCTTCGTCCTCGGTCGGGCGCAACGCCAGCCGCGCGCCGAACGGGTCGTCCAGCGACTCGGTCCCGTCGCGCCACATTTCGCGCACCGGCAGGGTGACGGCAGGGGTTTGCTCGCCCACGGCCTCGGCGATCTCGGACCAGGGCGCGGCCAGCTGGATCAGCTCGTCGGCATCGACGAAGGCCAGATGGTCGAACCCGTCGGCCCGCGCCAGCCGCGCGGCCCAGCGGAACCCGTCGGTCTGCTTGCGCTCCACGTTCAGGTTGCGCTGACCGTATCCGCCGACCCAATCCTCCTGCCCCACCGGCAGCCAGCGGATCCGCGGATCCTCGGGCAGCGCGTCCGTCAGGCTCGTATCCGGGCGGTCCAGCAGCACATAGAGCCGCGCCGCGCCGTGGCTCAGATGGTAGTTGCACCAGCGGACGATCTGCGCCGGATGTCCGGCGAACATCGTGTAGATGGCAAGCGTGTCCAGGTTGCTGTCCATTGCGTCCATGTCCTCGTTGCCCCCGCCCGCCGTCCGCTCAGGGGTCCGCCGGGGCAGCGACGACCGGCGCGAGGGCCATCTCGGCGGCGCGGGCCTTGCCGCATTCGGCGATCACGTAATCCAGGAAATCCGCCAGCACAGCGCTGTCGACGGGGCGGGGCGCGGGCGTGGCCACCGCCTTGCCGAAGCGCAGACCGGGCACCGGCCGGTCGAACCATTCCGCCTCGATCCGGGCGTTGATCGGGTCGCAGACCTCGTGGATTGCGTCGCGGATGGCGTCGGTCATCAGCGGCACGTCGATATCGGGCGCCGCCTCGAAAAAGCGCCGCGCCAGCGCGATCCGCGCCTCGCGGTCCGACAGCCGCGCCGCATTCAGGATGCGCAGCGCGACGGTGTCGATCGGCCGGACGGAATCGTAGCGTTCCACCGGCATGTCGGCCACCCGGTCCAGAAGCGCCGCGCCGGCCCCCGCCAGGGTCAGGATCTGGCGGCACAGGTCGTCGGCCCCGTCGCAATCGTCGTAGGACATGACATGGAAGTTGTTGGGCCCCACCAGGTCGCGCCATTCCGAGAACCGGCTGTGAAAATCGAACAGCTCCGCCCCTTCGGATGCGACGAATTCGGCGAAGGAGCGGGTCTCGTAGTCGATGAACCCGTCGACCAGCTGCTTGTAGTAGCTCTCGATCCAGACATCCTGCCGGCGCAGGACCAGAACCACCTTCACCGACCGGAACATCGACAGCCGCGACAGGTAGTTCGCCGGCGGCGTCGGTCGCTTCCAGATGGTGAAGTTCTCGGACGACAGGATCACGCGCTCGATCCCCGGCGGGCACTCGTCGACGATCTCGGCGATGGCGGGCATCGCCGCCTTCTCGCCGCGCGTCAAAAGCGCGTGGCCCGATTGCGCGCCGTCGCGCGTGGGCGTCCAGCTGCGCATCACCTCGCCCGCGCGGGGATAGATGATCCCGTCGGTCAGCAGGTGATACCGCAGCGCGGACAGCTTGTTCTGGATGTAGGTGGTGGCGGTCTTGTGCAGGCCGATATGCAGAATGACGTCAATTTCCGCAGCCTTCTTCGATGCGTTCATCCGCAACCCTTCGCGTTCGACCGTCCCTCCCGCCGTGTCCTGTCACAAATTGCTAATGCAAGAAAGAGGGATAGCCCCGCATGGCGTGAAACCGCGCCCTTTGCCGGAGGGCTGGAACATCGGCCCCGGGGCCGCTAGCTGCATCCATCGAAATCCATCGAAGACCCGCGACCGCGGGGCGAGGAAACGCAGAATGACGACACAGCCGGGCGACCGGGCCGACGTGAAACCGGCCCATTCCGTGCAGGCAGCCATCGACGCACATGGCGACGCGCCGGTGATCCTTGTCTGGGTCGCGTCCAAGCCACGGATCGCCACGATGCGCCCGATCGCCCGGTCGCTGCGAGAGGCGGGTTTCGCGACCGTCGTTGCCTATTCCCCCAGCCTCGGCCCATCCGCTGCGAAGGACTTGCGCGGAACCGATTGCCTTCAGATCCCGCCGGAGCGCCTGTGCGACCTGCGCGGGGTTTCGGTGTTCCTCTCGGCCGAGCAGAACGCCGCGCTCGGGCCGCTCGACGCGATCCGCTTCGCGATCCACCACTCATTGCCGGACTACGACCTGCGGCGCGACTATGGCCATCTGCTGGCCGGCAAGCCGCTGGCCGTGGCGGCGGCGGATTACTACGCGATCCCCGTGCGTCAGGCGCCCGACGACTGGACGGTCGCGAACTACGGTCCGCATGTCGACCGGCTCCTGCCGCCCGCGCTCCTCGAAGGGCGGCCCGACAGGTTCGTGGTGGTCCCCTTCGGATATCCCAAGGTCGATCACATGATGCAGGAGGAGACCGCCGACCGGCCGCTCGACACGATCACCTATGCACCGACGCAGACCGTGATGTCGTTCAGCTCCGTCGAGCGGAAGGGCGCGCGGATCCTGAAGATGCTGCTGCGCAACTTCCCCGACCACCGCATTGCCTTCCGGCCCTATCCCGGCCCCGACCTCAAGCGCCTGGCCGGTCTAATCGACCAGTTCCGCGACAACCCGCGCTTCGTCCTCGACGACAGTCCGACGGGCGAGGACCTGATGCGCCGCACCGCGCTGGTTGTCACGGACCGCTCCTCCATCGCGATGTCCTTCGGGCTGGGCTATGCGCGCCCGGTGGCGTTCTTCCGGGCGGCCGGCCTCGTCGGCAAGCGCGACGCCGAGATCGAGGAGGTGGCCCCAATCGGCCTGCGTGCCGGATCGGTCAACGCGCTGCGCAAGGCGGTGCGCCGGCTGCTGGCCAACCCGCAGGCGATCGCCGACCGGATCCGGCGCGAACGCGGCGACCACATCTGCAATCCCGGTCGGTCGACGGACTACCTGGTCGAGATCATGCCCGACATCATCGCCGGCCGGACCCGGCCCGAATGGCTGACCGTGCCCCGCCGGCCCTTTCCGGGCCGGAGTCACGGAAAACGGGCCGCGCAGTTCGACGCGATGATGACCAAGCTCTCCGGCCACCACAGCCGGATCCCCGTCATCATCGAGGAGACGCTCCGCCAGGGTTTCCTGTCCGACACGCCGTCCCCGAGGGCGAACCCGGTCAGACTGTCATGGGCGCGTTTGACTCGAAGAATGTCAGATCTTCGACGCTATCTATCTCGCCCCAGGGGCCGACCGAAGGAATAGCCTGGATCTCCATCCGGCGTCCCACCAGCAGGTCCAGGAGCGCGGTCATGGTCAGGCTGTCGCGGTCCTCGGGCGACAGGGCGCGGTGCACCTGCTGCGCCGCGTTCCAGCCCGACGGCGTGAACCGCAGCAGGCCCATATACTGCCCCTCGACCTCAGCCAGGCTGCGCGGGCGTCGGCCGATCTCGCGCAGGACGGACCGGCCGCCGCGCCCGGGCGCCAGGCGGAACGTCTCGGCATCGTCGAGCGGGTCCTCGAAGCGGCCGGACCATTGCGTCTCCCAGTCCGGATCGTAGCTGATGGCCAGGTCGGCTTCCGCCTCGGCCAGCGCGCCCACGGTTTCGGGCTCGTAGAAGATGTCCGAATAGCTCACGATCAGCGGGGCCTGCGACAGCCATTCCGCCGCCATCGCCATCGACTGCACCATCTGCGTCTCGGCCCAGCGGTCGTTGTGGAAGGTTCGGTCGGCATAGGGCGCCAGGCTTTCGGCGCGGTATCCGGTGACGATGCCGATCTCTGTCGCGCCGGCGGCGCGCAGCGCCTCGCACTGGCGCGCAACCAGCGGCTTGCCGCGCAGCGGGGTCAGGCCCTTGGGCCGGTCTTGGGTCATATGCCGCATGCGCGAGCCGCGGCCGGCAGCAAGGATGAGAGCCTTCATGCGATTATCCTTCGAAAACGGTCGATATCGTCCGGGTCGGGTCGCGTTTCACGTTCGGGATGCCACATCCACCCTTCCCAGGGCAGGTCGGAATGGGCGATGGCTTCGATGGTTCCGTCCGGGGCATGGGCCAGGGCACGATAACCGGCGGGCGTACCCGACAAGGCCACGGCATGGAAGCTGTTCACTTCCCGCGCGATCTCTCCGGCCAGACGGTGCCGACAGGCGACATGCCCCGCGACGGGGACGAGCGGCGTTCCCGCCGCGTGCGCCATGTATTGCAGCCCCCGGCAGATTCCAAGGACCGGCCGACGATCTTCCGCTGCGTAATTCAGCAGGCCCGCCTCCAACGTGTCGCGTGCCGGATCACGCCCGATATCGGCCCCGCCCGACAGCAGCACCGCATCGGGCCCGACCGCCGCGAGCCAGGCGACAAGGCCGTCGGCACCCAGCGCCGAAGGCACCGGCACCGGCAGGCCGCCCGCCGACAGCACGAATTCGGCCAGCCGCACGTCCAGCGCGTCCCGGATCTCGTCATGGGGTGGGCCGGTCGGGTCCCGCCGCTGCGAGACGGCGATGACCGGCCGGGATGCGGCGCGGGCGGTCATGCGACCCGCTCGACCCGATGGCCCGCGCAATCCAGCCGCAGCCGCCGGGCGGACGACCACCGCTTGAACAGCGCCTCGCCCGCGCCGATGACGGCGGGCAGCTGCAACTCGCCCGCGCGGATCGCCATATGCGAATTGACGCCGCCATAGGCCGTGACCAGCCCCCCGATCCGGTGCGAGAACAGCCAGTCATAGCCCGGGTCGGCGCTGGGGATCAGGACGATGGCGCCTGCCAGGTCGGCGGGGCGCGCGCCGTTCTCGGCCAGCGTGACCACCGGCCCGGTCACCGCGTTCTGGGTGACGAAGTTCGGCTCCGCCTCGGAAATCCGGAAGGCGTGCACGTCCGAAGGCGCCGTGATCAGCGAGGGCAGCCAGACGCGCTCGGTCTCGGCGAAGCGCCGCCGCCCCTCGGCGATGGAATGGGAAATGACGTCGGCGGGGTCGTCGGTGCGCGCGGCCAGGTCCGCCACCACGCCGATATGGGCGTAGGACAGGTCGTCCTCGCTGAAGCCCAGGGTGCGGCCCCATTCCGAAAAGATCGCCAGCGCGTCCGACAGGTTCCGGGTGAAGACGAACTTGGCATATTCGCGCATCTCGATCCCGGCATGCAGGAACTCCATCAGTTCCACCACGCCCAGCGACAGGCGATGCGCGCCCAGCAGGTCGCGGATCTGGCGCATCTGGCGCAGCGACAGTCCGAACTCGGGCGCGCGTGCCGCCGTCTCGCCGGGTTGGGCTTCGGCACCCAGATACCGGTCCGGCATCTCGTCGTAACGCGGCGAGCGGATGTCATAGGTCCCCGGCCGCAGGTGCCCGTACCGCGCCAGGAAACCCGGCCGGTCCAACTCGGCCACGTCGCGGGCGAACTGGCTGGAGACGGTGTCGATGGAATGCATGAACCGCTGATAGTCGTCCTCGCTGAACACGCCCGTCGCGACCAGCGAACGCAGCAGCTGCACCGCCATGAACCCCGCGCGCGCCAGACCCGCGAAGGGCAGCGTCCCATAGCGCCGACAATCCTCCAGCAGCCAGTAGATCCGCTCCTGCGGGCCGAGGTCGGAGGTCGTGATCCGCTCGTGCCGGGCGCGCAGGGTGTCGATCTTGCGCGCGTCCGTGCGCCACAGGCCGGTCTTTCGATGGATGACGGTGTTCGTCAGCCGGCGTAGCGATTTCAGCACCGCCTTGCGGTCCTTCGCGTCGAGCCCCGCGTCCCCCAGCGCCCCGATGCGGTCCGGCAGGTCGAGGGTGTAGCAGGAATGGACGATCTCGAACTCGATCTTGTCGTGCAGCGCCGGCGCCCGGATCAGCCGGTCGACATAATGGTCGACCAGCCTATCGGCGATCGCGTCATCCAGATCGGCCGGGATGAAGGAGTTGAACGACAGGCGCACGTCGACATAGGGCTGGCCCGCGAAGGACTGCACCAGCGGGAAGCTGCGCAGGTTGCGATAGCCGTAGTTGTGGCGCTGATAGGCCCAGGTCGCGTCGGTCACGAGGTTGCGGTAGAGCGACAGCGCCAGCGGACGCGGCCGGGTGCCGATGATCTCGGCCGGGTTCCAGTCGGGCATGTTGCCGAACACGGTGGAGCTGCCGCGCAGATAGGGATGCGGGCGCTGCGCCTCGGCCACGCGTGCGGCGATCCTGTCCAGGACCGCGCCATGCTCGCCCACGTCCATCGCCGCCCGCGCCCCGCTCAGGACCAGCGGACGCGCCTGCAGCAGATAAGGCACCGTTCCGTCCGCCCCGGCGCAGATGGCGTACTCGATATCGAGCGGGCGGTCGGGGATCAGCGCCTCCAACTCCTCCAGTAGGGCCAGAACGGGGGCGATCTCCTCGGGCACGGCCGCCGCACCCGGGGCGATCACATGCGTCTCGACCCCGTCCTTGCCGGCGGTGACGGCCGTGGTGTCCGCCCCCCGCTGCAGGCTGACCACGCGGTAGGGCGCGGCCGTCGTCGGGTCATGGGTGAACGCGACCCCCGACAGCAGCACATCCGCCAGCATCGGCTGGACCATCACCGCATCGCCGTCCGACAGCCCCGCGCCGAAGGACGCGAAGACCTCGGCGATCGCCGCTTCCAGCGCGCCTTTCCCGCAGACGTCCAGGATCGACGCATAGGCCCCCGCCTGCGAAGCATCGGCCGCGTCCTCCCCAAGTGCCGAGGAGCGCACGATCAGCGCCGCCTTCGCCCCGAAACGGTCGAGGACACGGGTGACCGCCCCGGGCCCGTCTGTCTGCCATTCGTTCTGCGTCACCCGCTCCTGCGGCAGGATCCGGGCCGTGCGGAGCAGCGGCGCAAGGTTCTGAAGCGTCTCCGATTTCGTAGAAAGGATCGCGGTCATGCGTCACCTCGGCGGCCACCATGCACGGCCAGATGCTTCAGAACCGGGTGGACGACGTAGTACGTCACGCCCGCCTCCTTGGGGTCGACCTGCGCGCGGGGCCACTCGCCGGTTTCGTGGAACGCGTTCAATACCGCACAGAGGACATCGGCGCGCGCCGCGCCATCGTGCAGATGGTCCAGATGCGTGCGGTCGGGCGGCGCGGCATAGCGTCGACGCAGCAGCACCGGCCCGGCATCGATCTCGGCCGTCATGAAGATCGCCGAGGCGCCCAGCGTCCCCTCGGCCAGCAGGCTGTAGTAGTTCGTCGTGCTGCCGCGGAACCGGGGCAGATAACCGCCATGCACATGCAGGAACCGCTTGCCCAGCCCCAGGACCGGTGCGCGCAGGATCTGGCCGCCGAACCCGGAATAGATGACCGTATGGCCGGGCAACGCGGTCAGCGCATCGCATGTCGCGGGCGCGTTCACGTCTGCCTCCTCCAACCGCTCGACCGGCGCGCCCAGATGCGTCAGATCGTCACTGATCCGCGTGTTCGGGTCGAATCCGGCCGTCTGCCACAAGGGATCGCGGGCCGCCCAGGCGGGCGTCGCCGCCAGATCGCTCGCCTGCCCGGCCAGACGCATGCCCCCGCCCGACAGGACCAGCACGCGCGCCGGCCGCAGCCCGGCGCGCGCCATGTTCTGCAGATAGGCGCGGCTGCGCGTCGTGTCCGCGCAAAGCATCGAGACGCCCGCCAAGTCACGCCACATCGCGCAGCCCCCGTTCCATCTCGTCCACGGCAGCGATCTCGGCGGCGATGGTACGGGCGAGATCCGCGCCGACTTCGTACCTGCGCGCAGCGGGTTGCGAGATCAGCAGATCGTTCAGTTTGAACAGCGCGTTCAACCAGGGCAGGTTCCGCCCGCCCCCGACGCCATCGGCCAGCAGGACGGCCAGGCGGGCGTAGCGCGTCAGATCCCGATAATCGCCCGCCCCCTTGCGCAGACCCGGATCGTAGCGCGGATGGATCCGTTTCGTCACCTCGAACCGCTGGACCAGCCGATCGATCCAGGCCGGATCAGGGCGTGCCTCCAACGTTGAGAGCAGATCATCCGTCTCGATCCCGGCATCTTCCGCCGCGGGAAGGCCCGCATCGCGGCCCCGTCGCGCGCAGGCCCCGTCGGGCAGGCCGGCCCGGACGCGTTCGCGCGCAGTCCGCCAAGCCTCCAGGAATTCCGGGCCGCCCAGCGCGCTGTAGTGATAGTGCTCGCGATCCTCCAGCAGGTCGCGGTCGGTATAGGGATAGCCGCTCATGCGTCGATGATCCTTCGTGCCAAATCGTCGGCATGCGTCAGCAGGGCCCGCTGGTCGCCATCGTTGCGGATCCGCAAATCGGGCGCATCGGGGGCCGCGAAGGGCAGGTCCAGCCCGGCGACCCCCTCGATTTTCCCGGCCTCGAACCGGGCATAGAGGCCCTTGCCGTCGCGCGCGCGAAGCTGATCCAGCGGCGCATCGACGAACACCTCAAAATAGCCGGGCACGTTCGCCCGCATCCAGGCGCGATGCTCGGGGAACAGCGACAGGATGGCGCAGATCACGTGGATGCCCTGCCCGTCCAGCCAGGCGCACAGCCCCATGATCCGCTCGGCGTTCCGGCGCCGATCCTCCATCGTGTGGCCCAGGTCGTTGCCGAAGGCCGCGCGCACGGCATCGCCGTCGACGACCACGACATCGGGCCGCGCGTCGCGCGCGATGCGCGCCACCTCCTCGGCCAGGGTGCTCTTTCCGGCGCCGGACAGGCCGATGATCCAGATGACCATGGCGGCGAAACCCTCCTTGCGTGACGAAACAAGGTGATCGCGCAGTTGCGCGGCGCCGACAACTGCAATCTTGATCGCCGACCCGGCCTCAGCCGGGAAGCCGCGCCAGCAGGCCGCGCAGGACGGCCTCAGCATCCGGGTCCAAGGGGCACAGCCGCGCCCGCAGATCCGCCGGCATCATGTGACGCTCGGCGATCAAGGTGGCCTCAGCGGCATCGATCGTCACCACCGCCGAGAGAATATCGAAATGTCGATAGACCTCGCCCAGCGCTGGGCCGGAGGGATGCCCGAACATGTCGATCCCGTTGCGCGGAAGGCAGCCGATGATCGGCACGCTCGCCGCGAGCGCGCGGCCATAGGGCTGCAGGGCCCGCCACGCCAGGTCGGGACCCGCCACCAACAGGGCCGCCGGCCCCAGCGACCGGATGACGTGGATCAGCGCGCGCTCGCGTTCGGGTTCGGGCAGACCCGCGGCCGCGGCGTGCAGGTCGACATGCCGGACGCCCACCGGCAGGCCCGGCGGGGCCGCACCGTCGCCCATTACCACGACCTCCTCCGGCCCCGCGATCCGGGCCAGCGCGGCGATCACGTCCTGCGCCAGGGCCGCGGCGTCCGCGTCCAGCGTCACCACGAACCGGGCCGTCCGGTGCGCCGCCTGTGCCTGCGCATGCGCGACCGCGGCCACGCGCGACACCACCAGGTCGGAATGGAAGGGCGGAATTTTCAGCGCGAAGATCCGCGGCCAGACTTGCGCGATCAACGGCTCGATCCGCGCGGCATCGGCCACCATCGCGCCCAGCGTGCCATGGCGCAGCCGCGACAGTACCTCGGCATGGCGCGCCTCGAGCAGGTCCTGCACCTTGCGCGGCGCCAGGCCGATCAGATCGGCCACCTCCTCGAACCGGGCGAAGGGGACGGTGACGTGGCCCGCGCGCCGCCCGTGCCGCAGCCAATGGGCGAGCGGCCCCTCGGGGTCGCGCCCGGCCTCGGGGTGGCGCCCGACATAGCGGCGCGGCCCGAAATAGCGTGCGGGCCGCCGGTCCTCCGCCAGACCGCGGCGGATGAAATGTGCCACCGGGTCCAGACGGCGCGCCCGGAACAGATCCTCATTCACGGCCAGGTAGTGATGCAGGTCCATCGCCGCGCGCAGGGCGGCGTATTGCGGCGCATCCCGCTCGGGCGTCGGATCGGCGTCGGCCGCCTGCCGGACGCGTTCGTCCAGCGCAGACCCGTCATGCGGCGTATCCCCGGCAAGGGACGGCGCCGGTGGCCCGCCACGCGGCCCCGCGATCCGCCCCAAATCCGCGACGCGGTCGATGCGCAGCGCCGGCAGATCCCGCACCAGCGCGCGCCTCCCCTGGCTCTCCGTCACCAGCGACCGGGGCCGGCGACGCTTGAAGATCACGGTGTCGCGGGCGGTGGCGTGGAACCATCCGGCCGCGGTCGTCTCGACGCTGAATTGCCAATCCTGGAAAGACAGCCCCGCAGGAATGTCGCGCCCGGCATAGGGGATGGCCGCATGCGCCGCGCGCGGGGCCATGCACATCGAGTCGTAGTAGTTCATCGCGTAGAAATAGCGCGGCGTCCAAAGCGGATCGTCCTGCGCCGGGTTCCACACCACGTCGGCGGCGCCATCGAAGATCCAGTTCACCTCCGGATGCGCGATCACGTGCCGCCCGTCCCGCGCCGCTGCGTTCAGCAGCCGCACGCCTTCGACGAACCAGTTCCAGCTGACCAGGTCGTCGGCATCGACGAAGGCCAGGTTCCGCCCGGCCGCGCGCGCGGCGGCCGCGTTGCGCGCCGCCCCCAGATCGCCCGCCGTCAGCGTCAGGCGGTCCCACCCCTCCAGCGGCAGTTCCGCGAAATAGTCCGCGGTGTCCGGCGTGGCCGCATCCAGCACCAGTATCGTCTCGACGGTCAGGCCGGCGGCGCGAGCCACGGCCACCGCATCCTCGACCGCGCGCAGGGTCGGGCCGGCCACCAGCGTCTCGTCATGGGCGGTCAGGATGACGCTCAGATCGACGGTCATGCCGTCCGGGCCCTCACCCGATCCGTCCGCCCGCATCGCCCACCTGCCCGCGATGCAGCAGCAGGTGATCAAGGATCACGCAGGCCATCATCGCCTCGGCCACGGGCACGGCGCGGATGCCGACGCAGGGGTCGTGGCGGCCCTTGGTGACGATGGTGGTTTCCTCGCCCGACTTGGTGATCGTTCGCCGCTCCGACAGGATCGAACTGGTCGGCTTGACCGCGAACCGCACTACCACGTCCTGCCCGGTGCTGATCCCGCCCAGGATGCCGCCCGCGTGGTTCGAGGAATAGACCGGTCCGTCCGGGCCCATCGCGATCTCGTCGGCATTGTCGCGTCCGGTCAGGCGGGCGGCGTTCATGCCCTCGCCCACCTCGACGCCCTTGACCGCGTTGATCGACATCATCGCCGCCGCCAGATCGGTGTCGAGCTTGCCGTAGACCGGTGCGCCCAGCCCCGCGGGCATGCCGCGCGCCACGCACTCGATCACCGCGCCGACCGAGTTGTGGTCGTCCTTCCGCAGCCAGTCGAGATGTTCGGCGAAGGTCTGCGCCGCCTGCGCATCGGGGCACCAGAAATCGTTGCGGCCGATCTCGTCCCAGTCGAAGCGGTCGCGGTCGATGTCCAGCGGCCCCATCGCCACCATGTAGCCGGTCACCCGGATCTGCGGCGCCAGCACCGACAGGGCCGCCCGCGCCACACCGCCTGCGGCGACACGCGCCGCCGTCTCGCGTGCGCTTGACCGGCCGCCGCCGCGATAGTCGCGGATGCCGTATTTCTGCCAGTAGGTGATATCGGCATGGCCGGGGCGGAATTTCTCGGCGATCTCGCCATAGTCCTTCGACCGCTGGTCGGTGTTGCGGATCAACAGCTGGATCGGCGTGCCGGTCGTGACCCCCTCGAACACACCCGACAGGATCTCGACCGCGTCGGGTTCCTTCCTCTGCGTCGTGTGCTTGGACTGGCCGGGCTTGCGCGCGTCCATCCAGACCTGCAACGCCGCCTCGGTCACGGGCACGCCGGGCGGGCAACCATCCACCGTCGCCCCCAGCGCCGGCCCATGGCTCTCGCCCCAGGTGGTGACGCGAAAGAGATGGCCGAAGGTGTTCAGGGACATGCGCGCGCTCCTCCGTCGTGGCTTAGTTGGAGGGACGGGAGGGGGCAAGGTGGAAGGCACCTTGAGGGCGGGGGTGTGGGAAAGGCTGTCGTTGACGTGCACCTTGCTAGCGTCCGGTCTCAGCCCAAAGCGACAACGCCACTATAGGCGGGAATTCGGGATACCGGACCTTCACTGCGCAAAGCATGAACTGGTAACTTGCTGACTGAACCGCCACTGTAGTAATTAAGATTTGAAATGCCATGCGTTCGAGATCGCCTGCGGTATGGAGATATTTAAATGAGCCTTGATACATTAATTGATCAATTGGAAAAATCTATTGATTCACAATATTATTTTCTTGCACTCACCACCGCTCTTTCTGTCCCTGATATTTCGGCAGCTATTGGTTCAGACGACGGCAGGGCAACTAAGAAGAAGTACATCGCATGGTATGATGATTGGGTGCTTCCTAGATTTTCAATAAATAAGAGAAAGAGGTTGCAGACGGTAGGAATAGAAAGTCCAGTCGACATAAAAAATCCCTTTACCGGCGCGGAGTGTTACTACTATCGATGCGCAATGCTTCATCAGGCCAGGTCGACAAACGCTTACAGCGCCTTTTCTAGGGTTTTGTTTGTCGAACCTAAATCCACTTCCGTTTGGATGCACTACAATACTATAAACGACGCGCTCCTGATTGATCTCCCTTCCTTTTGCCATGAGGTCACGCAAGGCTACCGGGATTGGATAGCCGCCGTGCAAGAGAATGATAATTTTAGGAAGAATATGGCGAGTACGATGCAACGTCACAGGGAAGGCTTAGCGCCATATATCATCGGCGTTCCAGTGATATCCTGAATCTCAGATGGCTTTCGCTAAACTCTATACGGATTGCCGCTGTCGGGAAACAGAATCAACTTTGCAAAGATCGTTTACTGCGCATAACTGCCGTTTGGGCTAGATGGAGCATCAGTTAGTTTGGAATCCAAGCAGACCTCCGCACCCCCGGATGCGAGACGCGCGCTTCGCTGACCGACGATCGTCTGCCGCACCAAACCGCCTTACCTGATGCCGATCATGCGCCAATTGCTGTGGCGCCGACCCCCCTCTCCGTCTCTCGGGGCTGGACGGCGGGACGCCGGGGGCCTATCCAAGCCTTACCTCGGGGGGCCTTCCAGGGCTGAGATGCTGTCAAGCGGACCCGTTGAACCTGAACCGGTTAAGACCGGCGGAGGGAAGGTGCGATATCTCACCCCACCCCGTCCGTCGCATGTGGGAGAGAGACATGAGATCCACCATCGCAACGGCCCTGACCCTGCTTGCAAGCCCCGCGCTGGCACAGCCCCTGACGGTCTACGCGCCCGACTACTTCGCCTCCGAATGGGGCCCCGGCCCCGCGATCGAGGCCGCGTTCGAAGCGTCCTGTGCCTGCGAGATCGAATATGTCACCGGCGACGTGCTGCCGCGCCTGCGGCTGGAAGGCACGCGCACCCGCGCCGATGTGGTGATCGGCCTGAACACCGACGATGCCGAAGCCGCCCGCCAGACCGGCCTCTTCGCGCCGCACAATGTCGATGTCCGGGGTCTCACCATGCCCGTCGACTGGACCGACGCGACCTTCGTGCCGTTCAACTGGGGTCACACCGCCTTCGTCTACGACGCCACCCAGATCGACCCGCCCGAAAGTTTCGCGGCCCTGCTCGACGCCCCCGACGACCTGCGCATCGCGATCCAGGATCCGCGGACCAGCGTGTCGGGCCTGGCGCTCGCGCTCTGGATGCACAAGGTCTTCGGCGAGGACGCGACCGAGGCCTGGGCTGCGCTCGCCCCCAAGGTCGTGACGGTGACGAAGGGCTGGTCCGAGGCCTACGGCATGTTCACCGAAGGTGAGGTCGATATGGTGCTGAGCTACACCACCTCGCCCGCCTATCACATCATCGCGGAAGGCGACGAGACGAAGAAGGCCGCGATCTTCCCCGAAGGCCACTACGTCATGGTCGAGACCGCCGGTCAGATCGCCACGACCGATCAACCCGAGCTGGCGCAGGCCTTCCTCGACTTCATCCTGACCGAGGAGTTCCAGTCGATCATCCCCGAAGGCAACTGGTCCCTGCCCGCCAGGCTGGACCCGGCGAAGATGCCCGAGGGCTTCGCCAAGCTGGACCTGCCCGAGACCGCGCTGATCTACGACAGCGCCGAGGCGGAGGCGCTGCGCGACACCGTCGTGGCCGAATTCGAGGCCGGGCTGGGCCGCTGACGTGACCGCGGGCGCCCGCCTCGGCCTCATCGCCGCCGCGATGGTGGCGGGCGCGCTGCTGCTGCCACTGGTCGCGGTGGCCTGGCGGGCGGAGGGCTGGGGCGGGCTGCGCGTGTCCGATTGGGGCGCGCTGTGGTTCACGCTCTGGCAGGCGGCGGTCTCGGCGGCACTGTCGGTCCTGCTGGCGGTGCCGGTGGCGCGGGCGCTGGCGCGGCGGCGCTTTCCGGGCCGGGGGGCGGTCGTCCTGCTGCTGGGGGCGCCGTTCATCCTGCCGGTGATCGTGGCCGTGCTGGGCCTCGTCGCGGTGTTCGGCCGCAGCGGGGTCGCCAACACGGCGCTGGGCTGGCTGGGGGTCGAACCGGTGTCGATCTACGGCTGGCAGGGCGTGATCCTGGCGCATGTCTTCTTCAACATGCCGCTGGGCACGCGCCTGATCCTGCAGGGTTGGCTCTCGTTGCCGGGCGAACGCCTGCGGCTGGCCGCGTCGCTGGGCTTCGACGCGGGCGACACGTTCCGGCGGCTGGAATGGCCGATGCTGCGCGCCCTGGTCCCCGGCATCTTCGTGGTGATCTTCCTGATCTGCACCACATCCTTCGCGGTGGCGCTGGCGCTCGGCGGCGGCCCGCGCGCCACCACGGTCGAGCTCGCCATCTATCAGGCGTTCCGCTTCGATTTCGACCTGTCGCGCGCGGCCCTGCTGGGCGCGCTGCAACTGCTGATCGGAGGCGGCGCGGCGCTCCTGTCGCTTCGCCTGGCGCTGCCTTCGGGCTTCGGCGCGGGGCTGGATCGGGTGACGCCGCGATGGGACAGCCGGGGCCCGGGCCTGCGCATGCAGGACGGCGCCGCGATCGGGCTGGCCTGCCTGTTCCTCCTCCTGCCGATGGCGCTGGTGCTGGGCGGCGGCGTGGTCCACGTCGCGGGCCTGCCCGGATCGGTATGGCTGGCCGCGCTCCGCTCCCTGCTCATCGCGCTTTCCGCGGCGATCCTGACCACCGCGCTCGCCTTCGTCATGGCACTGGCCGTCGTCACCACGCGACGCGGCGGCTGGGTCGAGGTGGCGGGCACCCTCTCCATCGCCGCCTCGCCGCTGGTGCTGGGCACGGGCCTCTATATCCTGCTGCTGCCGGTGGCGAACCCAGTGGCACTCGCCCTGCCGGTCACCGCCTTCGTCAACGTGGTACTGGCCCTGCCCTTCGCCCTGCGCGCGCTGATTCCGGCGATGCGGGACCTGCACCGCGACTATGGCCAGCTGTCGGCGTCGCTGGGCGTCACGGGGTTTGCCTGGGTCCGCCTTGTTGCGCTGCCGCGCCTGCGCCGCCCGGCGGGGTTCGCGGCCGGGCTGACGGCGGCGCTTGCGGCGGGCGACCTGGGCGTGATCGCGCTTTTCGCATCGCCGGATCAGGCCACGCTGCCGCTCGTCCTCTACCAGTTGATGGGATCCTACCGGATGGAGGACGCGCGTGCCGCCGCCGTCCTGCTGGTCGCGCTCTCCCTCGGCCTCTTCTGGCTGTTCGAACGCGGGGGGCGCCATGCTGCGGCTTGACGGAGTCGTCATCCGGCTGGGCGCCTTCACTCTGGCGGCGGACGTCACGTTCTCCGCAGGCGGGATCACCGCGTTGATGGGGGCCAGCGGATCGGGAAAGTCGACCTTGCTTTCGGCGGTCGCGGGGTTCCTCTCGCCGGCATCTGGCCGCATCCTGGTCGGCGATCGCGACATCACCAGCGCAGCGCCGGGCGACCGGCCGCTGTCCATGCTGTTCCAGGATCAGAACCTGTTCCCGCACCTGACAGTCGCACAGAACACCGGCCTGGGCCTGCGCCCCGACCTGCGCCTGTCGCCGGATCAACGGACGGCAAGGGATGCCGCGCTGGATCGCGTGGGCCTCGGCGGGCTGGGCGACCGCCTGCCCCGCGACCTGTCCGGCGGCCAGCAGAGCCGGGCCGCCCTGGCGCGCGCCCTGCTGCGCGGGCGGCCCTGGCTTCTGCTGGATGAGCCATTCTCGGCCCTGGGTCCTGCGCTGCGGGCCGAGATGCTGACGCTTCTGCGCGATACCGCGCAGACCGAGGGCCTGTCGGTGCTGATGGTGACGCATGATCCGCAGGATGCCCGCGCGATCGCCGACCGCACCGCCATCGTGGCCGACGGGCGCGTGCATCCGCCGGCGGCGACCGGACCGCTCTTCGATGATCCGACGCCGGCACTTCGGGCCTATATCGGCATCTGAGACGGGTTTCGGCCCGGCCTGTCCTGTCCTAGATCCCCCTTGCGCCCCCGCCACGCAGGATTCGCCCGCGATGACCGACGACATTCTGATCCCCGCCTGGGTCGACGGCCGCCTGGTGCCCCTGGACAAGATCGAGACGCATCGCCGCGGGCTGCGCCACAAGGCGGTGTCGGTCTTCGTGCTGGACGGGCCGCGCCTGCTGATCCAGCGGCGGGCGGCGGGCAAGTACCACACGCCCGGCCTCTGGGCGAACACCTGCTGCACGCATCCGCATTGGGGCGAAGACCCGCGCGCCTGTGCGCGTCGCCGTCTGGAGGAGGAGCTGGGCATCACCGCGCTGGACCCGCAACCCCGCCCCGGCGTGGAATACCGCGCCGATGTCGGTGGCGGCCTGGTGGAGCATGAGGTCGTCGACGTCTTCGTCGCCGAAGCCGGCCCCGATCTTGCCACCGCGCCCGACCCGGCCGAAGTGCAGGACCTGCGCTGGGTCGACCTCGACCGACTGGAGGAGGAGATCGCGGCCCGACCCGACATCTTCACGCCTTGGCTGCGCATCTACATGGCCGAGCATCGCGCCCGTATCTTCGGCGATGGCTGACCGCCTGCCGGGGTGGCGTTCCGCGTCGTGCCAACCCATATCGGACCCCAGACGCAGGAGGACAACATGAGCGATTTTCCCGGCTGGCACGGCACCACCATCATCGGCGTCCGCAAGGGCGGGCAGGTCGTGATCGCGGGCGACGGACAGGTCAGCGCCGGCCAGACGGTGATGAAGGCCACCGCCCGCAAGGTCCGCCGCCTGTCGCCCGGCGGGCACGAGGTCGTCACTGGGTTCGCCGGTTCGACCGCCGATGCCTTCACCCTGCTGGAGCGGCTGGAGAAGAAGCTGGAGGCGACGCCCGGTCAGCTGCAGCGCGCCTGCGTCGAACTGGCCAAGGACTGGCGCACCGACAAATACCTGCAGAAGCTGGAGGCGATGCTAATCGTGTCGGACGGCACCGATCTCTATGTCGTCACCGGGGCGGGCGACGTGGTCGAACCCGAACATGACGTGGCCGCCATCGGATCGGGCGGCAACTTCGCGCTGGCGGCGGCGCGCGCGCTGATCGACGGCGACCTGTCCGCCGAGGAGGTCGCCCGCCGCGCCATGGCGATCGCGGCCGACATCTGCGTCTATACGAACGGAAACCTGACGGTCGAGGCGATCGGACGATGATCGGGCAGGACGACCTGCGCGCCGCTGTCGGCGCGGGCCTTCTGTCCGAGGGGCAGGCCGCCTCGCTGATGCAACTGGCCGCCGACCGCGGCGACGCCCGCCGCGCGGCCCCGGCCGGAGAGGAGCCGTTCGCGCTGTTCCGCGGCTTCAACGAGATCTTCATCGTCGTGGGCCTCGCCATCCTCGCGACCGGCTGGATCGGCGTCTGGACCATGATCGCCACCGCCTCGGGCGATTTCCGCGCCGCCTGGATGGCCGCCGGGATCGCCACGGCCGCGGTGATCCTGCTGCTGTCGGAATATTTCATCCGCCGCCGCCGCATGGTCGCCCCGGCGATCGCGCTGGCCACGGCCTTCGCGGTCGACGCGGCGGGGTTCTGGCTGCTGTTCCGGAACAGCGTCACGCTTCTGGGCGGGATCGATTTCGGATTGGCCGCTCTCCCGCTCGCGCTGACGGCGGGGACGATCGCGCTCTATTGGTGGCGCTATCGCGTGCCCTTCGCCATGGCCCTGCTGGCCACATCCATCTTCGGCTTCGTGATCGTGACACTCAGCGCGGCGTCGGGGCAGGCGGCGACCTTCCGCGATCTGTTCCTGCTGTCGGCGGCCGGACCGCTGGCCTGGGGGACGTTGATCCTGGGGCTGGGGCTGTTCGCGGTGGCGATGCGGTTCGACATGTCGGACCCGCACCGCATGACCCTGCGGGCGGCCAACGGGTTCTGGCTGCACATCGTGGCCGCACCCGCCATCGTCAACACGGTCGCGCTGACGCTGATCGACGCGGGCACCGGCCCCGCACGGTTGGCCCTGGCCGTGCTGCTGGGGATCATCGCCGTGATCGCGGTCGTCATCGACCGCCGGTCCTTCCTGATCTCGGCGGTGGGCTATGTCGTGGTGCTGGTCAGCCAGGTCAGCGGCGGCGACGGTTTCGCGCCCACGGTCCTGCTGCTTGGGGCGGCGCTGGTCGGGCTGGGCGCGGGCTGGCAGCGGATCCGGGGCGCCCTGTTGGGGCCCGTCCCGGCCGGACTGAAGGATCGGCTGCCCCCCTCGACCCCCGCGTCGACCTCAGGCGCGGAGCCATAGCGCCGCGTAGGGCGGCAGGCGCAGCACCGGCCCGTCGCGCAGGGGCGGCGCGCCGCTCAGCAGGTCGATGGCCCCCGCCGGCACGTCGAGCGCTACATCTTGGAACCGTTCGGTGAAATTGCACAGGCAGGTGATCGTCCGGTCGTCGCCCAGCCGCAGATAGGCGAAGACGCCGGTATTGCCGCTGTCGATCACGCGCGTCGGTATGCCCGAGGCCAGCTGCAGCGTCGCCTTGCGCACGGCCAGGATATGCCGGACGCCGCGATAGATGCGCCCATGCGGCGCGTCGCTGGTGTCGACCTCGGCCGCGCGATCCCAGTCCATCGGCGGGCGCTGCATCCAACGTCCGTCCCCGGCGCGCGCCGGGTCGGCAAGGTAGCCGTCGTCGTTCGTCAGACCCAGCTCGTCGCCCATATAGATCAACGGGATGCCCCCGAAGGACGCGATCAGCGCATGCCCCATCAGGATCCGCGCGATGGCGGCGTCGATCGCCGCCCCATCGCCCGCCTCCATCGCGGCCTCCAACCCGGCGAGCGAGGCGAAGCTGCCGTTCGTGCGCCGGTCGCCCGTCACCGCGTTGACCTGGAAATCGGCACCGCGGGCAAAGCTGCCGCGGAACCGGCCGGCATAGAAATCGGCGAGGAAGGCGCGGTGCCCCGGCCCGGTGATATGCGGCATGTGGGCGGCGTCCTCCTCGGTGATCGCCCAGCCGATATCGTCGTGACAGCGGATATAGGTGGCGAAACAGGCGCGGCGAAAGCTCTCGGGGAAATGGCTGCGCAGGACATGGGTCATCAGCCGCGTGTCGCGCGAGGCCAGGGACGACCAGAACTGCACCATCAGGTTGTTGTGATAGGCGAGTTGGCTCTCGCGGCCCTGATGCGTGTCCTGGCCCAGATAGGGCACCAGGTCGGTCGGCCCCACGATCGCTTCGGCCTTGTGGATGACGGCGGGGGCGGCGATGCGCGTGGCCTGCGTCAGCGCCTGCAGGATGTCGTGGACCTCGGGCAGGTTCTGGCAGGACGTGCCCATCCGCTTCCACATGAAGGCCACGGCATCAAGGCGGAAGATCTCGACCCCCTTGCCGGCCAGGAACAGGATCGTGTCGAGGATGGCGAGGAAGACCTCGGGGTTCCGCCAGTTCAGGTCCCACTGGTATTCGTTGAACGTGGTCCAGACCCATTTGCCCATGTCCGGATAATGGGTGAAGTTCCCCGGCGCCTGGTCGGGGAATACCTCGGTCAGGGTCCGCTCGTATCGTTGCGGCAGGTCCGGGTCGTCGAACATCAGGTAGAAGTCCTGGTAGAATGGATCGCCCCCGCGCGCGCGCCGCGCCCATTCGTGTTCCTTCGCGGTGTGGTTCAGGACCATGTCGATACAGGTGCTGATGCCCGCGGCGCGAAGCGACAGGGTCGCGCGCCGAAAATCGGCCATGGTGCCGAGCTTCGGGTCGATGCGCCGATAATCCATCACCGCATAACCGCCGTCGGACGCGCCGGGTCGGGGCATCAGACAGGGCATCACATGGGCATAGGTGACGCCCAGGTCCTTCAGGTAGTCGATCCGCGCCGGCAGGTCTTTCAGCCCGCCCGCGAACCGGTCGAGGTAGAAGACATAGGCGACCATCTCCTCGGACAGGAACCAGTCCGGGTCCACATCCCGTTCGAGATCGAGGCGGCGCAGGTCCGCGGGGCGGGCCGCCCAGTGGCGGGCCAGCACCTGGCGGATCCGTTCCAGGATGGGGCCGGGCCCCTCGGTCCCGCCATAGAGACGGGTGATCGGCCCGATCAGGTCGCGGCGCCCACGGCGCCAGCGCAGGGCGAACGCCTCCTCGCGGTTCAGGGTCGCGGGCTGCCTTGGACGTTTCACGCGGCGCTCCTCCCCGGGCCGGTCGCGCCCATGGTGCGACGCGGCCGGGTCCGAGCGCAAGCGCGCGCGTCAGTTCAGTTTCGCGACGCCCAGCGGCACGTTGAACTTCTCGCACCAGATCCAGACCTCGTTGTATTGGCTGGCATCGACGCCGGCCGGCACGGCATAGCTGCTGGCCCCGGAATTGGATTGCAGCGGCCCCATCAGGGTGCGCGGGTCGTAGCCGTCGCGCCCCAGCGCAACCTTGGGATCGGGCGCGCCGTCGAAGGTGAAATCGGCCAGCAGGTTGACCTGATTGCCCGCGATCTCGGCGGTGCCGGTGGTGACGTGGTTGCTGGCCCCGGCGAAGCTGCCGAGGCGGCCATGCCCCCCGGCGATGGCGGTGGCGGCGGGCAGGAGGGCCAGGCCTCCGGACAGGCGAAGGAAGGAACGGCGGTTCATGGTGGGCTCCGATGGTTTGCGTCTGTGCGCGGAGCCTGCGCCGGGGCCGGATTCATTCATAGCCCCGACCACGCGCATGTGAGCGGCGTTGCGTTTCCGTGATCGCCGCTTAGGTAGGCCGCAAAGGAGAGAGCAGATGACCGACCTGACCCCGCGCGAGATCGTGTCCGAGCTGGACCGCTTCATCATCGGCCAGAAGGACGCCAAGCGCGCCGTGGCTGTGGCCCTGCGCAACCGCTGGCGGCGCAAGCAGCTGGGCGACGAATTGCGGGACGAGGTATACCCCAAGAACATCCTGATGATCGGCCCGACCGGCGTCGGCAAGACCGAGATCAGCCGCCGCCTGGCCAAACTGGCCCACGCGCCGTTTCTCAAGATCGAGGCGACGAAATTCACCGAGGTCGGATATGTCGGCCGCGACGTCGAGCAGATCGTGCGCGACCTTGTGGACGCGGCCCAGGTCATGATTCGCGAGCGGATGCGCGAGGAGGTCAAGGCCAAGGCCCATGGCGCCGCCGAGGAGCGGGTGATCGACGCGCTGGCGGGCCAGGACGCGCGCGAGGGCACGCGCGAGAGCTTCCGCCGCAAGCTGCGCGCGGGCGAGCTGGACGACAAGATGATCGAGCTGGAGGTGGCCGACACTTCGAACCCGCTGGGCATGGCGATCCCCGGCCAGCCCGGCATGGACCAGATGGCGGGCCTGGGCGAGATGTTCGGCAAGATGATGCAGCGCACTGTCAAGAAGCGCCTGAGCGTGGCCGCGTCCTACGACCTGCTGATCGACGAGGAGGCCGACAAGCTGCTGGACGCGGAGACCGTCACGCGCGAGGCCATCCGCGCAGTGGAACAGAACGGCATCGTCTTCATCGACGAGATCGACAAGGTCTGCCGCAACGCCGATGCGCGCGGCGCCGATGTCAGCCGCGAGGGCGTGCAGCGCGACCTGCTGCCGCTGATCGAGGGGACGACCGTTTCCACCAAGCACGGCCCGGTGCGCACCGACCACATCCTGTTCATCGCTTCCGGCGCCTTCCACATCGCCAAGCCGTCGGACCTGCTGCCCGAATTGCAGGGACGCCTGCCCATCCGGGTGGAGTTGCGCGCGCTGACCGAGGACGATTTCGTCCGCATCCTGACCGAGACGGACAACGCTCTGACGCTGCAATACACCGCGCTCATGGCGACGGAGGAGGTCACCGTGACCTTCACCGAGGATGGCATCGCCGCCTTGGCCCGGATCGCCGCGCAGGTGAACGAAAGCGTCGAGAATATCGGCGCGCGCCGTCTCTATACCGTGCTGGAGCGCGTGTTCGAGGAACTGTCTTTCGAGGCGCCCGACCGGGGCGGGCAATCCGTCACGGTGGACGACGCCTTCGTCGAGACGCATCTGGGCGAACTGTTGCGGTCCACCGACCTGTCGCGCTACGTCTTGTGACCGGGCGCACCGGCTTCGTCCGGTTCGTTCGCGACAACCCGGCGTTCCTGGGGGCGGGGATGCTCCTGTCCTTCGTGTCGAGCTTCGGCCAGACCTTCTTCATCGCGGTCTTCGCGGGCGAGATCATGCGCGACTTCGCGCTGACAGACGGCCAATGGGGCTTGATCTACACGGTGGCCACGTCATGTTCGGCGCTGGCGATGATCTGGGCGGGGGCCCTGACCGACCGTCTGCGGGTCCGCCACCTGGGCATCTGCACGGCCCTCCTGCTCGCAACCGCATGCCTGGTCATGGCCGGCGCCCGTTCGGCCGCGGTCCTGGTGGTCGCGATCTTCCTGCTGCGGTTCGCAGGCCAGGGCATGATGAGCCATCTGAGCGCCGTGTCGATGGCGCGCTGGTTCGTGGCCAACCGGGGCAAGGCGCTCTCGGTCGCGTCGATGGGGGTCGCACTGGGACAGGCGCTGCTCCCGGTCCTGTTCGTGGCGGCGATGGCCTGGGTGGATTGGCGCGCGCTGTGGCTGGCGGCGGCCGGGGCCGTCGTGATCCTGCTTCCGCTTCTGGTGCGTCTGTTGCGGTCCGAGCGGACGCCCCGCTCCATGGTCGTCGAGACGGAGGCCGAGGGGATGGGCGGGCGCCACTGGACCCGCCCCGAGATCCTGCGCCACTGGCTCTTCTGGGCGATGGTGCCGCTGCTTCTGGGCCCGCCCGCCTTCGGGACGGCGCTGTTCTTCCACCAGGTCCACCTGACGCTGGTGAAGGGTTGGGCGCTGGTCGACTACGTCGCGCTCCTGCCGCTGTTCACGGTGCTGGCGATCGGCACGACGTTCGCCAGTGGCGCCCTGCTCGATCGGATCGGGTCGCCGCGGCCGATGCAGGTCTTCCTCCTGCCCTTCGCGCTGGGTTTCGCCACCATGGCCGGGGCCCAGTCTCTGTGGGGCGCCGCGCTCGCCATCGCGTTCTTCGGCATCGGAACGGGGGCACAGGCGACGATCCCCTCGGCCTTCTGGGCGGAGTTCTTCGGCACCCGGTATCTGGGTGCCATCAAGGCGTTGGCCGCCGCAATCATGGTGCTGGGCACGGCGCTGGGGCCGGGCCTGACGGGTGCGCTGATCGATGCGGGCCTGACGCTGCCCGAACAGATGCCCGCCATCGCGGTCTATTTCCTGCTGGCCGGTGGGCTGGCCGCCGCCGCCATCGGCCGGGCGCGCCGCGACCTAGCCGCGCCGCAGATAGACGTAGTACGCGCCTGATCCACCGTGGCTGCGATGCGCCTCGGTCACCTGCAGCACGACCTGTACCAGCGGCGCCAGACGCAGCCACTGCGGCACCTGATGCCGGAGTACGCCCAGCCGGTTCGGGATCGGCCCCTCGGACGGCTTGGTGCGGCCCTTGCCGGTGACGACGATCACCAGCCGCTTGCCCGACGCATGCGCCGATAGGATGAACCGCAAAAGCGCCGGATGCGCTTGATCGAGCGTCATGCCGTGCAGGTCCAGCGTGCCTTCGGGGCGCAGCTTGCCGGCCTTCATCCGGCGATGCGCCCTGGCGTCCATCCGGAGCGGCTGCGACGCGACCTCCTCGGCCAGCGACGGCGCGTGGACATGCGTCGAATTGCGATCCCGTGCCTGCTCACCCAGCCGGAATCGCGGCAGATCGGGCCCTTTCGCCGGGCCGGGCCGGGGCGGCGGGCCGGGGTCGGGTGCGGCGCCCTGGCCCGGCGGGTGCAGCGCCTCGGCCGTACGGGTGTAGCGCGACCAGAGCTCGCGATCCTCGCGCGAGAGGGGCCGGCGTTTCATCGCCGTATCAGCGGGGTGAAGCGCCCCTCGTGGTTCATCCGGCCGGCCGCGACTCCAGCCGCCTCGCCGGTGCCGAAGAAAATATCGGCGCGCCCCGCCCCGGTGATGGCCGATCCGGTGTCCTGTGCCACGACAAGTCGCGCCATCCCGTCCACCTCGATCCAGACGGGGGTGCCGAGCGGCGTCTGTGTGGGGTCGACGGCGATGCTGCGTCCGACCGTGACCGGGCACAGGCTTCCCTGCGGGCCGCTGCCCTTGGGCAGGTCGACGACGCGGAACATGACGTAGCTGGGATTCTCGTGCATCACGGCGCGCCCGCGATCGGCATCGGCGCGCAGCCAAGCCTTCAGCCGGTCGGCGCTCAGGTCCGCGCCGAACACGCCGCGCGCGATCAGAAGCTTGCCGATGGAGCGATAGGCGTGGCCGTTGCCGCCGGCATAGCCCAGACGCAGCGTGTCACCACATTTCAGCCGGATGCGACCCGAACCCTGAACCTGCAGGAAGAACCGGTCGACCTCGTCCTGCAGCCAGACGATCTCCTGCCCGGCCAGCGCGGGCTCGATCTCGGCGCGCGGAAGGCTGATGCCACCGGCGGGACAGGCGTGGACGGGGACGGGGAAGGCCGCCGACCGGACGCGGCTGCCCGCGATCTCGGGCTCGTAATAGCCGGTGAAGCGGCCGCGCAGCGTCGGACCGGGGGCGAAATGCCGCGCGAAGAAGGATCGGGCATCCGTGGCGGCATGGGCGGCCGGGCCCAGCGGATCGTCCGGGTTCTGCCGAAAGGCCGCCAGGGCCGCGTTCAGATCGTCACGGTCCCAGCCAGGCAGCGCGGAAAGCGAAGGCCGCCCCGTTCGGGGGGCCGCAGGGGTATCGGCCGGGCCGGGCAACTCAGCCCTCGGTCGCGACCAGCTTCCAGTTTGGGTCGCCCGTCCCCATCACCCGGGCGAAGGTCCAGATGTCGCGCTGCTTCTTGATCTCGTTCGGGTTGCCCTCGACCACGGTGCCGTCCGCATCGCGCACGACACTGGTCAACTCGCCCACGAAGCGCAGGGTGATCTGCGCCTCGGACGTGGCACGATCGAAACTGGCCGCCTGCAGCCCGGTCTCGCGCACGCCGACGAAATTCGCCTCGACCGTCAGGCCCTGGTCCTCGCGATGCGAGATACCGGCCAGGAACGCCTCGTAGACGTCTTCGGACAGGAACTCCTGAACCGGGCCGAGGTCGCCGTTCTCATAGGCCATCAGGATCATCTCGTAAGCCTGCCGTGCGCCGCCGACGAATTCGGACACCGAGAATCCCGGCTCCGCCTCCTTCATGGTGGCAAGCGCCTTGGCATCGTCGGACCCGTCGGTCACGTGGTCGGTGATGTCGCGGTCCGGTCCGCCCTCGATCACCTCGAAGTCGCGGCGCACGCCGTCACGGCGGATGGGTTCGGCGGCCGGGGGCTTCTCGAAGCCGGTGCGGGTGCCCAACACGTTCTTCAGCCTGATCACGAGGAACAGGGCGATCGCGGCTAGGACCAGAAGTTGTATCACGGCGTCGTTCATCCTTCTCTCCGGCGCGCTCACGGGGTTGGTATCCCGAACACCGGACATATGTAAGGCGGCGAAGGGGTCAAGGGAAGCGGCCCCGAAGGACAAGGGGCCCGAGACATGTGGCTTTTCGCGATATTCGTCGCCCTACCCATTCTCGAGATCGCCCTTTTCATCCAGGTCGGCGGCTGGCTGGGCCTCTGGCCGACGCTGGCGATCGTGATCGCGACGGCGGCGCTGGGCACGTACCTCGTGCGCCGGCAAGGCCTGGCCGAGCTGCGCCGCGTCCAGAAATCCTTCGACACGTTCAGCGATCCGACCCGGCCGCTGGCCCATGGCGCGATGATCCTGGCGTCGGGCCTTCTGCTGCTGACGCCCGGCTTCTTCACCGACGCGATCGGCTTCGCGCTGCTGGTGCCGGGCATCCGCGACGCGGTGATGGCGCATGTGCGCAAACGCGTGACCGTCAAGTCGTTCACGATGGGCCCCGACGCCGGCCAAGGGAGTGTCCCGCCCGCCGCGCGGGACGACGTGGTCGAAGGCGACTATGTCGAGGTCCCGCGCGACGGCCCCTCGGGCTGGACGCGCCGCGAGCCGCGCGGGCCTTGACGGCCTCGGGGCGGCGCGGCTTCTTGCGCGCATGAAGATCCTGCATTCCGCCGACCTGCATCTGGGGTCGCCGTTGCGGTCGGCGGCCGCGCGCGACGCCGAGCTGGGCGCGCGGCTGTCGGGTGCGCTCGACGGTCTCGCCGCGCGCCTGGTGGATGTGGCGCTGCGCGAACGGGTCGACGCCGTCGTCCTGGCCGGCGACGTGTTCGACGGCGACGTGGCCGACGTGACGCTGCGCGCGGCGCTGATGGCGGATCTTCGCCGGCTGACGCGGTCCGGCATCCCGGTGGTGATGATCCGTGGCAACCACGACGCGCTGATGGATCTCGACCGCTATGGCCCGCCGGGCGAGGGGATCCACCTGCTGCACCACGGCGCGCCCTCGGTGCGGATCGGGCCCGCCACGTTTCATGGGCTGGGATTCCGCGCGCGGCATGTGCAGACGTCGCTCTTGCCGAACTATCCGAGGCCCGAAGCCGGGCGGATCAATATCGGCCTGATGCACACCTCGCTCGACGGGGCGGCGGGCCATGACCCCTATGCCCCCTGCGCGGTGTCGGACCTGCTTTCGCACGGCTACGACTACTGGGCGCTGGGGCATATCCACAAGCGGAGCGCGCAGGTGCAGGACGGCATCGCCGTGGTCATGCCGGGCATCCCCCAGGGCCGGCACGTGAACGAGGACGGGATCGGATCGGTCACCATCGCGACCCTGGACGAGACGCCCGCGTTGCAGGCCGTTCCGGTGGCGCAGGTCGCGTTCCATCGCCGCTCGGTCGCGTTGACCGAAGACGACCAGTCCTCCACCCTCGATGCGTTTCTGGCGGCCGCGCCGTCCCGCGACGGACGCCATCACCTGATCCGGTTCGCGGTCGCCGGCGGCGATCAGCCTACCGCGGCGCTGACCGCGCTGGCCCGCGCCGCCCTGACGGAGCGCGAGGACATCGGGGTCGAGGATCTGCGACGGACCGCGGCGTCCCGCCCCGCCCCGGTCGACGGATTGGCACGGCTGATGCGCGAGGAGGCCGGGACGGCCAGCTTTCGCGACGAGGGTCTGCGGATCCTGGCGGAGTTGCGATCCGCCTTGCCGTCCGAGATCGCGGACGCCCTCTCCGACGAGGCGCTGGACGACCTGCTGGAGGACGGTCTCGACACCGTCGGACATGCGCTGCGCCACGGGACGGCAGGATGAGGCTGTCGCGACTGGACCTGACGCGATACGGGCATTTCACCGGGACCAGCTTCGATTTCGGCCCGGCCCGCGATGTGGATGTCACCGTCGTCTACGGCGACAACGAGGCCGGCAAGAGCACCGCCTTCGCGGCCTGGCTGGACCTGCTCTTCGGGATTCCGCCGCGAAACCCGCCCTTCGCCTTCCTCCATCCCCGCGCCCAGCTGGAGATCGGCGCCCGGCTGGAGACCGGCACGGGCACGATGGAGTTGCGCCGCACCGGGCGCGGCCTGTCCGACGGCGATGGCCACGCGCTGGAGGAGACGCGCATCGCGGCGCTTCTGCATAATCTTGACCGCGAAACCTATCGGATGCGGTTCTCGCTCGACGACGAGACGCTGCGCCGGGGCGGGGCCGAGATCGCCTCGGCCAAGGGCGATCTGGGGCAGGCGCTGCATGTCGGCACGTCGGGCGTGGCGGGCGTGGGCGCGGCGCTGGATGCGCTGTCCGCAGAGGCCGACGCGTTCCAGCGCAAGGGCGGCTCCACCCAGGTCCTGGCGAGGGGGAAGGCCGAATTGCGCGAACTGACCGCGACCTTGAAGCAGAGCGAACTGTCGCCCCATCGCTGGGACCGGCTGGAGGCCGCCGTAGGCGAGGCCCGCGACGCCTCCGATGCCGCTGGCCAGGCGGTGCACGCCGCGCGAAACCAGGTGACCCTCTGCGAGAGAGCCCGGGAGTTGCGCGACCTTGTCCGGCAGGAGGAGGAGATCGCGGCGCGCCTGTCGGACCTGCCGGACGGCCCGAACCTGGCGCCGGGCGCCGAGACCCGGGCGCGCACCGCGCTGGAGGCGCTGGCGGCCGCCGACGAGGACCGGGGCGTGCACCGGACCACCCGCGATGCCGCCGCCACGGAACTGGCCGCGATGCCGGAGACGCTCGGGGCCCGCGCCCTGATCGCGGACGTGGCGCGGATCGAGGCGCTCACCCTGCCCGACGGCAGCCTGCTGGTCCAACGCGTGGCGACGGCCCGTGCGGACCTGCCGAACCGGACCCGCGACCTCGCAACGCTTGCCGCGGCGCGCGATGCCGCGCTGGCCGGCGCCGGGCTCGACGACCTGGCCGGGGTGGACGGGGACTTTCCCGACCGCCTGGACGCCGCGCTGTCGCGGGCCGAAGCCGCATGGCGCGAGCACGACGCGACCCGCCGGAGGTTGGAGCGCGAACGTGCCGAACTGCCCCGCACGCGCGCCGACACGTCGGGGCGCGCCGCACTCGCCGCCGCGCTGGAGGCACTGCCGGACGCAGCCCATCTGGAAGAGTTGCGCATCGCGGCGGATGCCGCGCGGCAGGCGGCCAGCGACGCATCCTCGATCCTGCCCCGTGACTGGCAGGGGCTGCTGCCGGACTTGCCCGAGGCGAAGACGATCGACGCCGCCATCGCCATGCTGGCCGAACGCGAGGCCGATCTGGCCGCCGCCCGCCGGCGCGCCGAGGATTGCGCGGCCACGCTCGGCGATGTGCAAGCCCGCGCCCCGGCGGGCGGGGCGGCGCCGGTCTCGGACGCCGATCTCCGCGCGGCACGGGCGGCGCGGGATCTGGCCTGGGATCACCACCGCGCCGCGCTGGACGCGGAATCGGCGGATGCCTTCGCCGCGGAAATGCGGCGCCATGACGATCACGTGGCCCGGCATGCAGGCGAGGTCGGGGCCCGCGCCGCCGAGGCCGCGCGGCAGGATCGCCTGCGGGAGGTCGAACGGTCCGCGACGCAGGCCGATGCGGCGCTGTCGACCGCGACGGCCGCGCGGGACGCGGCGCGGAACGTGGCGACGGGACTTGCCGTTCGGGTCGGCCTGTCGCCCGAAGACGCCCCCGCCGCGATCCCCGCGCGCCTGCGCCGCCTGATCGAGGCCGACCGGGCCGAACGCCAGGCGACAGGCGCCGAGGCGCGGCGCGACCGGTTGGCGGACATGATGGCGGCGCGGCTGGCCGAGTTACGCCGCTGCCTGACCCAGGCCGGCTGGGCGGAGACCGATCCGCCCGATCCGGTCGCGGCGGCACGGGCGCATCTGGAGGTTCTGGCTGCGGCGGAACGGACCACGGCGCTGCGGCGGGCGGCGGAGGCCCGGATCGCCGAGATCGAGGGCCAGCTTGCCGAGGCGGAGACAGACGCGCGAATGGCCGATCACGCGCTGGAGGAAATCTTGGCCGGGACCGGACTGGCGGGCCGGCCCCGGCCCGACCTGCGGGCGACGGTCGCGGCCACGCGGCAGGCCATCGAACGCGGCGCCCGGCACGACGAACTGGCGCTGCGCATCGACGGGATGAAGGCGGCGCTCGAGCGGCTGGAGCAGGAAGTGGGCGGGCTCCGCGAAACCCAGTCGGGTGGCGACGCGGTCGAGATCCTTCACCGCGCCAAGGCGGCCGCCATGGAAGCGGAACGACGCGCGCGGAACAGGGCGCAGATCGTGGAACGGCACCGCGTGGCGGAGGAGGCGATGGCCCGGGCGGACGTCCGGGATCGTGCCGCGCAGTCGACGCTCGACGAGGTTCTGAAGGATCAGGGCGGCGAGGGGTCGGTGGCGGAACGCCTGGACCGGATCGCGGCCCGCGACGAACTGCGCCGCGAATGCCGGGGGGTCGGCCGCCGCATGGATGACCTGCGCCATGGCCTCGACGTCGCCGCGCTCGAGGCCGAGCGCGCGATCGAGGACCCGGCCCGGCTGGATACCCTTCGGCAGGATCTGGCCACGCGGGAAGCCGACCACGCTGCCGCGCTGGAGGCGCTGGGCCGGGCAAGGCAGACGCGAGACGCGGCCGTGACCGCAACCGGCGCGCAGGCGGCGCGGCAGGCCCGGGCGGCCCTGTTGGAGACGCTGCGCGCCGGCGCCCGCGAGGCCGCATCCCTGCGCCTGGGCGTCGCCGCGGCCCGGCGCGCCCTGATCCGCCACCAGGAGAAAAGCCGCGGTCGGATGCTGGACGCGACGCAGGAGGCCTTCGCCCAGCTCACGCGAGGAGCCTGGATGCGGCTGGAGACGGGGATGGGTGAAAAGGGCGAGGCTCTCTTCGCGGAGGGTGCCGACGGGCGCAAGCGGATCGACGCCATGTCGACCGGCACGCAGGGCCAGCTCTACCTCGCGCTGCGGATCGCGGGGCATGCGGCTTTCGCTGACGCGTTCGGACCGCTTCCCTTCGTGCTGGACGACGTGGCCGAGACCTTCGACGACGCGCGCGCGGCCGCGGCGTTGGACATGCTGGGCCGGATCGGGACGCGGGGGCAGGCGATCCTGCTGACGCATCACAGGCACCTCGTCGCGATGGCGCGCGAGGCGATCCCGGACGTCCGGGTAATGGACTTGCCGGCGCGGGCACGGGCCGCGAGCTAAACCCGGGTTCGGTTGTGACGGCGACGACCCTCTGGTATCGGGGCGCGACCCTTTCCGAACCCGAGGATTTTCGCCACATGGCCGACGAAGAGAACACCCAGACCACCCCCGAAGCCGAGGGGACGAAGCCCCAGCAGACGGCCCAGCAAACGCCCCAGATGCAGGTCCTGGGGCAGTTCATCCGCGATCTGTCCTTCGAGAATGTCGCCGTCCAGAAGGGCCGCGCGCTGGAGGGGCAGCCCGACATCAACGTCCAGGTCGGGCTGGAAGCCAAGAAGCGCAAGACCGAAGGCCAGTACGAGGTCGCGGTGAAACTGAACGTCACCGGCAAGGTGAAGGGGGCCGACGACCCGATCTTCGCGATCGAGCTGGATTATGCCGGCGTCTTCGCGATCTCCAACGTGCCCGAGAACCAGCTGCATCCGTATCTGATGATCGAGTGCCCGCGCATGCTGTTCCCGTTCCTGCGCCGGATCGTGTCTGACATCTCGCGCGATGGCGGCTTCCCGCCGCTGAACCTCGAGAACATCGATTTCGTGGCACTCTACCGAAACGAGATCACCCGGCGGGCACAGGCCGAGGCCGAAAACGCGCCGAAATCCTGATCCGATACCGTCGTCAGCGGGTCCGGCGCCAGAGCGCGTCCGGGCCCAGCCCGTCGACGAAGGCCGCATGCGACGCGGCCTCGGCCTCGGTCAGGCGGGGGGACAGCGGACGCGGGCGGGGCGTCGGCTTCCAAGGGCCGTCCTCGGTCCGGCGGCCCGATCCCTGCGACACCAGCGACATGGTGGGCTGCCGCCCGCCGATCAGTTCCAGATAGACATCGGCCAGAATCTCGCTGTCGAGCAGCGCACCGTGCTTGGTGCGCGCGGCGTTGTCGACGCCGAACCGGCGGCACAGCGCATCGAGCGAGGCCGGCGCGCCGGGAAACCTGGACCGGGCAATCGCCAGCGTGTCGATCGCCCGGTCCATCGGCAGGCGGGGCAGGCCCATCCAATCCAGTTCCGCGTTCAGGAACTTCATGTCGAATGCGGCATTGTGGATCACCAGGCGGTCGTCGCCGATGAAATCCAGGAACGCCTGGCCGATCTGACGGAAAACGGGGAAATCCTTCAGGAAGTCGTCGCCCAGGCCGTGAACCTGGAACGCCCCGTCGGGCATCGCGCGTTCGGGATTGATGTACTGGTGATAGACATTGCCGGTGGCGACATGGTTGACCAGTTCCACCGCGCCGATCTCGACGATGCGGTCGCCGGTATCGGGCTCGAACCCGGTGGTTTCGGTGTCGAGGACGATTTCCCTCATGTCAGCTCCGCTACGATCCGCGCAACGGCCGCGCGGGCCGTCTCCATGTCGGTGGTCGGGATGACATAATCGGCCCGGGCGCGCTTGTCAGCATCCGGCATCTGCCGCGAAAGGATCAGGTCCAGCTCCGCCCCGCTCATGGTACCCCGGTCGAGGATGCGGCGGCGTTGCGTCCCGGCATCGACCGAGACGACGGCGACACGGTCGCATTCGGCGTCGAGGCCGGTCTCGAACAATAGCGGCACATCCCAAACCACGAGGCCCCCGTGCCCTTCCATCCAGACGGCGCGGTCGGCGGCGACCAGCGGATGCACGATGGCGTCGAGCGCGTCGAGGGCCGCCTCCGGCTCGGCCGCGAGTGCGGTGCGCAGGGCCGCGCGGTCGATGCCGCCGGCGCCCCCAACGCCCGGAAAGCGCGCGACGACAGGCACGACTGCGGCGCCCCCGGGGCCATAGAGGGCATGAACCGCGGCGTCCGCATCCCAGACCGGCACGCCCAGATCGCGGAACATCGCCGCGGCGGTGGATTTTCCCATCCCGATGGAGCCGGTCAGCCCCAGGATCATGACAGGACCGCGCGGCGCAGGTCGTCATCCACCTCGGGCGTGACGCCGAACCAGGCGGCGAAACCCGGCACGGCCTGATGCAGCAGCATGCCCAATCCGTCGACGGTCGGGTTCCCCCGCAACTCGGCACGCGTCAGGAGCGCGGTACGAAGCGGGGTATAGACGATATCGGTGACCAGAGCGTCGTGCGGCAGCGCGTCGAGCGACAGGGCCATTCGCGGCTGACCGGCCATGCCGAGACTGGTGGTATTCACCAAAAGGCCACGTCCCCCCAACCGTGCTTCCGCCCGATCCCACGGCACCACACCGACACGGTCGTCGAAGCCCGCAGCGAGCGTCTGCGCGCGCGCTTCCGTACGGTTGGCGAGCGTGATTTCGGGCACGCCCAGATCGAGCAGGGCCGCGACGATCCCGCGCGCCGCACCACCTGCCCCAAGAACCAGGGCGGGCCTGTCCGCAGCCCACCCCGGCGCGCCCTGTCGCAAATTGGCAACGAAGCCCGCCCCGTCGGTGTTGTCGGCATGAATCGCACCATCCGAAAAGCTGAGCGTGTTCGCGGCGCCGACGGCGCGGGCACGGTCGGTGGCGGTTTCGGCCAGATGGAACACGGCCTCCTTATGGGGAATGGTGACATTGACGCCCGCAAAACCCAGCCGGGGCAAAAGGTCGAGCGTCCGCGCCAGGTCGTCCGCGCGGACATGCAGCGGCACGTAATGCCCGTCGATCCCGTATCGCCGCAACCAGTGGCCATGCAGTCGGGGCGAGCGGCTGTGCCCGATCGGATCGCCGATGACGCCGGCCAGACGGGTCACGCCGGGATCTCCCCGCGCGCGATCAACCAGTCGACCAGCGGCAGGAGCGGCAGGCCCAGGACCGCGAAATAGTCGCCGTCGACCCGGGTGAAAAGGCGCGCGCCCTCGCCCTCCAGCGTATAGCTGCCGGCGGAATGTCGGATCACCGGCCAGTTGCGATCGACGTAATCGGCCAGATAGGCCGGCGAGGCGCGCCGCATGGTCATGGTCACGGTGGCGACGTGACGCCAGACCGCGCGCCCCTCCTGTGCGGCCACGATGGCCGAATGAAGCTTGTGCGTGCCGCTCGAGAGCGCACCGAGCTGGGCCACGGCATCCGCCGGCGTCTCGGGTTTGGAGAGGAGCATGCCGCGATGATCGACGGTCTGATCGCATCCCAGGATGATCCCGTCCGCACGCAGACGCAGCGCCTTCAGCTCGGCCAGGGCATCGGCCACGTCGCGGGGTGCGTGACCTTCGGCCACGAGCGCGGCGCGGGCGACCTCCTCGTCGATGCGGGCCGGTCGGACCTCGAAGGGAATGGCGGCGTTCTGCAGCAGATCGCGGCGGGTCTGGGAGGCCGAGGCGAGAATCAGCATCTGGACGATCCTGTGGGCAACGCGCGGGAAAAACCTGTCAAGAAGGCTGTGACAGGATTGGACGCGTTCCGCGCGGAGGACAAGTCGACGGTTTCCCCGAAACGGACGGGAACTTTTTCGGCCGGGCGGCGTTTGCCCCCAAGCTGTGGAGCGGTCTTACCTGTCCCTCGTGCCTTCAACCGCACTCCCCAAGACGTTCCACAGCCGATCCCCCTTGCTGCCATCGCCGCCACGCGCGTGATCCACCGGATGGACAGGACACCACCCTGTCGGACCGTCGAATGTGAGCGATTCCGTGGAGCGGATTTGATCCCCGTTTTCCACTGCCCCTACAAACAACCACATCCTTCTTCTTTCCTTTTTGATTGATAGAAGGAAGCCTGAGGGGGCACCGCGATGGGCGATCTGTATCTTTGGTTGAAGGCGGGGCATGTGATCTCCGTCATCGCGTGGATGGCGGGGATCTTCTATCTGCCACGCCTCTTCGTGTACCACGCCGAGACCGGCCCGTCCGTGCCCGATATGATCCCGGTTCTGCAGGTGATGGAGAGACGCCTGATCCGGGCGATCATGACGCCGGCGATGATCGCGACATGGGTATTTGGGCTGGCGCTGATCGCCTTGGGCCTTGTCGATTGGGGCGCGGTCTGGCCTTGGATCAAGGCGGTCTGCGTCCTGGCGATGACGGCGTTCCATTTCTGGTGCGCGGGCGAGCGGAAACGCCTGGCGGACGGGAGCGCGCGGATGACCGGCCGTGGCTACCGGATGATGAACGAGGTTCCGACACTGCTTCTGATCGTGATCGTGGTGTCGGTGGTCGTTCGGCCGTTCTGATTGACTTCGACCGGGAGGAGACTTACGTCATTCGGGACGGTGGGCCGTCCTGGCCCGAAACCGCTTCCCATTCCGAAGATATCCGGCACGACCCCTGGCGGCGTGCCCCTTGCCGAGTGTTCCCGACATGCGCGACGACGATACCACCCTGGACACCCCCGCCGAGGACGATGGCCCGGTTGAGACCCTGAACCTGCGGGACCTGAAGGCCATGTCGCCCAAGGCGCTGGTCGATATGGCCGAGGAACTGGAGATCGAGAACGCCTCGACCATGCGCAAGGGCGAGATGATGTTCTCGATCCTGCGCGAGCGCGCCGATGACGGCTGGGAGATTTCCGGCGAGGGCGTGCTGGAGGTGCTGCAGGACGGCTTCGGCTTCCTGCGCGCGCCCGAGGCGAACTATCTGCCGGGTCCGGATGACATCTATGTCTCGCCCGAAGTGATCCGGGCGCATTCGCTGCGGACCGGCGACACGGTCGACGGGATCATCCAGGCCCCCGACGACAACGAGCGGTATTTCGCAATCACCAAGGTGACGCAGATCAATTTCGCCGATCCGGAAAAGGCGAAGCACAAGGTCAGCTTCGATAACCTCACGCCGCTCTATCCCGACGAGCGATTCCAGATGGAGATCGAGGACCCGACCATCAAGGATCGGTCCGCGCGGATCATCGACTTGGTCGCGCCGATTGGAAAAGGTCAACGTTCTTTGATAGTTGCGCCGCCCCGCACGGGTAAGACGGTATTGTTGCAGAACATCGCCAAGTCGATCGAGACGAACCACCCCGATTGCTATCTGATGGTCCTGCTGATCGACGAGCGGCCCGAGGAAGTGACCGACATGCAGCGATCCGTGAAGGGCGAGGTCGTGTCTTCGACCTTCGACGAGCCGCCGACCCGGCACGTGGCGGTGGCCGAGATGGTGATCGAGAAGGCCAAGCGCCTGGTCGAGCACAAGCGCGACGTCGTGATCCTGCTCGATTCGATCACGCGCCTGGGGCGGGCCTACAACACGGTGGTCCCGTCCTCGGGCAAGGTTCTGACCGGCGGCGTCGACGCGAACGCGCTGCAGCGGCCCAAGCGGTTCTTCGGCGCGGCGCGCAACATCGAGGAGGGCGGCAGCCTGACCATCATCGCGACGGCGCTGATCGACACAGGCAGCCGTATGGACGAGGTTATTTTCGAAGAGTTCAAGGGCACCGGCAACAGCGAGATCGTGCTGGACCGCAAGGTCGCCGACAAGCGTGTCTTCCCGGCGATGGATATCCTGAAATCGGGTACGCGGAAGGAGGAACTCCTGGTCGATGCGAAGAACCTGCAGAAGACCTTCGTCCTGCGCCGGATCCTGAACCCGATGGGCACGACCGATGCGATCGAGTTCCTGATCGGCAAGCTGAAACAGACCAAGACCAATTCGGACTTCTTCGATTCGATGAATTCCTGACGGGCCGGGCCCGGGATGGACGGCACGATCTACGCGGTCGCCACTGCGCCGGGAAAGGCGGGTGTCGCGATCATCCGCATATCGGGACCTTCGGCGCGCGCGGTGCTCTCGGCCCTCGGGGCGGCTGCCCCAGCGCCGCGGACGACGCGCTTGGCAACGCTGCGGAGCCAGGCGGGTGAGGTACTGGACCATGCATTGGTCCTGTTCTTTGAAGCGGGCGCGAGCTTTACCGGCGAGGACGTGGTCGAGCTGCATCTGCATGGCAGTCCTGCCGGCGTGCGTCGCGTCATGTCCGAAATCGGTGGTACGGGAGTCGCACGATTGGCGGAACCCGGGGAATTTACGCGTCGGGCGCTGCTGAACGATCGGCTGGATCTGACGCAGGTGCAGGCGCTGGCTGATGTGATCGATGCCGATACCGAGGAGCAACATCGGCATGCGATGCGGATCCTGGAGGGCGACCTGGCGCGCAAGGTGGAAGCCTGGCGCAAAGACCTGATCCGCGCGATCGCCCTGATCGAGGCCACAATCGACTTTGCCGATGAAGACGTGCCGACCGATGTCACGCCTGAGGTGCAGTCGCTTATTCGATCCGTTTCGGCATCCGTCGCGACCGAACTCCGCGGCGTTGCGGCTGCTGATCGGATCCGGGCCGGGTTCGATGTGGCGATCGTGGGGGCGCCCAATGTCGGCAAATCCTCCTTGCTGAACAGCCTTACGCGCAGCGACTCCGCCATCGTCTCGGACATTGCAGGAACGACGCGGGACGTGATCGAGATTCGACTGGATATCGGAGGCGTGCAGGTCAACCTGATAGATACCGCAGGTCTGCGGGACACGACAGATGCCGTGGAACGCCTGGGGGTTCAACGTGCCGTCGACCGAGCTCGAAATGCAGATTTGCGGTTATTTCTGTTTGATGACAAAGGATTGCCGGATCTAGGAGTTGCCCCCCTGTCCGATGACATCGTGATACGGACGAAGGTCGATCTGGACGGAGTTGAGGGCATCTCGACCTTGGACGGGACCGGTATCGAGGCGCTGCTGTCGCGGATCGGGGAACGCGCGATGGGTTCGGCACGGTCTGCCGGGCTGGTTTCGCGAGACAGGGATCGGGAAACACTGGCATTCGCGGTGGGCGAATTAGAGCGTCTGGCGAAGCAGGTCGGCGACTTGGAGCCTGAGGTCTTGTCCGCCGATCTGCGGATCGTCGTACGACGATTGCATCGGATCATCGGCGGGGTTGAAGTCGAAGAGATTCTGGACGAGATATTCGCCTCTTTCTGCCTCGGAAAATAGGATGTTTCACGTGAAACAGACCGACTTCGACGTAATCATTATCGGTGGCGGTCATGCAGGATGCGAGGCGGCCGCGGCCGCAGCCCGATTGGGCGTACGTGTTGGCCTGGTGACATTCCGGCGGTCCGACCTCGGGGCGATGTCCTGCAACCCTGCGATTGGCGGGCTTGGAAAGGGACATCTGGTTCGCGAGATCGACGCGATGGACGGCATCATGGCCCGCGTCGCCGATCGATCCGCCATCCAGTATCGACTGTTGAACCGCCGTCGAGGACCGGCCGTACGCGGTCCGCGGGCGCAGATCGACCGTGCCGTTTATCGTCGACAAATGCAGGACGAGATTGCCGGTTGGTCGGATATCACTGTCGTTGAAGGCGAAGTGATTGACTTGGCCGTGACAAGGGAGACCATCCGGGGCGTTGTCCTGTCGGATGGTCGAACGCTTGCTTCTGGGCAGATCGTCCTGACATCCGGGACATTTCTTGGCGGGGTGATCCATATCGGCGGGGAAGTTCGTTCCGGAGGCCGTATGGGAGATGGGTCCGCCGATCGCTTGAGCCGACGTATTCGAGAGATCGTGCCGCGGATCGGTCGATTGAAGACGGGGACACCGCCCCGGCTGCACCGTGCCTCCGTCGACTGGACCGCGTTGGAAGAACAGCCGGCGGATGCCGATCCGGTGCCCTTCTCCTTCATGCCGACGACCGGCGCGTTGCGTCAGGTTCCGTGCCATATAACCCACACGAACGGGAAGACGCATGATATCATTCGCCGAAACTTAGATCGGTCGGCGATGTATGGCGGCCAGATCAACGGCGTCGGCCCGCGCTATTGTCCGTCGATCGAGGATAAGGTCAGCCGGTTCGCCGAGAAAGAGTCGCATCAGATCTTTCTGGAACCGGAGGGGTTGGAGAGCGACTGGATCTATCCCAACGGCATTTCGACGTCGCTGCCATTGGACGTTCAGAAGGAATACGTTCGCAGTATTCGCGGGTTGGAACAGGCCAGGATCGAACAGCCGGGCTATGCGATCGAATACGACTACATCGATCCCCGCGTCTTGGCCCCGACCTTGGCGCTGCCTGAAATCGACGGCCTGTTCCTCGCGGGGCAGATCAACGGTACCACGGGATACGAAGAGGCAGCGGCCCAGGGATTGGTTGCCGGACTGAATGCCGCGGCGGGAGCATTGGGTCGGGAGCCGATCTGTTTCTCACGTACGGATAGCTATATCGGCGTGATGATCGATGACTTGACGACCCAAGGCGTATCGGAGCCATATCGCATGTTCACATCCCGGGCCGAGTACCGGCTGACGATGCGGGCAGACAATGCGGACATCCGATTGACGCCGATGGGACTTGTCTTTGGCTGTGTGGGTCAGGATCGGGAACGGAGTTTTTCGGATAAGGTTGCGGCGTTAAGCCACTGCCAAGACAATCTGGCGCGGCTCAAGGTATCCGCAGATGCAATCCGTAATCGTGGTGGCAAGATCCGAATGGATGCGCCGCCTGTCACCGCGATTCATGCCTTGGGATCTTATGGCTTGGAGGGGTCGGATCTTTTGGACATCCTGCCCGAAGTTCGTGGTCACCCCCGCGAGATCATCGATCAAGTCGGGTGGAATGCCATGTATCGGCTTTATGAAGACAGGCAGGCTGCGGATGTGGCCAGCCTTCGAGAGAGCGAGTCCGTAGTGATCCCTGCCGATCTTGTAGTCGACGAGATCGCCGGGCTGTCGAATGAGATACGCGACAAGCTTCGCGCGGTTCGTCCGTCGACGCTGGCGCAGGCTGGGCGCATCGAGGGCATGACACCTGCCGCGCTCGTCACGCTGCTCTCTGCCGTTCGGCGCCATCGCAGCAAAGCCGCATGAACCGCTATACCGGCGATGTTTCACGTGAAACAGTCGCGCAGTTTCATCGACTGGAAGCTCTCGTTCGAAAGTGGACGCCGCGTATCAATTTGGTCTCGCAGGCGAGCCTTGAGGACTTCTTTCGACGTCATATCGATGATGCTGTTTTTCTGTATAAGTGCGCACCTGCCATTGGAACGTGGCTGGATCTCGGCTCCGGCGGCGGGTTTCCGGGGCTGGTAATCGGCATACTGTCCCGTACCGGCCGTCAGGTCACGTTGATCGAAAGCGACACGCGAAAATGCGCGTTCCTTCGGACAGCCAGACGTGAACTTGCGTTGTCAATCAATATCATAAGCGCCCGGATCGAAGCCGTTCCGGCGCAGGAGGCTAATGTCGTCTCCGCCCGCGCCTTGGCGCCCCTTCCCCGCTTGCTGTCTCTTGCGACACCGCATGGCACACCAAACACGACTTATGTCTTTCTGAAGGGGAATCGCTGGCGGGACGAGGTCGATTTGGCCATGAAGGACTGGCGCTTCGATCTCGACGTCATCGACAGCCCGATCGAAAAAGGCGCAGCCGTGTTGCGCCTCAGGAATGTGGAGCGGATCTAGATCATGCGACCCAAGACAATTGCGATCGCGAACCAGAAGGGCGGTGTCGGCAAGACCACCACGGCGATCAACCTAGGGGCCGCCCTGGCCATGCGTGGCTTTCGGACGCTGCTGATCGATCTGGATCCGCAGGGAAACGCATCAACCGGCATGGGCGTGGCGCGCGATATTCGGCGGCGCAGCACCTATGATCTGCTATTGGGCGAGGAGTCGGCGGCGGATATCGCGCTGTCGACGGATGTCGACAATTTGCGGATCATCCCCGCGACGATGGATCTCAGCTCGGCGGATTCCGAGCTGATGGCCAGTTCCCGGCGCGTCATTCACCTGCGCAATGCGCTCCGCCTTCGCGAGACACCTTTCGACTATATTCTTATCGACTGTCCGCCCTCGCTCAACCTATTGACGATCAACGCTTTTGTGGCGGCGCATTCCATCCTCGTGCCCCTGCAGGCGGAGTTCTTTGCGCTCGAAGGACTGTCCCAGCTTCTGCTTACGGTGCGAGAGGTGCGATCCACGGCAAACTCCGATCTTCGCCTGGAGGGGATCGTGTTGACCATGTTCGACAAGCGCAACAACCTGTGCCAGCAAGTCGAGGACGACGCGCGCGAAAATCTGGGCGATCTCGTCTTCGACACCAAGATCCCTCGGAATGTCCGCCTTAGCGAAGCGCCGAGCTATGCGATGCCGGTCCTGAATTACGATCCCACGTCGCGGGGCGCCATCGCCTATCGGAGCCTAGCGACCGAACTGCTGCAGAGAAACCGATCGGAGGCCCCCGCCGATGTCTGATACCGCACATGGCAAGCCGGTTCGCCGGGGATTGTCCGCGCTGATGGCCGATGTCGGCGTATCCGCCGCCGACATGTCGGAACCGGGCGGACGTCCTGCCGAACGTGTTCTGCCGGTCGAATCGGTCTATCCGAATCCGGACCAGCCCCGCCGCAGCTTCGGCGAGGAGGATCTGTCGGACTTGGCCGCGTCGATCGCGCAGAAAGGCATCCTTCAACCCCTGATCGTTCGCCCCGATCCGAAGCGCGAGGACGCCTATCAGATCGTCGCGGGGGAACGGCGGTGGCGGGCCGCGCAGCGCGCCGGCCTGCATGAGGTACCGGTGCTGGTGCGCGACCTCGACGACACCGAGGTTCTGGAAATCGCCATCATCGAGAACATCCAGCGGGCCGATTTGAACGCCATCGAAGAGGCCTATGGCTTCCGACAACTGATGGAACGGTTCGGCCACACGCAGGAAAAGCTCGCCGGTGTCCTGGGAAAATCGCGCAGCCACATTGCCAACGTCATGCGCCTCCTCAAACTGCCTGACCCCGTGCAGAACCTGTTGCGGGACGGTCAGTTGACCGCCGGCCATGCGCGGGCCCTGATCGGATGCGAGGATGCCGAAGCCTTGGCTCGCCAGGTCGTCAATCGCGGCCTCTCGGTTCGCGAGACCGAGCGATTGGCGAAGGGCGACGCCACGCGGCCACGCACCCCCCGGACCTCCGGCGGCGCCCCGGCCAAGGATGCCGATACCCGGGCGCTGGAGGGGGATCTGAGCGCCGCGTTGCGCATGGGCGTTTCGATCGAGCATGATCCGGGCGACGAGGGCGGCCGTCTGACCATCCGCTATCGTTCGCTCGATGATCTCGACCGGCTTTGCGGGCTGCTGTCGTCAGACTGACAGAATGCGCGGCAGGATCGCGTCCAGCAGGAGCGCCCCGCTCTCGGTCGCCACAAGCCGGTCCCCGGTCCGCGTCAGATGTCCGCTCTCGGACAGGTCCGCCACGGCCGCAGGGTCGAGTTCACCGCCGAGCCCATGGAACAGATCGATATCCACGCCCTCCTGCATCCGTAGGCCCATCATCATGTATTCGTTAGCAATATCAATATGTTGCTGAACTTCTTCCGTCGAAGTTCCGACCCCTGCATCCTCGGACCGGGCCAGCCAATCCTGCGGCATCCGCGCCGCTTCGGTGGCGATGCGCTTTGACCCGAAGCCGATCCGGCCATGGGCGCCCGGTCCGATCCCGACCCAGTCGCCGCCCCGCCAATAGACCAGATTGTGCCGCGCCTCGGCGCCCGCGCGCGCATGGTTCGACGTCTCGTAGCGGCGCAGACCCGCGGCCGCCGTCAGGTCCTGCGTGATCTGCCACAGGTCGACGGCCAGATCCTCGCCCGGCAGCCCACGCAGACCGCCGGCGGCATGCCGCGCGCCGAAGGCCGTGCCGGTCTCGATCGTGAGTTGGTAGAGCGACAGATGTTCCCCCGCGAGGGAAAGTGCCTCCCGCAGCTCCCGGCGCCATGCCTCCGGGCCCTGGTCTTGCCGCGCATAGATCAGGTCGAACGACACCCGGTCCGTCAGGTCGCGGGCGATGTCGAAGGCGCGGCGTCCCTCCGCGACACTGTGCAGGCGCCCCAAGCGCCGCAGATCGGTGTCGTTCAGCGCCTGCAATCCGACCGAAAACCGGTTCACCCCCGCGTCGCGATAGGCCGCGAACCGTCCCGCCTCGACCGAGGTGGGGTTCGCCTCCAGCGTCACCTCCAGATCGTTGGCCGGGGTCCAGTGCGCGCGGGCGGCGGACACGATCGCCTCCACCGTTTCCGGTGGCATCAGCGAAGGGGTCCCGCCACCGAAGAACACCGATGACAAGACGCGGCCCGGCGTGCGCGCGGCCCAATGGGCCAGGTCGCGAAGAAGCGCGTCGCGCCAGCGCGCCTGGTCCACCCGGGCGGTCACATGCGAGTTGAAGTCGCAATACGGGCATTTCGCCGCGCAGAACGGCCAATGCACATAGAGTGCGAACCCCGCGCGCTGCCAGTTCTCCATCATCCGCCCCGAAACGCGGTGACTTCCAGTTCGTAGAGCATCTCGGGCTCCATCAGTTCCGCCACGATCATCGTCGCGGCCGGACGAACGTCGCCCAGCGCGCTTGCCAGAACGGGCAAGAGCGGATCGATCAACGCGCGGTCGCGAACGATATGGGTAACGCGCACGATGCCGGCATGGGCGAAACCGGCCTCGTCTAGGACGCCTTTCAGCGTGGCGAAGCAGTTTCGGGCTTGTGCGGCAATGTCCTTGGGAATGTCCATCGTCGCATAATCGTAGCCCGTGATCCCCGAGACGAAGCACCAGTCGCCCTGGACCACCGCCCGCGAATAGCCGACCTGCGCTTCGAACGGCGATCCGGTCGAGATCAGGCGTCTGCCGGTCACTCCGCCCCCTCCAGACAGCGCCGCATCTCTCGCAAGGCGACGGCGCGATGGCTGATCGCGTTCTTCTCGTCGGACGACATCTCGGCGAAGGTCCGATCGAAGCCCTCGGGCTGGAACATCGGGTCGTAGCCATGCCCGGTCTCGCCCCGCATCGGCCAGACGAGCCGGCCTTCGGCGGCGCCCTCGAACACTTCCTCATGCCCGTCCGGCCACATCAGCAGGAGCGTCGCGCGAAACCGTGCGGTCCGCGGCTCGGCCACGCCGCGCGCCTCCAGTTCCGTCCAGGCGCGGGTCATCGCCTGGACGAAGTCGCGCCCCTTCGGCGTCTCCGCCCAATCGGCGGTGTGCACGCCGGGGGCCCCGTCCAGACCGTCGATCTCGATCCCGGAATCGTCGGCCAGCGCCGGCAGGCCGGTCGCCTCCATCGCGGCGCGCGCCTTGATGCGCGCGTTTCCGACGAAGCTGTCCTCGGTCTCTTCGGGCTCCGGCAGGCCGAAATCGGCGTTCGACAGGCAGGTGATCCCCAAGGGCGTCAGAAGGGCGCGGAACTCTTCGAGCTTGCCGCGATTATGCGTCGCGATCAGCAATTCGCGCCCTTTGAGGCGTCTCACGCCGTGGCGGCCTTCTGCGCCGCGACCAGCTCGCCCACGCCCTTCTCGGCCAGGGCCATCAGCTCCGCGAACTCCTCGCGCGAGAACGTGGCGCCCTCCGCGCTCGCCTGCAGTTCGATCACCCGGCCGGCGCCGGTCATGACGAAATTGCCGTCCGTCCCGGCCTCGCTGTCCTCGGGATAGTCGAGGTCCAGCACCGGTTGACCGGCGTAGATGCCGCAGCTGACCGCGGCGACGTGATCCAGGATCGGGTCGGTGATGATGTCGCCGGCCTTCATCAATTTGTTGACGGCCAACCGCAGCGCGACCCAGCCCCCCGTGATCGACGCGCAGCGGGTGCCGCCATCGGCCTGGATCACGTCGCAATCGACGGTAATCTGCCGCTCGCCCATGGCCTGCCGGTCGATGCCGGCGCGCAGCGACCGCCCGATCAGGCGCTGGATCTCCTGCGTACGGCCCGATTGCTTGCCGGCCGAGGCTTCGCGCCGCATTCGCGTGGTCGTCGCGCGCGGCAACATGCCGTATTCCGCCGTCACCCAGCCCTGTCCGCTGTTGCGCAGGAACGGCGGCACCCGCTCCTCCAACGAGGCGGTGCACAGCACATGCGTGTCCCCGCAGCGGATCATGCAGGACCCTTCGGCATGACGCGTCACGTCCGTCTCGATGGTAATGTCGCGCATCTGGTCGAGCGCTCGTCCCGAGGGTCGCATGGATCTCTCCTGTCTGATGTCGGGGGTGACATGCCCCCGCGCCCGCGACGGTGCAACCCCGCGATTGACCGCGGGCGCGCCGCTGCATACATCCCTATCGCCCCGACCCGAGGTCCCATGTCTGAGAACCCCCAGATCCTATCCGAGATGAACGAACGCTCCCGCGAGGTGTTCCGCCGGGTGGTGGAAGGCTATCTCGGGACGGGCGATCCGGTCGGCAGCCGGACCCTGACCCGGTCGATGTCGGAGAAGGTCTCGGCGGCGACGATCCGCAACGTCATGCAGGACCTCGAGTTTCTGGGCCTGCTCGAGGCGCCGCATGTCAGCGCGGGCCGGGTGCCGACGCAGGCGGGCCTGCGCATGTTCGTCGATGGCCTGCTGGAGGCGCAGCTGGGTGATGACGACCGCGCGCGGATCGAAGCCAGCGTCGGCGCCTCCGAAGACGACGTGACCGCGATGATGGACCGCGTGGGCAGCGCGCTGTCGGGCATCACCCACGGCGCCTCGCTGGTCCTCGCGCCCAAGCGCGAGGCGCCGATCAAGCATATCGAGTTCGTCCAACTCGGCCCCGACCGGGCGCTGGTGGTTCTGGTTTTCGCCGACGGGCATGTCGAGAACCGCGTCTTCGTCCCCCCGCGCGGCCAGACGCCCAGTTCCATGCGCGAGGCGGCGAACCTGCTGAACGCGGTGATCGAGGGGCGGACCATCAGCGACCTGCAGGACCTGATGGCCGCCGAGGTCGCCGCCCGACGGCAGGAGATCGACACGCTGGCCCACGACCTGATCGAGAAGGGCCTGGCCGCTTGGGAAAACGAGGGCGAGCGGTCCGAGCGGTTGATCGTGCGGGGTCGCGCGAACCTGCTGGACCAGGGGGCGGACGCCGCGCAGCTCGACCGGATCCGCACGCTGTTCGACGACCTGGAGCGCAAGCGGGACATCACCGAGTTCCTCTCGCTGACCGAAGCCGGCGAGGGTGTGCGCATCTTCATCGGGTCGGAGAACAAACTCTTCTCACTTTCCGGTTCATCTCTGGTGGTTTCCCCCTATATGAACGCGGATCGAAAAATCGTGGGCGCGGTCGGCGTCATCGGCCCGACGCGGCTGAACTACGGGCGGATCGTGCCGATCGTCGACTACACCGCGCAAATGGTGGGACGGATTCTGTCCGGCCCGAAAAGATGGACGAATGCAGAGGATGAGCATGGCTGAGCCGAAGGAAAACCCGTTCCTCGACGATCCCGAGGAGATGGAAGAGGAGTTCGACCTCGACGCGGCGATGGAGGAGGACGAGGCGCCCGCCGACCGTCCGCGCGTCAATGTCGATGCGATCATGGCCGAGCGTGACGAGATGCGCGATCGCCTGATGCGCGCCCTGGCCGAGGCCGAGAACGTGCGCAAGCGCGCCGCGCGCGACCGGATGGAGGCCGAGCAATATGGTGGCTCAAAGCTGACGCGCGACATGCTGCCGGTCTATGACAACCTGCGCCGCGCCCTCGATGCCGCGGGCGAGGGCACCGACCAGGATGGCGTGATCGAGGGGATCAAGCTGACGCTGAAGGAGCTGTTGAACGTCTTCAACAAGCACGGCGTCACCCTTGTATCGCCCGAGGTCGGCGACAGGTTCGACCCGCAGATCCATCAGGCCATGTTCGAGGCACCGGTGCCCGACACCAGGGCCGGCGACATCATTCAGGTCGCGATGGAGGGATTCATGCTGCATGACCGCCTGCTGCGGCCGGCGCAGGTCGGTGTCTCAAGCACGCCTGCCAACTAGCCCCTTGAGTTCATAGACCAGAGCCAGCGCGTCCCTTGGCGTCAGCTCGTCCGGCAGGACCTCGCGCAGGCGGGTCTCGGCCGGGCTGTCCGCCGGGGGCTTCGGCGCCTGCGCCGGCGTCGCGCTGAACAGCGGCAGGTCGTCGATCATCGCCTTTGCCTTGCCCCCGCCCTCGCGCTCGCCCTGTTCCAGCGCCTCCAGCACCGCGCGCGCCCGGGCAACGACGGCATCCGGCAGCCCCGCCAGGCGGGCGACCTGCACGCCATAGGACCGGTCCGCGGCCCCGTCGCGCACCTCGTGCAGGAAGATCACGTCGCCGTCCCATTCACGCACGGTGACGGTCGCGTTCTCCACCCCGTCTAGCTTGGCCGCCAAGGCCGTCATCTCGTGATAATGCGTGGCGAAAAGGGCGCGGCAGCGGTTGACGTCATGCAGGTGTTCCAGGGTGGCCCAGGCGATGCTGAGCCCATCATATGTGGCGGTGCCGCGCCCGATCTCGTCCAGGATCACTAGGGCGCGATCGTCGGCCTGGTTCAGGATCGCGGCCGTCTCGACCATCTCGACCATGAACGTGGACCGCCCGCGCGCCAGATCATCGGATGCGCCCACCCGGCTGAAAAGCTGGCCGACGATGCCGATATGGGCGGCATCGGCGGGGACGAAGCTGCCCATCTGCGCCAGCACGGCGATCAGCGCGTTCTGCCGCAACCAGGTCGACTTGCCCGCCATGTTCGGCCCGGTCAACAGGCGGATCGCGGCCCCCCCGCCCTCGGCCGTCAGGCGCGTGTCGTTGGCCACGAAGGGCGCGCCTTCGCGCCCGAGCGCGCGTTCCACCACCGGGTGACGCCCGGCCGTCACCTCGAAGGTTCGGCTGGTATCGACACGAGGCCGGGCCCAGCCCTCGCCCCGCGCCAGGTCGGCCAGCGCCGTCACCACGTCCAGTTCGGCGAGGACGCGCGCCGCGGCGAAGATGCCGTCGGCCGCCGTCAACACGGTCCGGCGCAGATCACGGAAGATGCGCTCCTCGATCTGCTGGGCCTGGCCGCCCGCGTTCAGGATCCGCGTCTCCAGGTCCGACAGCTCGACCGTCGTGAAGCGCACCTGGCTGGCGGTGGTCTGACGGTGGATGAAGCGATCGTCGCCATGCATCTTGTCGGCATGGGTCGCCGTCGTCTCGATGAAATAGCCCAGCACGTTGTTGTGCTTAATCTTGAGCGCGCCGATCCCCGTGGCAGCGGCGTAATCGGCCTGCAATCCGGCGATGACGCCCCTGCCCTCGTCGCGCAGGCGCCGCACCTCGTCGAGTTCGGGATCGAACCCTTCGGCGACCAGGCCGCCATCCCGCAGCATCGCCGGCGGCTCGGCCATCAGCGCGCCGTCCAGACGGTCGCGCAGGCTTGCGTGCCCGTCCAGGGCGCGCAGGTCCAGCGGCTGCTCGGTCGCCGCCAGCCGTGCGGACAGGCGCTGCGCCGCGTCCAACCCGTCGCGGATCGCCGCCAGGTCGCGCGGGCCGCCCCGGTCGAGCGACAGCCGCGACAGGGCCCGGTCCATGTCGGGTGCCCGCCGCAGCGCCTCGCGCACCTCCTGTGCGACGGCTTCGGCCGTGACCGCCCAATCGACCGCGTCCAGCCGGGCGCGGATCGTCCCTTCCACGGTCGAGGGGGCGGACATGCGTCGCTCCAGAAGGCGCCCGCCGCCCGCCGTCACCGTCCTGTCGATCGCGCGGAGGAGCGAGCCGTCGCGTCCGCCCCCTGCCCCGCGCGTCAGTTCCAGGTTGCGCCGGGTCGCCGCGTCGATCGCCATCAGCTCGGACGCCGCCTCGCGCCTGGGCGGACGCAGCGACGGCAGCTTGCCGCGCTGGGTGATCTCGACATACTCGATCAGCGCGCCCATCGCACCGCATTCGGCCCGCGAGAACGTCCCGAACGCGTCCAGCGACGCGACCCCGAACAGATCCGTCAGGCGACCCTCGGCGCCGCCGCTGTCGAAGGCGCTGCGGCCCAGGGGCGTGACGGCGGCGCCCTGATCCTCGATCACGGGGGCGATGTCGGACCCCTCGACCACCACGACCTCGCGCACGCCGAGGCGGGCCAGGTCCGGTCCCAGCCGGACACGCGGGCATTCCGCGACGTGGAACGCGCCGGTCGAGATGTCGGCCCAGGCCAGCGCCCCCGCCCCGCGCACCTCGCACCAGGCGGCCAGGTAGTTGTGCGCGCGCGCGTCGAGCAGCGTATCCTCGGTCAGGGTGCCGGGTGTCACCAGCCGCACGATCCCGCGCCGGACCACGGACTTGGCACCGCGCTTCCTCGCCTCCTCCGGCGCCTCCAGCTGTTCGGCGACGGCCACGCGGAACCCCTTGCGGATCAGTGTCATCAGGTAATTCTCGGCGGAATGGACCGGAACGCCGCACATGGCGATATCCTCGCCCAGATGCTTGCCGCGCTTGGTCAGCGCGATATCCAGCGCCGCGCTGGCGGCCACGGCGTCGTCGAAGAACAGCTCGTAGAAGTCGCCCATCCGATAGAACAGCAGGGCATCCGGCGCCTCGGCCTTGATCTCCAGGTACTGCGCCATCATCGGCGTCGCTGACATGCCCGTCCCCCCATTGGCGCGGGCAGCCTACCGCCCGGCGAACGCCTTCGCTACACCATCCCAAACGGGAGGACGCAATGGCAGGACGCACCAAGATCACCGATGCCGAGGCATTGGCCTATCACCTGGAGCCGCGGCCCGGGAAGCTGGACATCAACGCGTCGACCGCGATGACCACGCAGCGCGACCTGAGCCTCGCCTATTCGCCCGGCGTGGCGGTCCCCTGCGAGGCGATCGCCGCCGATCCGGCCACGGCCTACGACTACACCACCAAGGGCAACCTGGTGGCCGTCATCTCCAACGGGACGGCGGTGCTGGGGCTGGGCAATCTCGGCGCGCTGGCCTCGAAGCCGGTGATGGAGGGCAAGGCGGTGCTGTTCAAGCGCTTCGCCGACGTGAACTCCATCGATATCGAACTGGATACGGAGGACCCGGACGCCTTCGTCCAGGCCGTCCGCCTGATGGGGCCGAGCTTCGGTGGCATCAACCTGGAGGACATCAAGGCGCCCGAATGCTTCATCATCGAAAGCCGCCTGAAGGAGGAGATGGACATCCCCGTCTTCCATGACGACCAGCATGGGACGGCGGTGATCTGTGCCGCCGGGCTGATCAATGCGCTGCACATCTCGGGCAAGCGGATCGAAGATGTGCGCATCGTTCTGAACGGCGCCGGTGCCGCGGGCATCGCCTGCCTGGAACTGCTCAAGTCGATGGGGGCCCGGCACGAGAACTGCATCATGTGCGACACCAAGGGCGTCATCTGGCAGGGCCGGACCGAAGGCATGAACCAGTGGAAATCGGCCCATGCCGTCAAGTCCGACCTACGCACGCTGGATGAGGCGATGAAGGGGGCGGATGTCTTCCTGGGCGTGTCGGCCAAGGGCGCCGTCACCGCCGAAATGGTCACGAACATGGCCGAGAACCCCGTGATCTTCGCCATGGCCAACCCCGACCCCGAGATCACGCCCGAGGAGGCGCATGAGGTCCGCCCCGATGCCATCGTGGCCACCGGGCGGTCGGATTACCCCAACCAGGTGAACAACGTGCTGGGCTTTCCGTACCTGTTCCGCGGCGCGCTCGACATCCATGCACGCGCGATCAACGACGAGATGAAGATCGCCTGCGCCGAGGCGCTGGCCGCCCTCGCCCGCGAGGACGTCCCCGACGAGGTGGCGATGGCCTATGGCCGAAAGCTCAGCTTCGGGCGCGACTACATCATCCCGACGCCCTTCGACCCGCGGCTGATCCATGTCATCCCGCCCGCCGTCGCCCGCGCCGGGATGGAAACCGGCGTCGCGCGTCGCCCGATCGTCGACATGGAGGGCTATACCCATGCCCTGGCCGCGCGGATGGATCCGACGGCCAGCATCGTCCAAGGCATCAGCGCCCGCGCACGCCAGGCCCAGGCCACCATGATCTTCGCCGAGGGCGACGACCCCCGCGTGCTACGCGCCGCCGTCGCCTATCAGCGCAACGGCTATGGCAAGGCGCTTGTCGTCGGGCGCGAGGATGACGTGCGCGCCAAGCTGGCCACCGCCGGGATCGGCGACGCCGTGCGCGAGCTGGAGATCGTGAACGCCGCCAACACGCGCCACCTCTCGACCTACAAGACCTTTCTCTACGAGCGTCTGCAGCGGCAGGGATTCGACGCGCAGGATGTCCACCGCATGGCAAGCCGCGACCGGCATGTCTTCGCCGCGCTGATGCTGGCCCACGATCACGGCGACGGCCTTGTCACCGGGGCCACGCGCAAGTCGGCCCATGCGATCCGCCTCCTGGACCACGTCTTCGACATTCGCGACAACCCGGATGCGGTGGGCATCACCGCGCTGCTGCATCGCGGGCGCATCGTGCTGATCGGGGACACGCTGGTCCACGAATGGCCCGAGGAGGAGGATCTGGCCACCATCGCCGAGGCCGGCGCCCGCGTCGCCCGCGGCTTCGGGATGGAGCCGCGCGTCGCCTTCGTCAGCTTCTCGACTTTCGGCTATCCGGTGAGCGAGCGCGCGACCAAGATGCATCTTGCCCCCCGCGTGCTGGAGGAACGGGGCGCGAATTTTGAGTACGAGGGCGAGATGACGGTCGACGTTGCGCTGAACCCCGACGTGGCGGCGAATTATCCGTTCTCGCGGCTGACGGGGCCTGCGAACGTGCTCGTCGTTCCAGCCCGCCATTCGGCCAGCATCTCCGTCAAGCTGATGCAGGAGATGGCCGGCGCAACGGTGATCGGCCCGATCCTGACGGGCATCGACCGCCCGGTGCAGATCGCGTCGACCGGGTCCCGCGCCTCCGATATATTGAACATGGCGCTTCTCGCGGCTTGCCGCGTCGGCGGGTGACCCAAGGCATTGCTGCATCTGCACTTGTAATTGCTGCAGTGCAGCATAGTCTGGAGGAAAGGCCGGGATGATCCCGGCCAGAAGCCGGAGCGTCCCATGAGCGATATGAGCGAGATCCTGAACCTGGTCCGGACTGGCCGCCTGGGTGAAGCCACACAGCGTATCCAGCGTAACTTGGGCACCGGCGGACCCGAGATGCGACCGGAACCCGACATGAAGGACGTCACGCCGCGCGCGTGTCCGATCCCAAGCCCCGGCATGTCGGCACGCGGCAAGGCGACACGGACCAAACCGGCTCGCAAGCCCCGCGCGACCGCTACCGGACATCCGGCCGGCACGACCTGGGCGCGGCGACAAGGTCCGCTGCCCTATCGGCTCTCCGCCCCCTCGGCCCCCGACCCGCGCGCGCCGCTTCTGGTCATGCTTCACGGATGCACGCAAACCCCCGAGGATTTCGCGGCCGGCACGGGGATGACCCATGCGGCCGGGGCGATCGGCGCGCATGTCATCTGGCCGGAGCAGACGCGAGCGGCGAACGTCAATGCCTGCTGGAACTGGTTCGAACCCGCCCATCAGGGCCGAACGGGCGAGGCCGCGGCCATCGTGACCGTCATCGAAGAGGTCCTTTCGGGCCTGGGGCCGAGGGCGGTTCACGTGGCCGGCTTGTCGGCGGGGGGCGCGATGGCGGCGCTGCTGGGGGCGTTCTACCCGGATATCGTGACCTCGGTCGCGATCCATTCCGGTCTGGCCCCCGGCAGCGCCCAGGATGTCGGCAGTGCCTTCGCGGCGATGCAGAACGGCGCACCGGGGCGACGGGCGCTCGCCGTGCCGGCCATCGTATTCCATGGTGCGGCCGACCGGACGGTGACCCCCGCCAATGCCGGGGCGCTCTTGAATCTCGGTCCGGCCTCCGACCGGCAGGAGCGTCGCGAAATCATCGCTGGGCGCCGGACCACGATCCGCAGCGGCATCCGGCCGGGCCAGTCCGCCCCGTCCGAGATGTGGGAAATCGACGGGTTGGGCCATGCCTGGTCGGGTGGTCACCCCGCCGGCAGCTATACCGACCCGAAGGGCCCGGACGCGACGGCCGAGATGATCCGGTTCTTCGCCGGCGTCGCCCCGCGCGATCGGTAGACAAATGTCGAAGGGCCGCCCCGGTATCGGGACGGCCCTTGAAACGGCGGTGGTCGGGATGGTGCGCTACTGCGTCATCCCGTCCCAGAACCCCTTGACCTTGCGGAAGAAGCTGTCGCCCTGCGGATTGTTGTCGGCATCGATCCGCTCGAACTCCCGCAGCAGCTCCTTCTGGCGCGAGGTCAGGTTGACCGGCGTCTCGATGGCAAGCTCGATCATCATGTCGCCCACGCCGCCCCCGCGAAGGGCCGGCATGCCCTTGCCGCGAAGGCGCATCTGCCGCCCGGTCTGCGACCCGGCGGGCACCTTCACGCGCGACCGGCCACCGTCGATCGACGGCACCTCCACCTCGCCGCCCAGCGCCGCGGCGGTCATCGAAACCGGAACGGCGCAGTAGAGGTTCACGCCATCGCGCTGGAACAACGGGTGATCCTCGACCTCGATGAAGATATAAAGGTCGCCGGTCGGCCCGCCGCGCAGGCCGGCCTCGCCCTCTCCGGACAGGCGGATCCGCGTGCCGGTTTCGACCCCCGCGGGAATGTTCACCGAAAGCTGGCGTTCCTTCTCGACGCGGCCGACGCCACCGCAGACATTGCAGGGATTCTTGATGATCTGGCCGGCGCCGGAACAGGTCGGGCAGGTCCGCTCGACCGTGAAGAAGCCTTGCTGCGCACGGACCTTGCCCATGCCCGAACAGGTCGGACAGGTGGCCGGTTCGCTGGCGCCCTCGGTGCCGCGACCTTCGCATTTGGTGCATTGCACGGCCGTGGGCACGGTGATCGTCTTCTGCTGGCCGGCAAAGGCCTCCTCCAGCGTGATGCGCATGTTGTAGCGCAGGTCCGATCCACGGGTCGCTCGGGCCCGGCCGCCGCCGCGTCCGGGCTGGCCGCCCATGAAATCGCCGAACAGATCCTCGAACACATCCGAGAAGGCGGAGGCGAAGTCCCCCTGCCCCTGCGGCCCCGCGCCGGGTCGCCGCGGCCCGCCGCCGCCCATGCCGCCATCGAACGCGGCGTGGCCGAAGCGGTCGTAGGCAGCCTTCCTCTCGGCGTCCTTCAGGACGTCATAGGCCTCGTTCGCTTCCTTGAACTGCGCCTCGGCGTTCGGATTGTCGGCGTTCCGATCAGGGTGCAGCTCCTTCGCCTTGCGGCGGTAGGCCTTCTTAATCTCTTCCGTGCTGGCGCCCTTCGAGACGCCCAGGGTCTCGTAGTAGTCACGTTTCGCCATCATTATTCTCCAACGAAAAGACCGGCCCGGATGTCGGGCCGGTCTCTGCTGTCATTCGACCCGGAAAGGATCAGGCCCGCTTCTGGTCGTCATCCAGATCCTCGAAATCGGCATCCAGGATCTCGTCGTCCTCGCCGGTTCCCTGTTGCGCCTCGGGGGTCTCCTCGGTCTCGCCCTCCTCGGACGCGGCCTGTGCCTTATAGATGGCCTCGCCAAGGCGCATCGCGGCCTCCTGGACGTTCTGGATCGCGGATTTGATCTTGCCGGCATCCTCGCTGTCCATCGACTCCTCGAGCGCGGTGACCGCGAACTCGATCGCCTCGACGGTGGACGGGTCGACCTTGTCGCCATGCTCCTCCAGCGACTTCTTCGTGGAATGGATGAGGCTCTCGGCCTGGTTGCGCGCCTCGACCAGTTCGCGACGGCCCTTGTCGGCTTCGGCGTTGGCCTCGGCGTCCTTGACCATCTGTTCGATGTCCTCGTCCGACAGGCCACCCGACGCCTGGATCGTGATCTGCTGCTCCTTGCCAGTCGCCTTGTCCTTGGCGCCGACCGACACGATGCCGTTGGCGTCGATGTCGAAGGTCACCTCGATCTGCGGCAGGCCGCGGGGCGCGGGCGGAATATCCTCGAGGTTGAACTGACCGAGCATCTTGTTGTCGGCCGCCATCTCGCGCTCGCCCTGGAAGACCCGGATCGTCACGGCGTTCTGGTTGTCCTCGGCGGTCGAGAAGACCTGGGACTTCTTCGTCGGGATCGTGGTGTTGCGGTCGATCAGGCGGGTGAACACGCCGCCCAGCGTCTCGATCCCCAGCGACAGCGGCGTCACGTCGAGCAGGACCACGTCCTTAACATCACCCTGCAGCACGCCCGCCTGGATCGCGGCGCCAAGGGCCACGACCTCGTCGGGGTTCACGCCCTTGTGCGGCTCCTTGCCGAAGAACTTGGTCACTTCCTCGACGACCTTGGGCATGCGGGTCATGCCGCCGACCAGGACAACCTCGTCGATCTCGTCCTTCGAGATGCCGGCATCCTTCAACGCGGCCTGGCAGGGCTTCAGCGACGCCTTGATCAGATCGCCCACCAGCGATTCCAGCTTGGCACGGGTCAGCTTCATGACCATGTGCAGCGGCTGACCGTTCGAGCCCATCGAGATGAAGGGCTGATTGATCTCGGTCTGCTGGCTCGACGACAGCTCGATCTTGGCCTTCTCGGCGGCTTCCTTCAGGCGCTGCAGGGCCATCTTGTCCTGCGTCAGGTCGGTGCCATGCTCCTTTTTGAACTCCTCGGCGAGGTAGTTCACGATGCGCATGTCGAAGTCTTCGCCGCCCAGGAACGTGTCGCCATTCGTGGATTTTACCTCGAACAGGCCGTCGTCGATCTCCAGGATGGTCACGTCGAAGGTGCCGCCGCCGAGGTCGTAGACCGCGATCGTGCGCGTTTCCTTCTTGTCGAGCCCGTAGGCCAGCGCGGCCGCCGTCGGCTCGTTGATGATGCGCAGCACCTCGAGGCCCGCGATCTTGCCCGCGTCCTTGGTGGCCTGACGCTGGGCGTCGTTGAAATACGCCGGAACGGTGATGACGGCCTGCGTCACCTCCTCGCCCAGATAGCTCTCGGCGGTTTCCTTCATCTTCTGTAGGATCAGCGCGGAGACCTGCGCGGGCGAATATTGCTCACCGCGAACCTCGACCCAGGCGTCGCCGTTCCCGCCGGACACGACGTTGAAGGGGAGGTTCTTCTTGTCCTTGGCCAGATGCTCGTCGTTGAAGCGACGGCCGATCAGGCGCTTGACACCGAAGACGGTGTTCTCGGGGTTGGTGACGGCCTGCCGCTTGGCGGGTTGGCCGACAAGACGTTCGTTCTCGGTGTAACCGACGATCGACGGCGTCGTGCGCGCGCCCTCCGCGTTCTCGATCACGCGGGGCTGCGACCCGTCCATGATTGCGACGCAGGAGTTCGTGGTCCCGAGGTCGATACCGATGACTTTTGCCATTTCGAATGGTCCTCTCTTGGCGATTTGCTCGTCCCGAAGCCCGTGTCGGCACTCCGGTCCTCATCCCGAATTGAATACGGACCGTGCCGAAGGGTCCCGGCCCGCGGTTCGCAGGGTATATAAGGAGGGGGTTTTGACCTCGCAAGGACGTGAAGGGGCACAAATTGAACGAACTGCATCCGCGTGAAATCCGCGGGTTCCGCCTGTTCGACGGATTGCTGGACGCCGACATGCAGGCCGCGATCGTCGAGGACGTCCGCCGCGTGATCCGCGCCGCTCCGCTCTTCGTGCCGGTCACGCCGCGCGGCAAGCCGATGTCCGTTCGCATGACCGGGGCCGGGCGCCTCGGTTGGGTGACCGACCGCGGGGGCTATCGCTACGACGAACGGCATCCGGCGGGGGGTGCCTGGCCCGCGATCCCCGACCGCATCCTGTCCGTCTGGCGCGAGGTGGTGCCCGAAGCGCGTGACCCCGAATGCTGCCTCGTCAATTGGTACGACCCGGCGGCGCGCATGGGTCTGCATCAGGATCGCGACGAGGCCGATCTCACCCAGCCCGTCGTCTCGATCTCGCTGGGTGATGACGCGCTGTTCCGCATCGGCAACCAGACCCGCGGCGGTTCGACCGAGAGCTTGTGGCTCCGCTCCGGCGACGTACTGGTGATGGCGGGCGACGCGCGCCTGCGCTATCACGGCGTCGACCGGATCGCCGTCGGCACCTCGACATTGCTGGGTGCGCCGGGGCGGATCAACCTGACCCTGCGCGTCGTCACCTGACGGCGCTTATCCCGCGTCCAGCGTCAGGCGGACAGGTTGCGGCCCGAAGTCGCGCGGCGGCCACAGGGCACCCGCATCGGCCTCCAGATCCGCCCCTGTGACGGTGACCCTCACCGCCAGTGCCCCGCGCCGGAAGGCCAGCACGCCCTCCGCGGCGTCAAGCGGATCATAGCGCGCACGACACAGTTCCGGCCGGTCCCGACGCAGCCTCAGGACGGTCCGCGTCAGCGACAGCTTGGCGCGGTCGAAGGGCGACAGGTCGGCGTCCCCGTCCAGCGCGTCGGCCAGCCGGGCGAAATCCACGGGTCGGCGGTTGTCGGGGTCGGTCAGCAGAAAGCTCCCGACCTCGGTCCCCTGATAGATATCGGGAATCCCCGGGATCGTCAGCTTGAGCGCGCATTGCGCCAGCGAAAGCCGCTCTGCCCGCGCGATCAGAGGGGCCAGAGCCTCAGGCAGCCTCCGTTCGGCCACGGCCCGCGCGGCGGCGCCGATCCGGTCCTCGAACGCCGCGTTCGGGGCGGTCCAGAAGGTGTCCTGCTTGGCCTCGCGCACGGCTTTTTCCAGATGTGCGGGCAGACGTTCATCCAGATCGCCCTGCGGGGCCGCGGCGAAGGCGGACTGGACGAGGTACCAGCCCCAGGGCGGGGGAAGATCGGTCAGCGACATCAGAACGTCCCGCAACCCGGGGTCATGCGACAGCGCGGCGATCCGCATGCGCGCGTCCTCCGACCGCTTGGTGTCGTGGCTGGAGGTCAGCGTCAGCGCGTCGGGCATCAGGTCTTGCCGTCGGCGCATGGCATCGTGGAACGCGGGCACCTCCATCGCCGGCTCGTCCGGTTCGGCCCCGACCTCGTTGGCCGACAGAAGCGCGACGTGGCGATAGAAGGACGTGTCCTCCTGCGCCTTGGCGATCGCGGCGCCGGTTACCTGCTGCATTCGCAGGCGCAGAGTGGCACCGTCCGGGGCCGTCAGCAGCCGTGCAAGGTCCGGCAGGGCGCCCGGATGGGGCAGGGCGGCGGCCGCTCGCTCGGCCGTTGCGGCGATCAACTCGCGGTCATCGGAGCTAACGGTGTCAGCCGTCGCATAGGTTCGATATCGCGGAAATGCCCGGATATAGAGCCTAATCGCGTCCCGCATCGCAGCGCGGCCCCATTCCGACGCGCGCGCGTCGCGCCGTCCCGCCGCCAAGGCGAGATCGGTCAGGCGTTCCAATTCGGCCGGCAGTTCCGTGGTGACGATCTGGTCCTTGGCCTCCATCAGCGTGGCGTGGAAATCGGGCGCATCCTCGGCCAGTCGGGCCGCGCCCCGCGCATCGGTCAGCGCGCGCGCGATCGCCCGCGCGGCGACATAACCGGTCGTGCCCTGGACCGGCCAATCCTGCAGCGTCTCCTCCCGCGTCAGGATCTTCTCGACCCAGACCGGCGTGTCCGGAACCTCCGCCCGCAGCCGCACCAGATAGGCCGCTGGGTCCGCTAGCCCGTCGACGTGATCGACCCGCAGCCCCTGCACCACCCCTTCGCGAACCAGCTTCAACGTCAGGCGGTGCACATCGTCGAAGACGCGGCCGTCTTCCACCCGCAGGCCGATCAGGCCGGTGACGGTGAAGAATCGCCTGTGGGTGATCGCCGCCGCCTCGGTCCGCCAGGAGGTCAGCCGCCAGCACTGCGCGGCGTGGATCGCGTGCAGGTCACCGTCCGGCACCGGTCCAAGTGGCACGGCGAGGTCACCGATCCGCATGGCACCGTCCCGAACCTCCACGTCTCCGGCTTCGACCAGATCGGCGAAGGGTGCGCCCAGCCAGGGCAGCCGCAACGGACCGGCGGCCCAATCGATGTCGAAATGCCCGTGATAGGGACTGTTCCCGCCCCGGCGCAGCACGTCGTGCAGCCACGGATTGTGGACCGTAAAGGCCATGTGGTTCGGGACGATATCCAGGATCAGCCCCATCCCGTGATCGCGCAAACCCTCCGAGAGCGCCCGCAGACCGTCGAGGCCACCGAGATGCGGCTCCACTTCATTCGGGTCGGTGACGTCGTAGCCGTGGGTCGAGCCGGGCGCCGCGGTGAAGACCGGGCTCAGGTATAGATGCGAGATGCCGAGGTCCTGAAGATAGGGCACCAGATCGCGCGCACGGGCGAAATCCATCCCCTTGCGCAGTTGCAGTCGATAGGTCGCGGTCGGCAGGTCCATGTCATGGCCTCGGGCGGTGCTGGCGCATCAGGGCCGCGATGCGCTGGAAGGTGGGGTGATCGGCGATCGCCTCGATCGGCACGGGGCTGCGCGGTCGCCAGTTCGGATAGGCATCGGTGACGCCGGGCAGGTTGGTGGGATCCTCGGGTCCGACAAGATCGGCCAGGCGGACCCCGGCCAGAAGGCAGGGCGTTCGCGCGATATGAACATGGGCCGCGTCGAGCACGGCATCCGGCAGGTCGGGCGCCCCGGGGTCGGCATCGACACCGAGCGCCGCGATCAGGTCGCGCCGCTCCCGCGCACGGTGTCGCATGTGTTCGGCCGAGGTGTCCTCCGACACCAGGCCATGCGCGGCGCGGCGGTCGATGTCGTCCCCGCGCCACCAGTTGGCAAGGACGGGCAGGTCATGCGTCGACAGGCAGGCCAGCGCCAGATGTGGATAGCCGTCGGCAGGGTGGAAGCCCTTCGCGTCCTGCTCGAAATACACGATCCGATAGCTCAGGACGTTGGCCCGGCGCATGGCCGCGCGAAAGCCGTCGGGCACGAAGCCCAGATCCTCGCCGATCACGACCGCGTTCGCACGCCGCGACTCCTCGGCCAGGACGCGCAGCATATCGGCCATGGGAAAGCGCAGATGCGTCCCCTCGGCCGCCGGTCGCCCCGAGGGGATGAGGAACAGTTGCCAGAGCGCCATGGCATGGTCGATCCGCAGCGCGCCGGCATCCTGCAGCTGTGCCGCGATCATGTCGCGATAGGGCGCGAAATCCCGCGTCTTCAGCGCTGTGGGCGAGGGCGCGGCCAGATGCCAGTTCTGACCCTGCTCGCTGAACATGTCGGGGGGCGCGCCGACATCGAGGTGGGGCAGGGCGGCGGCGGTGCCGGACCAGGTGGCCGATCCGTCCTGCGCCTCGCCCACCGCGAGATCGAGATAGAGGCCTATGCGCATGCCCGCGTCCCGCGCGGCGTCCTGCGCAGCCGACAGCTGCCGCCGCGCGATCTGCTGCAACCAGACGTGGAAGGCGACATCGTCCGCATGTTCGCGTGCGATCGCCTGGGCGGCGGACCCCGTCGGGTCGTGCAGGTCCGCTGGCCAATCGGTCCAGCCGCGGCCGCCATGCAGCGTCGAAATTGTCTCGAACAAGGCGTGTAGAGACAGGGCTTCGTCGACGGGCTTGGCTGCGGGGCCTTCGGCATCGAACCGGCTGCGCAGGGCGGACAGCTTGGCATCGGCTACCGCGCGATAGTCGACGAGGTCGCCTTGCGGCAGTTCGGGCCGCTCGCAGCCCAGCAGATCCGGGGCAATGTAGAGCGGGTTCAGGAACCGCCGGTTCGACGGCGAAAACGGCGAACAGCGCGCGGGTGCCGCGGTGAACAGCGTGTGGACCGGATTGATACCGAGGAAGTCCGCACCCGCCGCGCCGCAGATGCGCGCCAGTTGCGCCAGGTCCGCGAAATCGCCGATGCCCCAGTTCCGGTCCGAGCGGAGTTCGTAGAGCTGACAGAAGATGCCCCAGCCGGGCGCGTCGCGAAGCGAGTCGGGCAGGTGGCACCGTGCGTCGCGCGGCACCGTCATGCGCCGGGGTGCGCCGGGACCCGTCGCCGGGACGTCCGGGTCCTGCCCCAGCCCTCGCAGGATCAGCCGCAGCGTCGCGTCGGGCACCGCGCGCCGCCCGCCATCCGGGTCGTCATAGGCCAGCGTCAACCCATGATGGCGTGCCAGGTCGCGAAGCGTCATCGTTCGATCCAGGCGGCGCAGCTTCGGGGGTGGCCGATCTCCTCCCCGGTCAGATGGAGCGGATCGCCTTCGGGGAGGTCGGCCCTCTCCCAGACTGCGTTTCCGAAATTCGCCCGGATGCGCAGCCGCGCGCCGTCCAGTGCCCAATCGACGGCGACGCAGCCTTCGGGGGCGGGCTGGACGGTGCCCGAATGGCCCGGCGCGTCGCCCAGATGGGGTATAATTTCCCGAGCCCGCAGCGCCAGCAGGTCGCGCATCCGCGCCAGCGTATCGCGACCGGCCGGGGTGTCGCGTGCGGACCAGTCGAGCTTCGATGCCTCGAACGTCGCGCGTGCGATCGGGTCGGGGACATCGTTGGCGGTGAAGCCCTTGAACCCCTCGAACTCGCTCCGGCGGCCGCGGGTGACGGCATGGGCGAGGTCGCCGTCGAAATCGGCGAAGAACAGGAAGGGTCGGGTCTCGCCCCACTCCTCACCCTGAAACAGCATCGGGATATGCGGCTGGAGCAGCAAAAGCGCCTGCGCGGCCGCCAAGGCATCCGGATGGGCCAACGTCGTCAGCCGGTCGCCCCGCGCGCGGTTGCCGGTCTGGTCGTGGTTCTGCAGGAAATCGATGAACCGCGTGGGCGGCTGATGCGCGCTGTCGACGCCCTGCCCGCCGGCGCCCTTGGTCGTGAACCCCTGCGCCGCCGCCTGCGCCAGCATCCGCACGGGGGCGTCGGCATAGGCGTCGTAGTAGCCCTCGGTCTCGCCGGTCAGGACGACATGCGCCGCGTTGTGCCAATCGTCGTTCCACTCGCCGGCCATGGCGTTCGGCCCCTCGTGCAGATGGGTGACGTTGCGATTGTCTTCGGTCGTCAGGTGGACGGAGTGGGGCAGCGTCCGGACCTCGCGGGCGAGCTGCACCAGCAGTTCGGGGTCGGACGGGTCGCGGATGTGGTCGATCGCATCCAGCCGCAACCCGTCGAAGCGATAGTCGCGCAGCCACATCAGCGCATTGTCCAGAAAAAAGCGCCGGACCGGATCGCGGGTGTAGTCGATGGCCGCGCCCCAGGGCGTGTGCCGGTCGGGGTCGAAGAAGTCGGGCGCATAGGCGTTCAGGTAATTTCCGTCCGGCCCGAAATGGTTGTAGACCACGTCCAGCAGGACCAGCATGCCACGCCCGTGCGCCGCATCGACCAGCGCGCGCAGGTCGTCGGGCGTGCCGTAGGCCGGGTGCGGCGCATAGGGCAGGACCCCGTCATAGCCCCAGCCGTGATCGCCGCCGAACTGCGCCACCGGCAGGATCTCCAGCACGGTGATGCCCAGGTCGGCCAGATGGTCCAGCCGGTCGATGGCGGCGCGATAGGTGCCGTCTTCGGTGAAGGTCCCGATGTGGCATTCGTAGATCACGGCCTCGGCCCAGGACCGGTCGGGGTGGTCGTGGACCCAGTCGTAGGTCGCGTCCGCCACGACGCTGTCGCCATGGACGTCCCCCGCCTGCAGCCGCGAGGCCGGATCGGGCACCTGCATCCCGTCGGGCATGCGGAAGCGGTATGGCGTACCCGGTGGCGCGTCGGCGATGCGTTCGAACCAGCCGTCGCCCGCCGGCGTCATCGCCACGTCGCCGTCGGGCAATGACAGCGTGACGGTCGCAACCCCCGGCGCCCAGAGGCGGAACCGCGTGCCGCCTTCGACGGGCACCGCGCCCCATTGCGGCAGCGGGGCCTCCTTATCCGTCATCCTCGGCCTCCAGCAGCAGAAGGGCGCGTCCCTCGATGGCCACGGTCCCGGTCAGGATGTCGGCCGCGCCCCGGGTCATCGCGAAGCCTTCGGCCGTGTCGACGAGGCGGCGCCAGTACCCGTCCGGCAGGACCAGCTCGCGCCCCTCTGCGCCCGCGTTCAGCGCCAGCAGCAGCGTGCGGTCCTCCCGCCCGTGATAGCTGACGGCGAGGGCGCGGCGCTGCGGGTCGTCCCAGGCGTCGGGCTGCATCTCGTCGCCCTGCAGACGGTGCCAGACGACGTGCCGCCCCTCGGGGTTGTCGGGGTCGGCATGCAGATAGCGTTCCGCCGTCAGCAGCGGCCGGTCCAGCCGCACGTCGATCAGCCCGCGCAGGAAGGCCGCGAACGGGTCGTCCATCTTCGACCAGTCGAGCCAGTTCATCTCGCCCGGTTGGCAATAGGCGTTGTTGTTGCCGCCCTGGCTGCGCCCCTGCTCGTCGCCCATCAGGATCATCGGCGTGCCATGGCTGAGCAACAGGGTGGCCAGCAGGTTGCGGCGCTGCCGGTCGCGCAGGGTCACGATGTCGGGGTCGTCGGTCGGCCCTTCGACGCCGTGGTTCCAGCTGACGTTGTGGGAATGGCCGTCGCGGTTGTCCTCGCCGTTGGCCGCATTGTGCTTGTCGTTGTAGCTGACCAGATCGGCGAGCGTGAAGCCATCATGCGCGGTGACGAAATTGACCGAAGCCGAGGGGCGGCGTCCCTCGTGCTCGAAGACCGACGCACTGCCCAGGAGCTTGTCGGCCAACTTCTGCGCCTGGCCCTCGTCGCCCTTCCAGAAGGCGCGCACGGTGTCGCGGTACTGGTCGTTCCATTCGGCCCAGCCGGGGGGGAAGTTGCCGACCTGATAGCCGTCATTGCCGGTGTCCCAGGGCTCGGCAATCATCTTGACCTGGGCCAGGACGGGGTCCTGCAGGACGGCGTCGAAGAACGGCGCATGCGGGTCGAACTGGTCGCGCCGCCGTCCGAGGGTGGAGGCAAGGTCGAAGCGGAAGCCGTCGACATGGCAGTCCTCGACCCAGTAGCGCAGCGAATCCATCACGAATTGCAGCACCCGCCGGTTGTCGAGGTTGAGCGAGTTCCCCGTCCCGGTCGTGTCGTAGTAGTAGCGCGGATCGTCGCCCAGCAGGTAATAGCTGACGTTGTCGATCCCGCGGAACGATAGGGTCGGCCCCATCTGGTTGCCCTCGGCGGTGTGGTTGTAGACCACGTCCAGCAGGACCTCGATCCCGGCATCGTGCAGGCGGCGGACCATCACGCGGAACTCGTCCAGCGCTGCCGGTTGCGTCAGATAGCGCGTGGCCGGCGCGAAGAAGCCCATCGAATTGTAGCCCCACCAGTTCACCAGCCCGCGATCCAGCAGGTGGCGATCGTCGGGGAAGTCGTGGACGGGCAGCAACTCGATCGCGGTCACGCCGAGGCGTTGCAGATGTCGGATCGTCTGCGGCTCGGCCAGGCCCTCGAACGTGCCGCGCAGGGGCTCCTCGACATGGTCGGCGCCGTTGGTCAGGCCACCGACATGCGCCTCGTAGATGACGGTCCTTGCCCAGGGCGTGCGCGGCGCGCGGTCGGCGCCCCAGCTGGACGCATCGGCCACGACCACGCATTTCGGCATGACGAACGCACTGTCGCGGCGGTCGAAGCTCAGATCCTCGCGCTTGGCCCCGACCTTGTAGCCGAACAGGCTGTCATGCCACCGCAACTCGCCCGAATGGGCCCGCGCATACGGGTCGAGCAGCAGCTTGTTGGGGTTGAACCGGTGCCCCGCCTCGGGCGCGTAGGGCCCGTGCACGCGGTAGCCATAGAGCTGCCCGGGGCGCACGTCGGGCAGATAGCCGTGCCAGACCTGATGGGTGTATTCAGGAAGCGGGATGCGCGCGACCTCGCGCCGGCCCGAGGGGTTGAAGAGGCACAATTCCACCTTCTCGGCATGGGCCGAGAACAGCGCGAAATTGGTGCCGGCCCCATCCCAGGTCGCGCCAAGACGCGTCCCGGTGCCGGGGAGAAGACGATAGCCGTTTGCGGACATGATGTGCCTAGCTGGATGCGGTGTTCGGGTCGGGCGTCAGGATCAGGGTTGCCAGGGGCGGCAATGTCAGGCTGGCCGACACGGGCTGGCCATGCCAGCCGGCGCCGTTGGCCGTGACGGAACCCCCGTTGCCCGATCCGGTTCCGCCATAATCGACGGCATCGGAATTGAACACCTCGCGCCAGGGCCCGTCGCCCGGCAGTCCGACGCGAAAGTCATCGCGGCGGACGGGGGCCATGTTGCAGATGACGGCGACCGGCGGGTCGCCCTCCATGCCGACGCGCAGGAAGGTGAAGACGTTGTTCTCCGCGTCTCCGCCGTCGATCCAGCGGAAGCCCTCGGGATCGCAGTCGCGGACATGCAGCGCTGGGGTCTCGCGATAGACCCGGTTCAGGTCACGCACCAGGCGCTGCAGCCCGGCATGGTTGGGATCGTCCAGCAGGTGCCAGTCGAGGCTCCGGTCATGCGACCATTCCCGCTCCTGCCCGAACTCGCCGCCCATGAAGAGGAGCTTCTTGCCCGGATGCGTCCACATCCAGCCCAGATAGGCGCGCAGGTTCGCGAAACGCTGCCACGTGTCGCCGGGCATCTTGCCCAGGAGGCTGCCCTTGCCATGCACGACCTCGTCATGGCTCAGCGGCAGGACGAAATCCTCGCTGAAGGCATAGTGCAGGCCGAAGGTCATCTTGTCGTGGTGCCAGCGGCGGTTCACCGGATCCTCGGACATGTATTGCAGCGTGTCGTGCATCCAGCCCATGTTCCACTTGAAGTCGAAGCCGAGCCCGTCCTGGTCGACGGGGCGGGACACGCCCGGAAAGGCGGTCGATTCCTCGGCGATGGTCAGGCCGTCGGTGCGCTCGGCCACCTGGATGTTGGTGTCGCGCAGGAAGCGGATCGCGTCGAGGTTCTCGCGGCCGCCGAATTCGTTCGGGATCCATTCGCCCGCATCGCGCGAATAGTCGAGATAGAGCATCGAGGCGACGGCATCGACGCGCAGCGCGTCGACGTGGAATTCCTTCAGCCAATAGAGCGCCGAGGCGCGCAGAAAGTTCGCGACCTCGTTGCGGCCGAAATTGTAGATCAGCGTGTTCCAGTCCTTGTGGAAGCCCAGCCGCGGGTCCTCGTGCTCGTAGAGGGCGGTGCCGTCGAACCGCGCCAGCCCGTGTTCGTCGGACGGGAAATGCGCCGGCACCCAGTCCATGATGACGCCGATGCCGCGCCCGTGCAGATGGTCGACCATCGCGGCGAAATCGCCCGGCCCGCCGAAGCGCGACGTGGGGGCGAACAGGCCGATCGGCTGATACCCCCAGGACGGCGCGTAGGGGTGCTCCGAGAGTGGCAGGAACTCGACATGGGTGAAGCCCATCTCCTCGGCGTAGTCGGCCAGCATCGGCCCGACCTCGGCATAGGGCAGGACGCGGTCGCCGTCGCCGCGCCGCCAGGACCCCAGATGCACCTCGTAGATGGAGATGGGGGCCTGCCGCGCGGGCGGCCGGTCGCGCCCCGTCCAGCCGCCGTCGGTCCAGTCGTGGTCGATCGGCCCCGTGACGATGGAGCCGGTGCCGGGCGCAGGTTCCTGCCGGAACGACATCGGATCGGCCTTGAGTGGCAGGGTCTGGCCATGCACACCCACGATCTCGAACTTGTAGAGCTCGCCCACCCCCATGTCGGGCACGAACAACTCCCACAGCCCGCCGCCCAATCGGCGCCGCATCGGATGCCGGCGCCCATCCCAGGCGTTGAAATGACCCACGACGCTGACACGGCGCGCGTTCGGCGCCCAGACGGCGAAGGCCGTGCCGGCGACACCCTCATGCTCGGTCGGATGCGCCCCGAGCCGTTGCCACAGCTCCTCGTGCCGTCCCTCGGCCATCAGGTATTCGTCCATGTCGCCCAGAACCGGGCCGAACCGGTACGGATCTTGCCGTGTCCACTCGTGGTCGCCCGCGCGGCATTTCAGGCGATAGTCGAACGCCTTGCGCTTGCGCGGGAAGGTGGCGTGGAAGACGCCCTCCGGGTGAATGCGCTCCATCTCGGCCAGGGGCTTGCCCTTGGGGTCCGTCACCGTGACGGTGCCCGCATCGGGCGCGAAGGCGGCGATGCCGCGGCCCTTGTCTGCCGGGTGCTGGCCCAGCACGGCGAATGGGTCGGACAGGCGGCCGCGCACGATCGCGTCGCAGGTTTGATCGTCGGGTCGGCTCATGCCGTCTCCTCCAGAACGTGAAGCATCCCGCGCAAGGGGACGTCGATCCATGCGGGACGGAAATCCCGCTCGTAATCGACCTCGTAGGCGCATTTGCGCAGCAGGTAGAGATCGAGAAGCGCATCCTCGAACGCGCTGTCGTCGGGGCGCAGGGGGTTCTGGCCCATCGTCTCGCGCCAGGCGGTCAGGAAGGCCCCCGACGTGGCGGCCCGCCAGTCGCGCACCTGCGCTAGCGTCCGCTCCGGGTCGGCCCCGGCCTGAAGCCGCCGGTCGAGCGCCGACCAGAGCGCGTAATCGAAACTGCGCAGCATGCCGGCCACGTCGCGCAGTGGCGAGGACTTGGCCTGCCGCTCCTCCAGGGACCGCGACGGCTCGCCCTCGAAATCGATGATGGCGAGATCGTTCTGCGCCACCAGGACCTGCCCCAGGTGATAATCGCCATGCACCCGGCAGGCGCCCCCCGAAGGTGCGCGCGTGCCGACGCTGCGGATCCGATCGAGGATGGCGTCGCGCCGGGCCAGCACCTCATGCGCGATCGGGGCGGCCTCGCCGTCCAGATCCGTCTGAGCTAGCCGGTCGAGGCTCCGCGCGACCTCGGCCTCGGTCTCGGCCACCAGGTTGCGCAAGCTGTCGGCGTCCAGCGGGTCAATCCCGAACGCCCCTTCGCCGGAGCCGAGCGCGAGGTGCATCTCGGCCGTGCGTTGCCCCAGAAGCGTTCCGAGGTCGAGCGCGCCGACGCGCAGCGGATTCTCGTCACGCCCCCCGTGTCCGACCTCGCGCGCCTCCATCTCGCGATCCAGCCCCTCGGTCACGAAGGCCCAGGCGTCGCCCTGGTTGCGGACGAAATCGGAGGCGGCGGCGAGAACCGTTTCGACCCCGTCATCGGCACGCCAGATGATCGTGCCCAAAAGGGCAGGGGTGGCGGTGAAATCGGTCTCGTTGGTCAGGAAACGCCCGACCTCGATATCGGGCTGCAGGCCGGGGCGCAGGCGGCGATAGAGCTTCAGCACCATGCGGTCGCCGAACGCGATCGAGGCGTTCGACTGCTCGGCCCCCATCAGTCGCGGCGTGCCGGGATCGTCGGGCAGGTTCGCACCCTCGAACACCAGCGTGCCGCCCTCGCCGGGCACGTCGCGCCCCGCGCGCATCGCCCGGAGCAGGGCCTGGGCCAGCGCCTCGTCGGACGCACCGTCCATCAGTGAGCCGACCGTGTTCGCCCGCCTCAGCCGCGCCAGCGTCGCCGGCAGGCGCGGCGACATGGCGGTCGCGTCCTCGTCCCAGACCGCCGAGAGGGGCAGGAAGTAGCTCTGCGTCTCGCCGCCGGTCTCGACCTCGGCCACCGCCAGCAGGTGCTGCCCATCGCCCATCTCGCCCAGTTGCCGCAGATGCGCGGTGCGGATGCCTTGGCCCTTTCCGGCGAACCAGCGCTGCAGCCCGACATAGGCCGGCAGCGACCGATCCTGGAATTGCTTGCCTTCGCGCCCGGCCAGCGCGCCCGACAAGCGGCCGTTGCGGGTGGTGATGGTGACGAAATCGGGCAAGGTCGGGGTGAAGGGCGTATGCCAGGCCGGGGCCTCCTCCTCGGCGCAGAGCAGGAACCAGAAAAACCCGTAACCCGGTAGCGTCAGCATGTAGGGCAGCTCGCCCACCGGCGGGAACGGTGACTGGCCGACCAGCTCCACCGGCACGCGGCCCTCCCAGCGGCTCAGGTCGATCTCGACGGCCTGGGGCGCGCGGCTGAGGTTGGCGACGCAAAGGACGGCGTCGTCACCCTCGGCCCCGGGCTCGACCCCGCGCGTCCGGCGGACATAGGCGAGCACCTTGCGGTTCGCGGGATAGAGCAGGTCGATTTCGCCCCGCCCGAACACGTCGTGCTTGTGGCGGACCGTCACCATCCGGCGCAGCCAGTTCAGCATCGAGGACGGGGAGGCGGCCTGCGCCTCGACGTTCACGCCCTCATAGCCGTAGATCGGGTCCTGGATCACGGGCAGGTAGAGCTGCTGCGGATTGGCGCGGCTGAAACCGCCGTTGCGGTCGGCGGACCATTGCATCGGCGTGCGCACCCCGTCCCGGTCGCCCAGGTAGTAGTTGTCGCCCATCCCGATCTCGTCGCCGTAATACATGATCGGCGTGCCCGGCATCGACAGGAGCAGCGAATGCAGCAGTTCGATCTTGCGACGGTCGTTCTGCATCAGGGGCGCCAGCCGGCGGCGAATGCCCATATTGATGCGCGCCCGCCGGTCCGAGGCGTAGGTATCCCAGAGGTAGTCCCGCTCCCGGTCGGTGACCATCTCCAGCGTCAGCTCGTCATGGTTGCGCAAAAAGATGCCCCACTGGCAGTCCTCGGGGATCTCGGGCGTCTGGCGGATGATGTCGGTAATCGCGTGGCGATCCTCCTGGGCCACGGCCATGTACATCCGCGGCATCAGGGGGAAGTGGAAGCCCATGTGGCATTCGTCGCCCTCGCCGAAATACGGGCGCGTGTCCTCGGGCCACTGGTTCGCCTCGGCCAGCAGCATCCGGCCCTCGTAATGCGCGTCGAGGTCGGCGCGGATCGCCTTCAGCACGTCATGCGTCTCTGGCAGGTTCTCGTTGTTGGTGCCGTCGCGCTCGACGAGGTAGGGGATGGCATCCAGCCGCAGGCCGTCGACGCCCATGTCCAGCCAGAAATGCATGACCGACAGGATCGCCTTCATCACCTCGGGGTTGTCGAAGTTCAGGTCTGGCTGATGGCCGAAGAAGCGGTGCCAGTAGAACTGTCCCGCCTCGGCATCCCAGGTCCAGTTCGACGTCTCGGTGTCGTTGAAGATGATCCGGGTGGTGTCCATCCACTTCGAATCGTCGTCCGACCAGACGTAGAAATCCCGCTCCGGGCTACCCCTGGGCGCGCGGCGGGCGCGCTGGAACCAGGGGTGCTGGTCGCTGGTGTGGTTGATGACCAGTTCGGTGATGACCTTGAGGCCCCGGGCATGGGCCGCGTCGACGAAGGCGCGGAAATCCTCCATCGTGCCGAAGGCCGGGTTGATCGCCTCGTATTCCGAGATGTCGTAGCCGTCGTCGCGCATCGGCGAGGGATAGAACGGCAGCAGCCAGATCGCCGTCGCGCCCAGGCTTTCGACATGGTCCAGCCGGTCGGTGAGGCCGCGAAAGTCGCCGATGCCGTCGCCGTTGGAATCCTGGAACGCCTTGACGTGGCATTGATAGATCACCGCATCCTTGAACCAGTCCGGCCGGTCGATCACGCGGCCTTCGCCGATATCGGCCTGCGCGTTCATCGCGTGCCCCCCGGGGGCGTCAGCTTCCAGATGGCGTAGGGCCGGTCCTGCGGGTCGAGACGCAGGCGGTGGTCGCGGCCATGCCACGTGAAGCTGTTGCCCTGGATCAGGTCCTGCACCTCGACCGAGGCCTCGGCGGGCAGGCCGAACTCCCACATGGGGACTTCGAAGCCGAACTCGGCGCCCTGATGCGGGTCCAGCAGGACGTGGAACAGCACCGCGTCGCCGGTTTCCGCATCGTGGCGCAGCCAGGACAGCACCCGATCGTCATGGGCGGGCACGAAGCGCAGGTTGCGCATGTCGCGCATGGCCGGATGTTCGCGGCGGATGCGGTTGATCAGGCGGATGTCGTCCTTGATGTTGCCCGGTGCGTCGAGGTCGCGCGGGCGCAGCTCGTATTTCTCGGAATCGAGATATTCCTCCTTGCCGGGCATGGGTGCGCCCTCGCAGAACTCGAACCCCGAATAGAGGCCCCAGTTGCCGGCGAGCCCCGCTGCCAGGACCGCGCGGGCGCGGAAGCCCGGTCGCCCGCTGGTCTGCAGCGGGACCGGGTTGATGTCGGGCGTGTTGACGAAGAAGTTCACGCGCATGTAGTCCGCACAATCCGTCGTCGTCAGTTCCGTCAGGTACTCGGTCAGCTCGGCCTTGGTGTTGCGCCAGGTGAAGTAGCTGTAGCTCTGGTTGTAGCCCAGCTTGGCCAGGCGCTTCATGACCTTCGGACGCGTGAACGCCTCCGATAGGAAGACCGCGGTGGGGTGTTCGGCGCGGACCTCGGCGATCAGCCATTCCCAGAACGGGAAAGGCTTGGTGTGCGGGTTGTCGACCCGGAAGCACAGCACGCCGTGGTCGGCCCAGAACAGGAACATCTCCAGCACGGCGTGCCAGAACGGCAGGTTCGGGCTGCCGTCGTCCAGGTAATAGCGGAAGTTGACGATATCCTCGTATTTCTTGGGCGGGTTCTCGGCGTATTTGATGCTGCCGTCGGGGCGCCATTCGAACCAGTCGGGATGCGCCTCGAGCCAGGGATGGTCGGGCGAGGAGTTGAGCGCGATGTCCAGCGCGACATCCAGGCCCTTCTCGGCCGCCGCCGCAACCAGGTGGTCGAAATCGTCCAGCGTGCCCAGTTCGGGATGCACCGCCATGTGGCCCCCTTCCGCGGACCCGATGGCGTAGGGCGAGCCGACATCGTCCGGCCCCGCGGTCAGGGTGTTGTTCTTGCCCTTGCGATTCTTGCGGCCGATCGGATGGATCGGGGGGAAATACAGCGTGTCGAAGCCGAGGTCGGTGACGTAGTCGAGCTTGCCCTCGACGTCGCGGAAGGTGCCGTGCCGCCCGTCCTCGCCCCAGGACCGCGGGAACAGCTCGTACCAGGCCGAGAAGGCCGCCGCCTCGCGGTCGATCCAGATCGGAAAGGTCTCGGACTGGGTCAGGTTCGCGCGCGGCCCGATCCGTTTCATCAAGGCGCGCGTGTCGTCGCGCATCAGCACGTCCTGGCCGTCGGGGCCGTCGGCAGCCGCGCGCAGATCCTTCAGCGCCTTCAGATCGGCCCCCTTGGCCTTGGTGGCGGCCAGGATCTGGCGGCCCTCGATCATCTCGACATCGACGGACTGGCCGGCCGCGATCTTCTTGCCGGTGTCGCGCGCCCAGGTGCCGAACAGGTCGCGCCAGGCGATCACGCTGAACTTGGCCGGGCCCGGATGGTCGAAGACGTGACGCCCGCGCCAGCGATCGTTCACGTCATGCGCGAGCGCGATCTCGGTCATGGCCTTCTGGCCCGGCAGCGCCACCATAACAGCCGCGCCCAACACCTCGTGCCCGTCGGCCAGGATATCGGCGGCGAACCGGGTCGGCCATCCGGCAACGGTCTTGGCGGCGAACCGGCCGCCATCGACCGTCGGCGCCACTTCCTCGATTGCGAGGCGGGCACGGCTGAGACTGCGGGGGGGATCGTTGCGCGTCATATGGGCGAAACCTCTCGTGGCGGCGTTCCAGGGGTTGAACGCGGGCTGATGGGGCTTGTTCCGCGCCTGCGGGCGATGCGTCAGATCGGCAGCGCGTGCGCGATCCGCAGGGATTGCCCCTCCAGCGGGCCGATATCGACCTGCAGAAGCCCGTCCTCCTGCATGTCGCCGACGATGGTTTCCTCGATCATGTCGAAGATCGGGCCGGCGCGCATGTCCGACAGATCCACCGTCTCGACCACGCGGTCGCGACCGAAGTTCAGCACCGTGACCTGCGTTCCGCGCCTGTCCGGCAACTCGTGCACCATCATCAGCAGACTGGGCGACGTCACATCCGGAATGGCGACCTGCCGGCTGGCGGCCAGGCCATAGGATTCGCGGACCTCCAGCAGCCGCCGCAACCGCGACGCGAAGCTCTCGGGATCGTCCAGCTGCCGCGTCAGCGGGCCGTAAAGGGCACGGGCCTTCGGCAACCCCTCGGCCGAGCGGTCGGCGTCGGGCGCCACCTCGGCCAGGTCATAGGCGCCGCGCTCGATCCAGCGCGTGTCGCCATCGGCCATCATCCCGGCGACCTGATCCTCGGGCAGGGGCAGGGCGCCCACCATGTCCCAGCCCGACAGGGCGAACACGCCGGGCTGGAAGGCGTTGTACATCGCCAGGAGCAGATGCGCCTTGCGGATCTCGGCGATGTCGCTGTCGGTCAGATCGTCCAGACTCTCATGCCCCAGTGCCGCCGCGATCAGGCTCGCCGTCGTGCAGGCCACGCCATTCGTCACGAAACGCAGGTTGTAGGGCGCGCGCGGACCGCTGATCGCCTCGTACATCGTCTCGCGGATATGGGTGCGCAGGGTGCGGCCCTGCCAGGACTGACCGGCGAAGGTGAACATGTCGTCGGCATGCAGGGTCCAGAAATGCACCAGCTCCAGCGTCAACTCGTCATGGTTCTGCAGCGCATGGATCAGGGAGGCCGGGTCGATGCCGTAGTCGTGCACCATCCGCAGCATCATGCGCAGGAACTCGGTATCGGCGGTCACCAGCGCGTGGTGATAGGCCGGCCGGGTGATGAAATCGTAGCTGAGATCCGCGCCCCCGCCCGACATGGCGGCGATGTCGTCGACCGTCAGGTTCAGTTCCTGGAACGAAAAACCGCCCGCCTTGCGGATGATCCCGCCCAGAAGCTGGTTGCCGGTGACCGAAAGCGGGTGTCCTTCGGACCAGGCCAGTTCGCCCTCGCGCCGTTCGATGCCCAGGAAACCGTTGGCATCGAGCCGCAGGCCGCGCGCGCCCAGCACGTCCAGCGAGTGCAACGCATCGCCGGTGATCATCTGCTGGGCCGCGTAGGACGGGTCGAGCCAGTTGAGACTGGGCTGCCCCTCCTTGAAGTAATGCAGGTAGACCCAGCGCCGCTCGATCCCGTCGACGCCGGTGACGGGGCCGGTGGCGGACCAGTCCGTCTCCTTCACGCCCGGCTCGAAGAAGATGACCCGCTGCAGCTGTCCGACGATATATTCCTTCTCGGCCAGCAGATCGACGGTCTCGGCCGGCAGGTTCACGACCTCCCGCCCCTCGGGGATCTCCGGCAGCAGATCCCAATCGGCCGGCGCGATCTCGACCATGTGGTAAAGGCCGGCCCAGTCCTCGTGGCGCATGGTGGCCAGCCGGAAATCGGGGCCCTTGCCGGTATGCGAGGGGATGATGTCGTCGATCACAACGGCGTTGTGCGCGGCGGCCATACGGCTCAGCGCGATCAACTCCTCCTGCGAGCCGAGCGCGGGATCGGTGTCGAAGCCCACGCGGTCGAAATTGCCGTCGATCGTGGGCGTCCAGACACCGTCGCGATAGCCGCCCGACCGCTTCGTCGGTCCGGTGTGGATCGCGCGGATGCCCACCTGGCTGAACGCGCGCCACAGGTCCGCGTCGCCCAGCGTGGCCAGCACCGTGTCGCCCTCGCGGGTGATGACCGAGGATGGATAGGTGGTGATCCAGACGGGGGCCACGGCGGTCGCCGCGAGCGGCCGCGCCATCGCGTAGGGCCGTTTCCACAACCGACCCTGGCCGCCGTAGTCGCGCGCCAGATGTCGGGCCTGGCCCAGCATCGACAGCCCCTCGAGCGTCGCAACGTCGTCGGGCGCCGGCGTCGCCACCAGCGATCGCCCGCCGCCCTCCCGGTCCTCGGTCGCGGTCTGGGTGCTGCGATCGGTGGTGTCGGGCATGGCGGCTCCTTCGCGGTTCGGATCGCGGTGCAGGATACGCGGCCCACGGCTTCGGGGACAACGCGCCGGGGTGGCGCCGGGGTTCCACGGGGCGTGGGGGCGGGTTTGTGCAAGCTTGGCGGGCATGCGATAGGCGGGGCGGTCCGATCGCGAACGCATGGCGGAGAAGCGCATGATCCTGCGCCGATTCATTTCCCGGATGGGCGCCCGCACCGGCGCCTTCGACGCGCCGTTCCGCCCGGCCGGCCGGATCTATGCCGTGGGCGACGTGCATGGCCGCCACGACCTGCTGCAACTGGCGCTGCGCCACATCGGCCAGGACGATGCCCGCCACGCGGTGCCCGCGACGCTGGTCATGCTGGGTGACTATGTCGATCGTGGGGACGGCGCGGCCGAGGTCCTGTCGCTTCTGCGCGCGTTGCCCGAATGGTTTCGGGGCGACGTCGTTTGCCTTGCCGGCAATCACGAGCGAATGATGCTGGATTTCCTCGCCGATCCGCCGCGGAACGGCCCGGTCTGGCTGGCGAATGGCGGATTGCAGACGCTGGCGAGCTTCGGTGTGGGGCTGGGCGACCCGGGGGACGGGGCCGCGCTCATGGCCGCGGCCGATGCCCTGCGCGCCGCCATGCCGGACGGGACGGCGGACTGGCTGGACGACCGACCCCTTCACTGGCGCAGCGGCAACGCGATCTTCGTGCATGCGGGCCTGGATCCGGCCTATCCGCTCGAGGCGCAGGAGGATGCGACCCTGCTCTGGGGGCATGCCGCGTTCGACCGCACATCCCGGCAGGACGGCCATTGGGTCGTTCACGGCCATACCATCGTCCCCGAACCGCTGGCGGTCGAGGGGCGCATCGCGCTCGACACCGGGGCCTGGGCCACGGGGCGGCTAACCGTCGGCATCCTGGGGTCGGGGGCGCCGCGATACGTCACGATCACGGCGGATGGGGCGGAAGATCCCCGCCCAATGCTGCTTTTCCCCGGCCCGGACCGGGGCTACCCTGTCGCCGCAACCGAAGGACGCGAGACCATGGCCGTCGTCGAGACCATTGCACGGGAGCGTGCCGTTCCGCCGGGCGTGGTCGAACCCGCCGAGGTGATCGTCGTGGTCCCCACCCTGAACGAGGCATCGCATATCGAGGCCTGCCTGACCTCGCTCGACCGGGGCGACCCGTTCATGGTGGACGTGCGGGTCGTCGTGGCCGACGGCGGCAGCACCGACCGGACCCGGGCGATCGTCGCGGACCTGGCGCGCGCGCGTCCGGGCCTCACGCTGGTGGACAATCCACCGCGCCTGCAATCGGCCGGGATCAACGCCGCCGTCGCGGCCGAGGCGGGGCCGGACCACCGTTACCTGGTCCGGTGCGACGCGCACGCGGTCTATCCGCCCGGCTATGTCCGGCGGGTCGCCGAGGCCCTGGCCGCCCGCCCCGACGCCGCCTCCGTCGCCAGTGTCCTCGACGCCGAGGGGGACGGCTGTTTCCAACGTGCCAGCGCCTGGGTGGTCGACACGCCGCTGGGCTCCGGCGGATCGGGTCATCGCGGCGGCGCACGCTCGGGCTGGGTCGATCACGGTCACCATGCCGGGTTCCGGCTGGACTGGTTCCGGCGCGTGGGCGGCTACGACCCGTCGTTCAGCCACAACGAGGATGCGGAATACGATCACCGCCTGGGTCTGGCGGGCGGGCGTGTCTGGCTCGATGCCGGATTGCGGACGGGGTACCGCGTGCGCCCCACCGCGCGCGGCCTCGCCCGCCAATACTGGAACTACGGGCGCGGGCGGGCACGGACGGTGCGCAAGCACAGGATGCGGCCACGCCTGCGGCAGCTGATCCCGGCGGCAAATCTATTGGGGATGGTCCTTGCGCTGGTCGTGGCGCCCGCCTGGCCGCCGGCCCTGATCTGGCCCATCGCGTATCTCCTTGCGCTGGCGATGGTCTCCGGCGTCGCTGCCCTGCGTCTGCGCAGCCCGTGCGGTCTGCTGGCGGGGCCGGCGCTGGCGATCATGCACAACGCCTGGGGGGCGGGATTCCTTTGGCAGATCGCGCGGCGGGGCTGAGGATGCGGATCGCCGTCCTGATGTGTACCTTCCGCCGGCCCGAAGTGCGGCAGACGCTGGCCTCGCTGGCGGCGCAGGACCTGCCCGTCGGCGCGCAGCTTCGCGTGGTCGTGGCCGACAACGACGATACGCCATCCGCCCGTGCGACGGTGGAAGGTGCCGCACCCGGCCTTGCGGTCGAGTACCTCCATGCCCCGGCGCGCAATATCTCGATCGCGCGGAACGCCTGTCTCGACGCGGCGGACGGGGCCGACTGGGTCGCCTTCATCGACGATGACGAAATCGCGCCGCCGGACTGGCTGTCCCGGCTGCTGGCCTGCGCGGCCGAGACCAGCGCGGATGCCGTGTTCGGCCCGGCGGTGGCCCGCTACGGCCCCGACGCGCCCGAGTGGATGCGTCGTGGCGACCTGCATTCCAACCGCCCCGAACGTCGGGGCGGCGATGTGCGGACCGGACACACCTGCAACGCGTTGCTGCGCTGGGCCGGCACGCCCTGGACGGGACGGCGGTTCGACCTGTCGCGCGGCGCGTCGGGGGGCGAGGACACGGCCTATTTCTTCGACCTGCATCGCGACGGCGCCAGGTTCGAGATCTGCGAGGACGCCGCCGTGCACGAAACCGTGCCCGAGACGCGCCTGTCGCTGCGCTGGCTGCTGCGGCGGCGCTTTCGTTCGGGGCAGAGCTATGCCGCGTCGGAGGTCGGGGCGGCAGGGCGCACGCGGCTGGCACTGTCGGCCACGGGGAAAGCCGCAATTTGCGGGTTTGGCGCGGCGGCCACGGCGGTCTCGACCGGCCGGCGCAATTCCTGGCTTCTGCGCGGGGCGCTGCATCTGGGCGTGGTCGCGGGCTGCTTGCGCCTGCGTCAGGCGGCGCTCTACGGGGGCGACGCCGAAGGCTAGGGGTGCTTCACCAACCGTGCGCAGAGGATCGCCGGATCGCCCACGTTCGCCCGAGGCCGCGCATCGCGAAGGCTGCGATAGACGTCATGGTCGTCTCGGATCGCGAAGACGCGGCTCTCCTCGACCGTACAGCGGTCGAACGCTTCGAGCGTGCTTTCGTGCAGGCGATGCGGCTCGGTCACGGTGGCGGGATGGTCGATCTCCACGATCAGCAGCAGATCCCCGCCCGGCGCCAGGATGCGCTGCATCTCGGCGATCGATGCCTCCACATCCTCGACATGGTCGAGTGCGTTGAACATCGACACGACGTCGAAGCGCGCATCGGGGAAGGGCAGGGATTCGCTGCCGGCACGGACGTAGCGCATTGTCTGCCCGCCCCCGTTCAGCGCGATATAGCGATCCGCCAGCGGGTCGGCCCCCACCCGTTCGGCTGCCCCCGTCGCCCATTCCAGGCTGCCCAGGGGGCCGCAGCCAAGGTCGATCATCCGCTTGCCATCGAAATAGGACCGCTCGAGGCCGAACAGGTCGGTGAAGCGGGATTCGAAATGGCCATTGTAGAACTTGCCGCCCGATTTTCGAAGTTCGCGGCGCCAGTACATCAGCTCCGCCTCTTCCTTCATCCGGGTCTGAAGGGCCTTGGGGGCAATCGAAAGGACGCCCCCCGCGATCTTACCGACGATGTTCATGCAGTCGCTCCTCCTGTCTTTCGAACAATGAGAAGAGCGCCGCATCGCCCCTCGAACTTCCCTAGTAGTAACTTCGTATCTGGCTCGCCGGAGCGAAGGACATGACCGCGCAACTTGGCGGGCGTCCGGCACGATCGAGCATCCGGCGCCCGGTCAGCACGTCATCCGTGCTGCTTCCATAGGGAACCATCATCACCACCTGGTTGGCAAGTCGCGCGACGGGCAGGGCGTCGGCCACGGGCAGCAGCGGGGCCGTGTCGATGATCACGACGTCGAAATGCCGCTTCAGCGAATCGACGATCGTCGACATCTTCTGCGACAGCAGGACGCCGGCCGGGTCGTCCGCGTCCAGGCGCGTGGTCAGGACGCGCATGCCCGATTCGGGATCCTCGTGCAGGGCGCTCGTCAGGTCGGCGTTCCCCTCGATCACGTCGACGAGGTCGGGATGCGTCGGCAGATCCAGCAAACGGGCGATGTTGCCACGACGCTGGTCGGCATCGACCACCACGCAGGATTTCCCCATCCTCGCGAAAAGGCGTCCGATATTGATCGCGGTCGTCGTCTTGCCCGCCCCCGGGTTGGTCGAGACGAAGCACACGACGAAGCCCCCCGTCTGCGGAGCCGCCATCATCAGCGTGCTGCGCAAGGTTCGCAGACTTTCCGACAGTGGCGACTGGGGCTTGTGCAGCGCCGTCGCCAACGGATCGGACCGCCCCCAGAGCGAGGCCACGCGCGGCACCAGGACCATGTCGGCCCCGCGCATCAGCCGCTGCAACCCGTCGAGACCGCGCAGCCGCGTGTCGGTCAGGGCATGCGCGAAGGCCAGCGCCAGGCCCAGGAACGCGCCGCCGAACCCGCCCAGCGCCACGGCCAGCTTCTTGTTGGGCGCGATGGGGGCCGGCGGCGGGCTGGCATAGTCGATGACCTGTGCGTCGCTTTCCTGCAGGTCGCCCACATCGCGGGTCTGGTTGAAGCGGTCGAGAAAGTTCTCGTAGACGAGCTGCGCGGCGCTCTGTTCGCGCTGGAGCTGGGCCAGGCGCACCTCGCGCTGTGCCAGCGCCACGGCGCGGCGTTCCATCTCGGAGAGTTGCCGCGACAGCGCGTCGGTGCGGGCGCGGGCGAGGTCGACCAGCTTGGCCTTGTCGTCGCGCAGGCGCAGCACCTCTTCGGCCAGCGCCGATTCCAGCCGCGCGATTTCGCGGCGGGCTTCGTCGAGTTGCGGGATGTCGTCGCCGAACTGGCCGCGCAGCCGGTCCTCGCGGCGGCGCAGGTCCGACAACTCGGCACGCAGCGTGGTGATCGTCGGCGACTGGAACAGGCCGGCGGTCGAGATCGCGCCCTCGGCCTCGATCAGCGCGTTCAGGCTGCGGAGTTCCGATTCCAGTTCGGACTGCTCGGCCGTGGCCGCGCTCAGCCGGACCGACAGATCCGCCAGCTGCTGATCCATCTGGACCCGGCTGCCGAACCCTTCGGACAGGTTCTCGTTGCGATAATCGATGGTCGCGCGCTCCGAAGCCTCGACCCGCCCGCGCATCGTGTCGAGCCGCGTCTCCAGTCCGGCGGTCGCGCGGTTCAGGACGTCGAAACGCCGGTTGACCTGATCCTCCAGGTAGACGTCGATCAGCGCGTTCGGGACGGCGGCGGCCAGGACGGGATCGGTCGTGGCATACTGCACCGACACCAGGTTCGAGCGACCTACCTGCCGGACCTTGAGCCCCTGCCGCAACTGATCGACATAGCTGGCCTGGTCACCCAGCGCGGTCTTGCCCGTCAGTGCCGCGTCCGCGACGGGCGATCTGCCGGCCGTGGCAGGGCCCGCGCCACCGGCGTCGTCGGTGCTCATGCCCAAAGCGCCCTTGAGGAGGTCGACGGCCCCGTCCGACATGCGCGCCAGCAGGCCGGGCCCGTCCTCGGGCGGGCGCAGGTCGGGGTTGAATTCGGCATGGGTGTCGAGATCGAGGCGATCGGACACCTCCGACAGCACGCGGCCGGACGTGATGATCGCGATCTCGCCCGAGATGGCGGCATCGTCCAGGCGCAGATCCTGGAACAGCGCGCCCATCGCGTCGTCCACACGCCCCTTCTGCCCCAGCAGAAGTTCGGCCCGGGCCTGATAGGTCGGCGTCACCTGCAGAACCAGGATCGCGGCGATCACCGCCCCCAGGAAACCCAGCCCGGCGATCAGCCACCAGCCCCGCCGCATGATCGCGAGGATGCGACCGAAATCGAGAACCATGTCCTGCGACCCGCCTCCCTCGGCCACGGGCGCCACGGTCGGGCCCAGGCTGCGGCGGTTGTCGGCGGAAATCTCGTTCATCTAGTCAGCTCTCTGCTCGGCACTGGCCGGGGGCAGATCTCCGGCAGCGCGGTAGGCGGCGATGATATCGCGGACCTCGCCGGCGAAATCCTGTCGCGGCTCGAATTTCAGCATCTCTCGGGCCTTGGATATGTCATAGGCCCGGTTCTTGATAAAGAAGGCAACGCGCCGGCGGAACAGCGGCGGCTCGACCCCGATCGGCTTGCACACGATCTCGGTCGCATGCGCCAGCGCCATCATCGGACGGACGGGCAGGCGAAGCCGGGGTTCGGCCACGCCCAGCTGCGCGGCGATCTCGCGGGCGTTCTCGGCCAGCGTCATGTAGCGGCGGCCGCCGATCAGGAACGCCTCTGCATTGATGTCGGTGGCCTCCATCGCCTGCTGGAACGCCCGCGCCAGGTCGCGCACGTCGACCCAATGGGTCAGCGCCTCGCCCCGCCCGACATAGAAGAAGCGCCCCTTCGCGATCATCCGGAACAGCTTGAGCGTGCGCGCGTCGCCGGGCCCGTAGATCATGGTCGGGCGTAGGATGACGCCGCCGATCCGGCCCTGTTCGAAATAGGCCATGGCGATCCGTTCGCCCTCGGCCTTGGTGACCTGATAGATGTCGCCGGGGTTGAACGGATAGCTCTCGTCGGCGGGGGGATGGTCGATATCGCTGTGGACGCCGTTGGTGGAGCAGTGGACGAAGCGGGGCACGCCGGCCGCGATTGCCGCGTCGAGCATGTGGCGCACGCCCTCGGCGTTGATGGCGCGGAAGGTCTCGTCGGGCAGCCCCTCCTGCCGGAAGATGGCGGCCACGTGGTAGACGCCCGCGCACCCCTCGGCGGCCATGCGCAGCGTCTCGGGTCTTTCGAGGTCGCCGATCACGACCTCCTGCACATAGGGCCGCAATGCCTCGGCCTGGGCCTCGCGGCGGACCATGGCGCGCACGGCGATCCCTTCGGCATGCAGATGTCGGACCAGATGGCTGCCGACGAAGCCCGCGGCACCGGTGACGAGGAACAGGTCCCTGTCCTTCGTGTCAGTCGCGGGCATCGGTCACCACCTGTCCGGGGGGCTCCGCGTCGCGGTCGGCCGTGTGACGGGGGTCGGTGGTGATGATCTCGGCCACCTCGTACTGCTTCATCCGGCGCGCGCCGGCGAAGACGATGATCTCGCCCACCAGCCCGATGGCGATGATCTGCAGGCCCAGGACGATCATCAGCACCGCGAAGATCAGAAGCGGCCGGTCGGCCAGTGCCGTATCGCCGAGCAGGCGCTGCACCACCAGAACGGCGGTCATCACCGCGCCCGCCAGGAACAGCGGCAGGCCGATGGCCCCGAAGAACCGCAGCGGCCGGCGCAGGAAGGTCAGCACGACATAGAGCGTCAGCGCATCGAAGAGCGCGCGGACATGGCCCAGCGGCTTGAAGATGTAACCCGCCGTCTCGGCGTCTTCGGACGGTGCCGGGGCGACGGTGACCTCGGCGGTGTCGTGACCGCGATGGGCGGCGATCACCGGCAGGAAATGCTGGCGCACGCCGAAGCTCGCCACGTCCTCCAGCGTGTCGCGGCGGACCAGGTGCACACGGCAGAACGGGTCGGCGGGCGCACGGCCGAACATGGCGCGCAGGACGCGTCCGAACAGGCGCTGGCGAAAGCCCTGCAGGGCGCCGCCCTCGGGCCCGCGGCGGACGGCGGACACCATGTCGTGATCGTCCAGCGCCGCAGGCAGCCGCGCGAGGTCGGCCGGTTCGACCTGGGGCCAGCCTGGCAGCATCAGGATGAGCTCGGCCGAGGATCGCCGCACCGCCGTCGCCAGCGCCGCGTCCTCACCGCTCCAGGGGCGCTGGCCGATAACGGTCAGGGCGTCCCAGCTCTCGGCCAGGGTGCGCAGGCTGGCCAGATGCTCGGCCTGCCGGCCATCGACGATCACCAGCAACTCGTAGCGCAGACCGAGGCCGTCAAGTGCGGCACGGCAGCGCGTCAGCGTGTCGTCGACACCGCCATCGGCATCCGTTGCCACCAGAACCGAAAGGTCCAGGCCGCGCGGTGCATCATCCATCCGGTCCATCCGACTCACCCCGATCCTCCCGCCGGTGCGGGCCGGCGATGCAGGCCCTGGAACATGGCCCCGGTCACGAGGCCCAGCAACAGCAGAAACGCCGAGAGCGACAGGAGCAGTCCCGCCGCCGTCATCGCAACCACCATCGACCCGCTATCGGGCATCAGGACCAGCAAAAGCAAGGCCACCACGGCCATTGCCCCCGCCAGACCCGAGAAACGCGCCAGCGGGCGTCGCGCGAAGATCAGCAGCGTCTTGATGACCATGAGGTCGAGCAGAACCTTGAAGATGCGCGACAGGCCGTACTTGGACTCGCCGAACTGCCGGGCGTGGTGGCGCACCCCCACCTCGGCCACGCGCGCGCCCATCGGGATCGTCATCGCCGGGATGAACCGGTGCATGTCCGAGTAGAGCGGCACGCGCCGGATGATTTCGGACCGATAGACCTTGAGCGAGCAGCCGTTGTCGCGGATCGGCAGACCCGTCACCTTTCCGATCAGCCAGTTGGCCATCTTCGACGGCAGCTTGCGCGTCAGGAACTTGTCCTGTCGCTTGACCCGCCATCCCACGACCAGGTCGTAACCCTCGTCCAGCTTGTCGATCATCATCGGAATGTCGGCGGGGTCGTTCTGCAGGTCGCCGTCCATCGTCACGACGTAGCGGCCACGCGCATGGTCGATGCCAGCCTGCATGGCCGATGTCTGTCCGAAGTTGCGGCGGAACCGGACGATCACCAGCCGCGGGTCTTCCGCGGCGATGCGCGACAGGCGCGGAATGGTGTCGTCGCGGCTGCCGTCGTCGACCAGCACCATCTCGAAGCTGCGGCCGCCCGGCTCCAGCGCAGCGACGATGGCGTCGCACAGGGGGGCCACGCTCTCCTCCTCGTTGAAGATCGGAACGCAGACGGAAATGTCCGGTCGGGATTGGGGCGTCTGGGGCATGGCGGGGGGCGGGCCACCGGATCGGCGGCGTCCTGTGGATGTTTCGGGTCGGCGGGGCGCACGCCCCTTGCTATCATAGGTCCTGCGTCAGGAGTCGGCATTTTGCAGGGATTTCGCGGCCTGAATGGGGCCTCGGGGCGAAGTCAGGAACGATACCGGCGCGATTTCCCGCGGCTGTTGTCAGTCTGCGACAGTCACCGCCTCGACTTCGAGCACATCCAGCGGACGCAGGGGCGTCGCGGGGGTCGCCGCGATCCGTTCGCCGCCGTCGCCGCGAAGGATGGTGAAGTCGAGCCTCACGCTTTCCTCTCCCTCCGGCTCGGCCAGCAGGGCGGCGGTGGCTGACAGCAGGTTGCGCGTGGTGGCGAGCTGCGTCTCGAGGCGGGCAACCTCGCCCTCGGCCTCCTGCAGGTCGCGCAGGACCTGGACGCGGCGGTTGGCCCGAAGATCGCCCTCGTCGCGGTCCAGCTCCGAAAGCTGCTGGCGGGCGCGGAAGATGCCGGTCTCGGTGTCCAGCTCCCGCGCCTCCAGGTCGATCAGCGTCTGCTGCAGGGTGATCAGGGTCGGCGATCGGGCCAGGCCGCGCTCGCGCAGCGCCTCCAGATTGCCGACAGATTCGCGCACAAGCTCCAGTTGCCGACCGATGCCGGCGCGCTTCTCCTCCAGCGCGGTGATCTCCGTCTGCAGCAGCGCCTCGGTCTCGCCGATGGAGGCCAGCGCGCTTGCCATCTGGCTGCGGCGGCTGTCGAACAGGCTGGCCTCATGGGAATAGAGCGCCTGCGACGCCGTCTCTCCGGACGGGTGGGGCGGCAGGTCGGGGCGGTCGAAGGCGTCGCCCTCGGCCATCTCGGCGCGCAGGCGGGCCGCGCGCATCCGCTCGCGCGCCAGACGCTCGGCCAGCTCCTCGATGCGGCCGACGGCGCGGATCGCCTCGCCGGTGCCGGTCGCCTCGTCCGGGCGGTAGATGCCGCCGGCCAGCGCCAGGGCCCGGGTCGCGTTCAGGCCAAGCTCGTACTCGTAGCGGCCCGGTCGCGCCACATCGCCGAGGACATAGACGGGCCGGTACTCGACGATCTCGACCGTGGCGCTGGGCGTTTCCGCCAGGCCGAGGCGGCGCTGGTAGCGTTGGCCCACCTCCCGCGCGAGCGTCGCGACATCCAGCCCGCCGGCCGTCACCGCCCCCAGCAGCGGCAGGGCGACGGTTCCGTCCCCGTCGATGCGGTAGGTTCCGCCCAACCCTTCATAGAGTTCGAATTCCAGTTCCAGCGAGTTCCAGGCCAACACGCGCACCGCGATCCGGTCTCCCGCGTTCAGGGCGTAGCCGTCCTGCGCAAGGGCCGGCCCCGGACCGACCAGCATCGCGGCGAAGAGGAGGATCATGGCCACGAGACGGCGCGCCGCGATTGAAACGAGGTTCGAGACGTGGAACGTGTCGGACATGAAAAGCCCGCAATCGGATCGCATCTAGAATGCCCTTAATTTCGGCGATCGTCCCGACCTACAACCGCGCGCGTTTCCTGCGTCAGACCATCGATGGCCTCAGACGTCAGACACGCCGGGTAGACGAGATAATCCTTTGGAATGACGGCTCAACTGACGAAACGCTAGACGTAGTGCGGGACCTCGGCAAGGGGATCCGCGTCTTCTCGGCGGCCAATGCGGGCAAGTCCGCGGCGCTCAACGCAGCAATGGCCGAAGCACGAGGCGATTATATCTGGATCTGCGACGATGACGACATCGCGCTGCCCGGCGCGGCGGCCACACTGGCCGGAATTCTGGACGCCAACCCCGGGGCGGGCGTGGCCGGCGCGTCCTATCGGCGATTCCGCGAGGGGCAGCCGGAGCAGGGGCCGGGTTATTGGCCCGACATGGGGACGGGCACGCCGATCCGGCATGTCCTGGAGGACATCTTCCTGTTCCAGAACGCGATGATGGTGCGCCGCGAACTCTACGACCGGGTCGGGCCCTTCCGCGAGGATTTGCCCCGGTCGATCGATTACGAGATGCTGGTGCGGCTGGGCCTCGCCGCGCCGATCGTGATGACCGAGGAGGCCGTATTCCTGCAGCGCAAGCATGACGGCGACCGCGGGCCCGCAGCGGCCCGGCACGCGGCCGACCAGTCCGAAGCGGTCTGGAAGGCCACGGACCGGGCCATCTTCGCGGGCTTCCGCGACCGCATTCCGCTCTCGTTCTATGAGGCGATGTTCCAGGCCGATGGACCGGAGGCGCTCCGCCGGGTGGCGTTGCTGCAACGGGCCTGCGTTCATGCACGCAAGACGGACTGGCCCGCCGCCATCGCCGATTTCAATGCGGCGGCCGGGCTTCTGCCGCAGGCGGCGCTGGGCGCGACCGAACGCCGGATCTGCCTGCGCGCGATGGCCGGCAAGCACGGTATCGCCGAGGCCATGGAGCCGGCGACCCGGCACGCGCTGAGGGGAATCGCGCGCCGGACCCCCGCCGGTGCGGCCATCGCCACGGCGTTGCGCCACGGTTTGCGCTGGCGCCTGCGCGTGGCCGTCACCCGGCGCGACCTGGGCGACACGGTCGGGATCGCGCGGCTGGCGATGGCCCTTCGTGGCGGGGGCGGGGGCACCGATGCGGCCCCCGAAACGAAAGAACGCCGCGACATTCCTGCCGCGGCGTTCGTGGATCTCCGTCCGGTGGACTGACCGGTCTACATGATCTCGATCGCGTCCGCGTCGTTCAGCTGCTCGATGGTCAGGCCGCGGCCGTTGCGGATGACCGCGATGTCCTCGAACGACTTGCCCTTGCCGGTCTCGTCGACCTGGAGGATGCCGAGCGTGCCCGCCTTCTCGATACGGACCCAGTCGCTCAGATCGGCCGGATCCTCGGGCAGGAAGCCGCGGAACGACAGGACATCTCCCTCGCCGAGGTCGAAATCCTTGATGTCGTCCAGCTTGCCGTCGAGAGAGGCCTTGTTGAAGACGAACGTGTCCGCCCCTTCCTCGCCGTAGAGCTTGTTGGTTCCGCCCTTGGCGCGCAGTTCGTCGTCGCCCTTGCCGCCGAACATGATGTCCTGACCGCCCGCGCCGATGATGAGGTCGTCGCCGCCGGTCCCCTTGAGCTTGCCCGCGCCGTCGATGAGGTTCGGGCCGGTGTCGGGTTCGGCGTCCAGGTCCACGAAGGTGATCTTCGGGCTCCAGACCTTGGCCTTGTTGCCGTCATCGTCCTTCACGAACAGGCGGACGCGGGCGAAGCCTTCTTCGAAATCGCTCAGATCCATGGTGATCTTGCCGTCCGAGTCGACCTTCTGGCGGACCTTGTTCTCCTGGTCCCAGACCACCACGCGACCGCGGGCGTCGTCGTCGAGCCCCTCGACACGGAACGACACGATGCCGGAGCCGTCGACGTCGACTTCCTTGGTAAAGCCGATCAGGGCGAGGTTGCCGTCCTCGTCCGCGGAATTGTCCTCCGCGTGATCCCCGCCGCCATGACCTCCGCCGTCATGACCGCCATGGCCGTCATGATCGTCGTCGTCCTCTTTCTCGTCGTCGTCGTCCTTCTCGTCATCGTCATCGTCGTCGTCGTCGCCGTTGTCATGGCCGCCGTTGTCGTGGCCGCCGTGACCATCGTGGTCGCCGTCCGACCCGTTGTCGTCTTCATGATCGTCATCGTAATGATCGTCGTCATGATCGTTGTCATCATGATCGTCATGATCGCCATGCCCACCGCCATGGCCGCCGTCACCTTCGTTGCCGCCATCGGGTCCGAAGATGTTGAAGCCGTAATCGAAATCGGTGTTGTCGATCTTCGGGTTCGGATAGGCGTCCAGCTCGTTGGCCTTCAGCTTGCTGCGATCCACGTCGTCCAGCTCGATGTCGATGATGACGGGATGCTGCTCGCCGGTCAGGCGGTCGGTGATCCAGTTCACCACGGGCGAGACCCAGGTGCCGTCGGGCTTCTCGAAGGCGCCGTGCTCGGCCAGGAACTCGTCGAAGGTGAATTCGATCTGAAGGCCCGCCGCCTGGCCGCCCAGGCGCAGCTTGACGCCGTCGAATTCCTTCGAGCCGGTCGCGCCAGAGGGGGTCTTGGCCACGACGTATTCGTTGAAGGTCCGCTCGCCCAGCGAGTCGATGATCTTGCCCTTGATGTTCAGGGTCGAATCCCCGGACCCGATCTTCAGGTCGGCGTCGTTCGACGCGACGAAGCGGACCTTGCTGACCTCGGTCAGCTTGGAGCTGTCGAGGATCTTCGGCATCGGGTTGTTGTAGTCGATCCCGTATTCCGACCGGAAGTAGTCGACGAGCGCCTTCTTCGTGCCGGCGTTCGAGATGTTCTTCATCAGGTCTTCGATCTTGAAGTGATTGTCGACATTGATGAAATCTACGTCGACCAGCACCGATTCATGGTTGATGCCATAGCTGTGGTAGCCGGTGCCGAAGTCGCGGAACTCCACATTGTTGAACACCACCGCCGAGGTCTTGCGCTCGACCCGGAAGCCCTCGCCGCTGCCCTGGAAGGTCGAGTCGATGAACTCGTAGTTCGAGGAGTAGTTCTTGAGGTTGATGCCGTTGTCGCCGCCCCAGACGGTGAAGTCGCGGATCACGCTCATGGTGTCGGTGTCGTCCGAAAACTGGCGGTGATAGACGCGAAACGCCTCCTGCGCGCCGATCACCTCGTTGCCGGTGAAATCGACGATCGGCGGCTCCTCGTGGTCGAGGGCGACATCGAAGGGCGAGGGGTCGAACTTGACCTGCTCGCGCTCGAACATCTTGCGGTGTGCGCCATCGCGGGGGGCGCCGCCATGCGCCTCGTCGACCGCGAAATCCTCCTGCCCGGAGAAGTTCCAGCCCAGCTTGGAATTGGCGGCGATGTTGTCCTGCTGGACGATCACGCGCGACTGGTTCTCGTAGGCGGCACCCTGGTCGCCGTCGCCGTTCTTGTTCGGCGCGTCATAGCCGCTGGTCCCGGTGACGAGGTTGCCGATCCAGGCGCCGGTCTCGTCGCCGACCTCGGACACGATGCCGCCGCCGACCACGTCGGAGACGATGTTGTCGGACACGATGGCGCGGCTGGAATGCTGGACGATGCCCCAGCCCGGCGAACCGGAGACGGCATTGCCCTGCAGAAGCGAGCTGGCCGCGTCCACCTCGGTCCCGGTCATGTGAAGGTGCAGCGGATAGCGCCCCTCGGGGTTGGCCTTGGTGATATCCTCGGTCTTGTCCGTCCGGCCCAGGTCGTCGAAGGCCGCGTAGCGGACCGAATTGGCCGGGTCGTCGGCCCCGCCGGAGGTCGAGTTGTGCAGCATGACGTGGCCGCGCTGCCCCTCCGGGTCCTCGGAGCTGAAGGTGACGTTGCGCGACATGTTCCCGACATAGGTGTCGACGGACATGCCCGACGGCGTCGTGTGGTCATGGTCGAGCGCGCGGTCGAGCGTGATCTTGTCGCCGTCGATGGCGACGATCTTGCGCTCCTCGTCCTGGTTGCGCAGCCGGCCCTTGTCATCCTCGCCGACATATTTCGTGCCGACGATCAGCAGCGTGTCGCCGACATTCCAGTTGCCCAGGTCGCCGTCGACCTTGATGGTCTTGTCGCCGCGCTCGGCTTCCCTGTCGAGCGTCAGGAAACTCTCCTTCTCGGCCCCCTCGATCGACACCTCGCCATGCGCGACCAGCCCATGGGACAGACGCTCGGGGTCCTTGCCGGTATCGATCTCGCCGTCGCGGAAGATGACGTCGGCCGTGATGCGCGCCGGGATCGGGTCGTCCTGCGTCCCGATCTCTAGCCGCGAGCCCGGCATGGTAACAATCGTCTCAACGACCATCTCGGTGTCATGCGCGCGGGTCCAGTCCAGCGTGCCGTCGACGCGGACCGTGCCAAGATCTGCGGACTTTTTCACGTCGTAGGTAATTGAAATTCCCGAGGGAATATATACCAGGGCGTCATCGTTCGGGATCCGGCCGCCCTTCCAGGAGGAGCCGTCGGACCAGTCGCCGTTGCGGACCGCGACGTGGGTCGCATCGGAAGCTTTCAAAAGCGATGCCCCGGAATGCATGTGGTGGCCGTTCATATAGGTGCGTCCTTCGTTCTGTTCGGCCCTTGGCTCCATGGCAGGCCCCCGGATGGGGCTGCTGCGGACAAGGGCGATCGTTCGTCCGCAACTGAATGCGGGCGCTCCGAGATGGCTCCCGGTGTTGGCAGAAAGGGCGGCCGCCTGGACCTGGCCCGGTTTGGATCTTGCGTACGTGGTCTGTCTGACTGTCCCGTGACGGTTGGCCCGCCATCATGTCTCGGTCGATATCACGTCCGCCGGTCGCGCCAGGCGCGATCGGTTGGTTTCATTGCGTGGTAGTGCTAGTGAATTTTGCTAGGGTGACTTTGCGAAATTGCTGCTACCCGCGTGTCTGGCCCATCTCAATCCTCCTCTGCCCCATTTCGTGGCTAGGATTCGAAAACGGCGAAAATATGCTTGTTTCGGGGTTATCGTTCGCGGATTTGTGGCGGGAAGCCGCCGCGGGACGCGACGTCAGGCGCGTCGGCCGGTTCGCGCCTGCGCGAACAGCGCCTGGCAGGAGACCAGCGCGCCGATCCATACGACCATGTGGAAGAGGACGAACGGGCGCAGGAAATCCGCCTCCGTATAGGTCCGCACCATCGCCACCGTCATGTGGGTGAAGAAGTAGATCAGCGGCATCGTCCCGATGCGGAAAGCCGCCAGGCCCAGCATCCAGACCGCCCAGGCCATGCCGATCAGCGCCAGGCCCATCCCGATCAGGCCCTGGTGGACGGCGATCTCGTAATACGCGTTGTGGAAGTTGAAGACGTCGCCCGGCGACTTGAAGAATTCGAAATAGATCCGCTGCACCAGCGGCGAGGTGTGATAGCGCCAAAACCCGCCGGCGCCGACGCCCAGAATCGGGTTCTCGGCCACCTGCTCGTCGGCGTATTGCCACAGCAGGGTCCGGCCCGTCAGGGTCGTGTCCTTGCCGAACTCGTCCAGCACGACCTCGACCGGGTCCACCGTTAGCGTCGGCAGGATGAAGCTGCCCGCGATCAGCACGATCCCCAGGAAAAGGAAGGCCAGCGACAGGCGGCTGGTGCGGAACAGCCCGCCCCGCAGCACGATCGCGCCGACCAGCAGGATGCCCGAGGAAGCCAGCACGAGAAGGACGGCCGTGGCCGAATTGCTGGCGAAGGCCATGACCGCGGCGATGACGGCGAGCCCGAGCGCCGCCAGGCGCGTCAGCCTGCCCGCGCCGGGATCGAGGAACGTGGCGAAGGCGACGATCCACAGGACCACCATGTTCTTTCCCATGGTGTTCTTCTGCGCGAAGATCCCGCGCCCCATGTCGCCCGTACCCACCGCGTAGAGCAGGTTGATGACGCCGATCACTCCGGTCGCGAGCAGGATCGCATGCATGATCTGCCGGGGGGTCAGGCTGACGGCGACCTGGAAGCAGATCATCATCGTCAGGAACAGGTAGACCGCGTGCTTGAGGGCGGCCAGCGGCTCGACCGCCCAGGCGATCGACAGAAAGCACCACAATGGGAACAGAAGGACGAACCAGGCCCGCGCCACCAGTGGCAGGATCGCACGCTGCCCGCGCCAGACCGCGATCGCATACCAGAGCGATAGCGGATAGAGCAGCAGCTCGTCGCCGGGGAACTGCACGAAGGTGACGCCGAACCACAGCGCCAACAGCACGAAATCCCGCCGCTGGGCCGAGATGCGCAGGCGCAGGCGGCTGCCCGTGTCATGTATGGCGGCGTCCATCGAAGCCCGTCCTCCTTCGCGGCATCTGATACCGGATCCCGCGCCGATTGCACCAGTTTCCCGCGCGACGTCGATTGACCCCGGGGATATGGTGGCCAGAATGCCCGCCGGGTTGATCCCGGGGCGCATCGGCAGGCAGGACGCGAAAGATGGACGAGGCGACGGCGATCGACGGTCATGTGCATCTCTATCCGCGGATGGACGCCGCACGCCTCTTCGCGGCGGCCGCACGAAACCTGCGCCGGATCGCCCCCGCCGCGCAGGACCGTGCCTTGCTGTTGACCGAGACGGCACGCGACGATGCGTTCCGCGCGTTGTCCCGGGGGCGGGTCCGGCCCGAGGGTTGGGCGGTCGAACGGCTTCCGCAGGACCCGGCGGCGCTGCGCCTTTCGCATGGCACGCTGGGGACGCTCCTGCTCGTGGCGGGGCGACAGGTCGTGACGGCCGAGCGGATCGAGGTGCTGGCCATCGGCACCGACGCGTCCTTCGACGACGGGCAATCGGCCGACGAAACCCTGCGCCGGATCGCGGCGGCGGGGTGCCCCGCCATCCTGCCCTGGGGCCTCGGCAAGTGGATCGGTCGTCGTGGCCGCCTGGTCGAGGATCTTTTGGACCGGCATGGCCCGGCTGTGCGCCCGGGCGACAATGCGGGCCGGCCTGTCGGCTGGCCGCGACCCGGGCCGTTCCGTGGCAGGGCCGTCCTGCCCGGAACCGATCCGTTGCCGATCCCCGGCGCCGAGGAGGAGGCCGGCCGCTACGGCCTCCTTTTGTCGGGGCGTCTCGATGCGGCGCGTCCGGCCGCCGATCTGGTGCAGCGCCTCAGCCTGCCATCCCTGTCGGTCAAGGCGATCGGCCGACGACAGAACATGGCCCGGGTTGCGGCCCGCCAGATTGCCCTGCGCCGCGCCCGCGCGGAGCGTTCGCCGTCATGAAGCGCGCCACCCTCGCCGAGCTGACCGCCGATCCGGTCGATATCCTTGTGATCGGGGGCGGCATCTACGGTCTGATGGCGGCGCGCGACGCCGCCCTGCGCGGATTCTCGACGGTTCTCGTGGAACGCGACGATTTTGGCGGGGGCACCTCGCACAACTCGCTCAAGATCATGCATGGCGGCATCCGCTACCTTCAACAGCTCGACATCGCCCGGCTCCGCGCCTCCGCCCGCGAGCGGGCCTTCTGGCAGCGGGCGGCCCCGGCCCTGATCCGACCGCTGGACTTCGTGATCCCGCTCTTCGGGCATGCCGGCAAGGGCCCCGAAGCCTTCCGTGCCGCCGCGGCGCTCTACCGGATCGCCTCCGCCGGGCTACGCGGCCCGGAATACGGGTCGGGCGCCGTCATCACGGCCGCAGCGGCGCGCGACAGGATGGGCGAACTGGCGCCTGCCGGGATGACGGCAGGCGGCGTCTGGCAGGATGGCCAGATCCTCGATGCGAACCGCCTCCATCTCGCATGCCTGCGCGCCGGCATCGACGCTGGCCTGCGGGCGGCGAACCACATGCGGGTCGATGAGCTGTGTCGCCGGGATGCCACGGTCACGGGTGCGCAGGTGACCGATCGGCTGACGGGCGAGACCGGGCGCATCCGCGCGCGCATGACCCTGTGCTGCGCCGGGGTCGCCACGCCCGACATCGTGGCGACCGCGAAGGCGCCGCTGCGGACGCGCTTCCCCAGCTTCGCGCGGGCCCTCAACATCGTCACCGACCGTCCCGCCGATCCGCAGGCCATCGGCATCGTCAGCCGCACCCCTTCCGATTCCCGCTTGGGCCGGGGCGGGCGGATGTATTTCCTGACGCCCTGGCAGGGTCGCACGATCATCGGCACGCACGAGGCCGATCCGACCGATGACGGGTCCCCGCAGGGCGATGTCGACGCCTTCCTGCACGAACTCGCGGCCGCCGGTTCGGCCCTTCGGCTCGGGCGTGGAAACGTGCTGTGGACCTATGTGGGCAATATCCCCGCCGATATCGATGATGCCAGGGGCGGGCCGCGCCGGCACACCCGCGGCACGCTCGTCGACCACGGTCGGGCCGATGGGCTTGCCGGGTTGATCAGCGTGACGGGCGTCAAGTACACCACGGCCCGACTTGTCGCCGAACGTGCCGTGGACTGCGCAGCGGCGGAGCTGGGGCATCGGGTTCGCGGCCGTCCTTCGCTGGAGGCGGGGTTGCCCGATCCCGGGTTGGCGATCTTCGACCCGTCGGACGGGGCGGCACTGGATCACCGCATCCGCACCGCCATCCGGGAGGAGATGGCCGACAGCCTGGAAGACGTTCTGCTGCGGCGGACCACGCTGGCCGAAACGGGCCGCCTCGCCGGTCCGGCGGGGGCGGCCCTGATCGACCGCGCGGCCGGCCTCATGGCCGAGGCCGCCGGTTGGGGTGCGGATCGCCGCGCCGCCGAGGCGGCGCGGATCCGGGATCGGCTGCCGGGGGCGGGTTGACCGCCGGCATCAGCCGGTGATCAGCGCATCCCCATCGAGGAACATCTGTTGGATGTCGAGGTTGCGGCCGCCGCGGATGATGCCGAGGGCGGTGAAGGCGTCGCCGCCGCCGTCGGTGTCGATCTCGAGGCGTCCGACGGTGCCTTGGGCGACGATGCGCAGGTGGCCCG